>JADCJL010000119.1 GCA_020247055.1 Acidobacteriaceae bacterium | reverse complement strand
GGTTGGACGTAGCCGGTCTCGTCGGTGCAGCGGGACATGATTCTGGTTTCCGCGCCGTCCCAGCGCCAGGGGAAGCGGAAGCGGACGAGGGCAAGGGAGAGGACCGGTTCCTGGAGTTCGGCGAGGGCCCAGGTTTGGCCGTTGTCGACGGAGACTTCGACCCGGGCGATTTTGCCGTGGCCGGTCCAGGCGAAGCCGGTGATTTCGTGGAAGCCTTTGCGGGCCAGTTTCATGCCGCCGGAGGGGCTGGTGATGACGCTGCGCGCGTCCATGACGAAGCTGAACTGGCGGGCCTGACCGTTGGGCAGGAGTTCGGTGTAGTTGGCGGTTTCCTTGGCCGATTGGGCGGGTTCGCGGGTGAACTCAAGGCGGCGGAGCCATTTGACGTTGGTATTGCCTTCCCAGCCGGGGAGGATGAGGCGGAGGGGGTAGCCCTGTTCCGGGCGGAGGGCTTCGCCGTTTTGGCCGTAGACGAGCATGGCGTCGTGCAGGACCTTTTCCATGGGGATGCTGCGGGTCATCATGGAGGCGTCGGCGCCTTCGGCGATCATCCATTGGGCATCGGGCTGGACGCCGACTTCGGCGAGGACGCGGGAGAGTTTGACGCCGGTCCATTCCGAGCAGCTGAGGAGGCCGTGGCTGCCCTGGACGGTGGGCTGGTGGTTGCCGCTGTAGTCGCCGACGCTGTTGCCGCCGCATTCGAGGAAGCAGATGCGGGACAGGGAGGGGAAGGATTTGAGGTCGGCGAGGGAGAAGGAGAGCGGGCGGTCGACGAGGCCGTGGATGAGGAGGCGGTGGGTGGCAGGGTCGATGGCGGGGACGCCGGCGTGGTGGCGTTCGAAGTGGAGGGCGGAGGGGGTGATGATGCCGTAGATTTCGTGGAGCGGGGTGCGGGAGGAGCCGGTGCCGGGGCTTTTGGTGAGTTCGCGGATGATGCGGACGGATTGCTCCTGGGGGGCGCGTTCGCCGTAGGGGCGCATGTGGGCGCCGGACTCGGAGGGGACTTCGGCCTTTTTGCAGGAGGCGGTGAGGGCGGCCGAGAGGGCGAGGAATTTGCGGCGGGGTGCTTTCATGCCTTAGGTCCACAGCATACTACTGCCGGCGCGGCGGAGCGAAGCTAGAAGTTCAGTTTCAGGCCCATTTCGAGGCGGCGCGGGGCGGAGTTGACCGCGGTGACGGAGCCAAAGGTGTTGGACGTGACGGTGGCGTTGGGGCCGGCGAACCAGACCGAATTGAAGAGGTTGAAGGCGCGGATATCAAGCAGGGCGTTGATGGATTCGGTGACGCGGAAGCGTTTGGTGAGGACGGCGTCGACGTTGCGGGTCCAATCCTGACGGAGGTTGGGCATGGTGCGGGGACCGTTGGGGATGACGTATTCGGGAATCTGGGCGGCGTTGGTGACGAAGGCCGCGGTGTTGAACCAAGGCTTGGAGCAGGCGCAGCGGGGGTCGAAGTCGCGGGCGTTGGCCATGGCGGTCTGGTAGGCGAGGCGGGGTTCGGCGCCGGTCAGGAAGGCGCGGGAGGGCCCGGCGCCGGCGAGGCGGGACAGGTCCGGGCCGCCGACGACGACGGGGCGGCCGGATTCATAAGTATGGAAGCCGAAAAGCTCCCAGCCGCCGAGGAAGCGATTGCCCTTGGCGAAGGGGAGGGCGTAGCTGTAAGTGAGAATCAAGCGCTGGGGGACGTCCCAGGTGGAGACGGCGCGTTCGAGGCGGATGTTGTAGATATCGCGCAAAGCGGACGGATCGTTGAAGGCGTTGCCGTTGCCGACGCCGCCGATATCGATGAGCTTTGAAAAGGTGTAGTGGGCGTTGACGGAGAGGCCGGCGGCGAAGCGGCGTTCGAACTTGACGGTGACGGCGTGATAGATGGAGTCGCCGACAGGGGGACGGTTGTAGAGCAGGGCGCCGGCGAAGGCAGCGGCGAGGCCGGTGCCGGCGGCGCCGTACTGCGGGAAGGGCTTCAAGAGATGGAGACGGGGGACCTGGCGCGTGGAGAGCATGCCGGAGCTGAAGCGGCCGAAGAAGGGGTTATCGACCGGGGTTTCGAGCCACGCCTTGCCCTGGGCGAGATAGCGGGAGTCGATCTGGTTCAGCTGCATGGAGGGAATGGGAAGATGGACGCCGCGGGAGCCGAAGTAGGTGACGTCGATGACGCTGGAGCGGCCGACCTGGCGGGAGAGGGCGAAGTTCCACTGCTGGATGTAGCCGGGCTTCTGATCGCGGAGGACGGTGCCGGCGCCGGGGAAGCTGCCGAGCAGGTACGTGCCGTCTTCGATGCGGTTGGCGGATTCCGGAGGGCGGAGGCCGGCGGGGAAGGGATTCGAAAGGGTGTTGCGGGGGGTGTAGTCGGGGTTGAGGACGTCGGCGGCGAGGGAGTAGTTGAAGGGGGTGGTGACGATGCCGGTTTCGGTGGCGACGGGGAGGAAGAAGATGCCGTAGCCGGCGCGGGTGACGATTTTGTTGGTCAGCCGGAGGGCAAAGCCGATGCGGGGCTGGAAGTTGCCGTAGTTGGCCTGGCGGATGGAGCGGGGGCGGCCGTTGCCGGTGAAGTACATGGCGCCTTTGTAGCCGCCCGGGAGGTTGAGGCTGGCGGTGGGATCGAAGTAGCTGAGGCGGTTGTGGGATTCCATGGCGCCGCTTTCGGTGTCCCAGCGGAGGCCGAGGTTGAGGGTGAGGCGGGAGGAGAGGCGGTAGTCGTCCTGGAGGTAGCCGCCCCAGTATTTGTTGAGGGCGGTGAGGGGTTCGACCTTTTCAAAGCCGAACGAGCCGGCGCCGAGCATCATGGAGGCGAGGCCGAGGCCCTGGCCGGGCTGGGCGGCGGCGAGGTGGTCCTGCTGGGTGAAGTTGGAGCCGAAGGAGAAGGAGCCGGTGGGGTTGAAGACCTGGAAGGGGTAGAACTTGTAGATGCGGTGTTCGAAGCCGAGGCGGGTGTTGTGCTTGCCGGAGCTGCGGACGAGCTGGTTCTGGAACGAGGGGGTGTCGCGGGGCTGGTAGTTGTAGGCGCGGCCGCCGACGTCGACGAAGCCGAAGGAGAAGTTGGGGAGGATGGGGATATTGGCGTTGTCGCGGTAGTAGGTGGGCAGGCCGAGCGAGGTGGGGTCGAAGGGGAAGGGGCCGCGGGGGAGCTGGTTGGCGAGAAAGCGGGCGAAGCTGGCGCGGAAGACGTTGGTCCAGCGGGGGGAGAGCTGCCAGGTGTCGTCGAGACCGACGTTGCGGAAGGCGTCGTAGACGGTGCCGGAGTCGGGGAGGCGGATGGCGGAGTTGGGGACTTCCGAGAGGTTTTCCTGCCAGTTGACGCGGACGAAGAGGCGGTGTTTTTCGTTGAAGAACTGGTCGACGCGGGCGGAGAAGACGTCGCGGGTGTAGGAGTTTTTGCCGTTGAAGAAGAAGTTGCGGCGCTGGGTGATGGGGTCGCCCGGCTGGTTGGGCGCGGGGAGGAGGGCGAGGACGTTGCGGGCGATGGAGTTGATGCGGCTGGCGGGGATGACATTGCCGGGGAAGGCTTCGCGGGTGCGTGCGCCGTTGACGGTGCGGCTGGTGAGGGGGTCGAAGATGCGGATGAGGTCGCCGGTGGCGGCGCCGGGGCGGACGAAGACGGTTTGGGAGAAGTCGCCGGAGCGTTCACGGGCGGTGGGGATGGAGTTGAAGCCCTGGGTGGGGTCGGTATCGCGGCGGCCTTCGTAGGCGGTGAAGAAGAAGGTTTTGTTGCGGCCGTTGTAGAGACGGGGGATGAGGACGGGGCCGCCGAAGGTGTAGCCGTACTGGTGGCGGCGGACGACGGGCTTGGCGACGGCGCGGCCATCGACGGTGAAGACGGAGTTGCGGTTGTTGACGAAGCTGTTGGCGTTGAAGGCGTCGTTCTGGACGTAGTAGAAGGCGTTGCCGCGGAACTGGTTGGTGCCGGCTTTGGTGACCATGTTGACGGTGCCGCCGCCGGTGCGGCCGAACTCGGCGGAATAGGAGGAGGTTTCGATGCGCAGCTCCTGGACGGAGTCCTGCGGGGGGACGATGGCGACGCCGTTGAAGTCGCCGACGGTGTTGGGGGCGCCGTCGAGGAGGACTTCGTTGGTGGAGGTGCGGCCGCCGCCGACGGAGAAGTTGGAGTTGAAGACGTTGCGGCCGCCGCGGGCGTCGCCGACCTGGGAGCCGGCGATGATGCCGGGCAGGGAGCGGACGAGGCCCATGACGTCGCGCTGGGGGAGGGGGAAGCGTTCGATGAGTTTGGTTTCGAGGGTGGCGCCGACGCCGGAGGTTTCCGACTGGAGGAGGGGGGCATCGGCGGTGATGGTGACTTCGGCGGTGGTGGTGGCGAGGGCGAGGGCGAAGTTGAGGGTGGCGGTCTGATTGGTTTCGAGGGTGACGGCGGCGCGGAGCTGGGATTGGAGGCCGGCGGCTTCGATGCGGACATCGTAGACACCGGGCAGGAGGAGGGGGATGGTGTAGACGCCGGAGGCATCGGTGACGGCGGTTTTTTTGACGCCGGTGCCGGTATTGGTGGCGGTGATGGCGGCGCGGGCGACGAGGGCGTTGGAGGGGTCGGTGACGGTGCCGGTGAGGCGGGAAGTGAAGGTTTGGGGGAGGGCGGGAAGGGTAAGGGCGAGCGCGACGAGGAGGGGACGCATCCTGTAAGTTTAATCGCTTCGGGCACGAAAGACGGGGAGGAGTGTCTTCGAGATGATGGGCGGGCGCGCTATCCTAACGGCCATGGGTTTGTTTCAGTGGGTATCTCGCGGTGCTTTGATCAGTTGGGTGCTGGCGTCGGTTTTAGTGCGCGCGCAGACCGGTACGGGCAGTATTCAGGGAACGGTAAGGGACACGACCGGAGCGGTCATTCCCGGGGCCAAGGTAGTGCTCGTCCAGAGCCAGACGGCGGTTACTTTCAGCGGCCAGACTAACAGCGCCGGCTTCTATGTGTTTCCGGCCGTGCAGCGGGGCCCGTATGAACTTACGGTGGAATCGGCGGGGATGGAGACGTGGAAGGCGAGTTTGACCTTGGTGGTGGGGCAGGCGGCGCAGATTGACGCGACTCTGAAGGTAGGGCAGACGGGGACGGCGATTACGGTAGCGGGCGATGTGACGCCGCTCGTGACAACCACGGGACCGACGCTGTCGAATGTGCTGGAACGGGAGCGCATAGAGCAGCTGCCGATCAACGGGCGTTTTTTGCAGAACCTGGTGCTGATGACGACGCCGGGGCTGGAGTCCGGATCGGTGCCTCGGTTGTTCGGCCTTCGTTATGCCATGGAGTATGTGCAGGACGGGGCGCTGTTGTCGAACCGCGACTGGGCGTCGCTGCCGAACCGTCCTCCGGGGATTGATACGGTTGGCGAGTTTTTGGTGGAGACGAGTAACTCGTCGGCGAAGATGCCGCGGCCGGGTTCGATTGTGATCACGACGAAGGCGGGGACGAATCAATTTCACGGAGCGCTGTTTGAAACGCACCGGAACAGTGGGCTGGGGGTGGCGCGGGCGCGACAGGATTTCTTCACCAAGCCGCCGCAGCTGATTCGGAACGAGTTTGGGGCCTCGGCCGGAGGGCCGATCACGCTGCCGAAGTTGTACAAGGGCAAGGACCGGACGTTCTTCTTCGCAGCCTACGAGGGGCTGCGGCTGCGTTCGGCGGCGACGCGGGCGATTACGATGCCAACGGCCGCGATGCGGGAGGGCGACTTTAGCGGATTGATCGATGGCGCGGGGCGCCGGTTTACGCTGTATGATCCGTGGAGCACGGCGGGCCGGGAGCAGAACTGGAGCCGGGTACCGTTTGTGGGTAACCGGATTCCGGCCAACCGGCGCAGCCCGCTGGCCACCGCGCTCTACAACATCACGCCGCTGCCCACGCAGCCGGATGTGAATCCGCTGGTGACCGATAACTGGTTCGGAACCGGCTTCAGCAACCGGAACGACTGGACGGTGACGGCGCGCGTCGACCACCGGCTTTCGGACAAGGATCAGATTTTTTTCCGTTACTCCTCGAACCGCTCCTACGCGTGGCGTACGTCGAGCGGCATTGATGCGGGGACACCCACCTCGCTCGACGGCCGAGCCAATGGCGCGATTGACGAAGGGCAGAACGACAACGGGGTAGCTTCGTGGACGCACACTTTCTCTCCGACGTTCTTCAGCGAGACGGTGGTGAGCGTGGCGCGGGATTATCGCGGGCAGATTCCGCTGGGAGGCCTGTCGAACATCGCCCGGGAGTATGGACTGCCGAACCCCTTCAACGGGGGCGGACATCCGCGCATTCAGAACGCCGGTTTCCGCATGAACTGGGACACGGGGATCAATTACACGCTGAACTACGCGAATGTGGTGATGATTGACGAGAACCTGACGAAGGTGAGCGGCCGGCACGAATTTCAGTTCGGCGGGCGGTTCCGCTATGAGCGGCTCGATACGCTGGTGGACCAGACGGAGGCCGCCGGCAATCACAACTTTGCGACGAACGCGAGCGGGTTGTTTGATCCTTCGACGGGTTCAGCGTTTAGCTCGCTGCCGCTGACCGGCCATAACAGCGCCAACTTCCACATGGGGCTGGCCAACTACAACGCGCGGTTCAACCGCGGCTGGTTCCGGATGCGGTCCGGCGAACGGGCCCTCTATTTTCAAGACAACTGGAAGGTGCGTCCGCGGCTGACGTTGAATCTGGGTCTGCGCTATGAGTACAACGTGCCCCCGGTGGAGGCCAACAACGGCCTGATCGGATACAACATGGACGCCCGCACGGTGGTGCTGGGGCGGCCGCTTGAAAACCTGGCGCAGTTGGGACTGACCCTGCCGTCCATCGTGCAGGCGTATGATGCCATCAATATCCGTTACCAGCAGGTGGAGCAGTCCGGGTTGCCTTCCCGGTTTGTCAACCCGAACCGGTTGGACTTCGGCCCCCGGGCCGGATTTGCCTACCGGCTGCGGGATGGGAGCCGACCGATGGTGATCCGGGGCGGCTACGCGCTGTTTGCTTTTCCGGAGTCGCTGCGGCTGTACAACGCCACGATGGCGCAGAATGCGCCGGGACAGGCGGTGCTAGAATTCAACCCGACCAACGCGCAGACGAGTCCGGACGGCCTGCCCAATTTCCTGCTGCGTTCGGTTCCCACGGTGGTGGCGGGGCAGAACAGCGCAAACGTGATTGACATCAATCGCCGGCTGACGATTGCCCGCGGGGCGGGCGTGATGTACCACTTCGACCCGAACCAGCCGACGGCGCGGGCCCACGAGTGGAACCTGGCAGTGGAGCGGGAGCTGTTCGCGAACACGAGCCTGCGGGTGGCCTACGTCGGCACGCACGGCATGCGACTGAGCCAGTGGTACAGCTACAACAACGCCCCGAACGACTACGTCTGGTTCTCCAATACGGGGCAGCCGCTGCCTTCGGGTGAGTTCGCCGGGGTGATCCGCCGTAACCATGACCGGCAGACGCTTGGCACCATTCAGCAGTACCGGAAGACGGGCTGGTCGAACAGCAACAACATCACCCTCGAAGTGCAGCGGCGCTACGCGCAAGGCCTGGGCTTCCAGTTCTTCTACACACTTTCGAATGCCATGCGGGTGGCGGGCGACGGTTGGCGGGATGACAACATGCTGACGCCGAATCTCTATCTGCGCGGCGCGGTACCCGAGGATTACAACCAGTTGAACCGGTTCCTGAACTACCGGCGCGACCCTTCGATACCGAAGCACCGCCTGAACTGGAACTGGGTGGCGGATCTGCCCTTCGGGAAAGGCAAGCACTGGGGCCGGAACGCCAATCGCGCCGTGGACGCCCTGATTGGCGGCTGGCAGGTGGGCGGCAACGGCGAGTGGTTCAGCCGGTACTTCACACTCGGCGCCGGCAACTGGGGGAGCCTGGGCACGGTGCAGCTGAACGACCGGAACGTGCCGGTGAAGGACTGCCGCAGCGGCGTGTGCTTTGACGGCTGGCTCTACTACAACGGCTACATTCCGGCCAACCGGATCAACTCGACGGCGGCCAACGGCCAGCCGAACGGGGTGATGGGCGTTCCTTCGAGCTACCAGCCTTCGAGCCAGCCGGTCTGGCCGACGCCGGCGACGCCGAATCCGAACGACCCCAACGCCCGCTTCTACGAGACGAACACTGTTTTTGTGCGGCTCGCCAACGGCGCGCTGCAGCAGACCTCGGTGAACACGAACCTGCACCCGTGGCGGAACCAGTTTCTGCCCGCGCCGTGGGTGTTTGCGCTGAACTCGTCGCTATTTAAATCGGTACGGATCAACGAGAGCCTGGTGGCCCGCCTGAACGTGGACTTCTTCGGCGTGTTGAACAATCCGGGACTGCCGCTGCCCGACAGCACGAGCGGCATTCTGTTGACCCGCTTTTCGAACAACACGCCGCGCAATCTGCAGCTAACGCTGCGGCTGACGTGGTAGCGGAATAACCCGCCCGGGTGGGGGAGGCCCGGGATGGAGTTATGATGGGCAGGTTCCATGAGTGAAGACGGCAGCAAGGTAGCGCGGTGGGGCGGCCGCTGGGGTCTGATCGTCTTCCTGTGGGTGGCCTTTGCCTTGGCGTACATGGCCCGGCAGTCGCTGTACTCCATCTTCCCGGTGTTGCGTTCGGAGCTGGGATTCACGGAGATGCAGCTGGCGCTGACGACGACGGTTTTCGGCTGGGTCTACGGGGTGGCGAACGCATTCGGCGGCGGGGTAGCGGACCGCGTGTCGAAACAGCGGTTGATCGCCGCGAGTCTGCTGTGCTCCGGCGCGGCACTGGCGCTGACGGGGTTGGCGTCGACGCCGGAGTGGCTGCTGGCGGGGCGGTCGCTGATGGGCCTGGCGCAGTCGTTCTACGTGCCGGCGGCGCTGGCGTTGATTGGCACGATGCACGGACCGGAGACGCGGGCCCGGGCGATTGCGCTGCATTCGACGGGGCAGAGCGTGGGGGTGATGGCGGGCGGATACTACGGCGCGGCGGGGGCGGAGAGCCTGGGGTGGCGGGCGATGCTATGGGGGCTGGCCGGGGTAACGGCGGCCTACGCGCTGGTGTTGCGTCTGGTGCTGCGCGAGGCGGGGCCGGCGGCAGCGGCCCCGGCAGCAGACGGACCGCCCGCGCCGCGCACCAGCTTTTTCCGCATGCTGGCGATTCCGTCCTATGCGCTGATCTGCCTGTGCGCGGTGGCCGTGGGGTCGAACGTGTGGACGCTCTACACGTGGCTGCCCGATATTCTGCACGCGCGGTTTCAACTGCCGATGACGCAGGCGGCCGTGGCGGCGACGACGGCGATTGAGGTGCCCATGATCACGGGGATGTTTCTGGGCGCCTGTCTCGGCGACTGGGTGGCGACGCGGTACCGGCGAGGGCGGCTGGCGGTGATGGTGGGCGGGCTGCTGCTGGCGTGCGGGTGTTTCTACGGGATCGGCGCCGGGGAGAGCTTGGCGCAGGTGCAGGCCGCCACGGCGCTCTACGCCATCTTCAAGGGCTTCTACTCGGCCAACTACATTGCGTTTGCCTTCGAGGTGGTGCCCGAGGATTGCCGTGGACTCGCCGTGGGATCGGTGAACATGATCTCGGCGCTGGGCGGGACGCTGGCGCCGCTGTTGGTCGGTGCGCTGCGGCCGGCCTATGGTACGTTGTTCGTTTTCAGCGCCCTGTCGCTGTTCGGAATGCTTTGCGCGCTGACGCTGGGTGTGGCCGGCAGCCGGGCGGGGCGGAAAGGAGAGTAGATGCTGGTTGGCTACGTGAGCGATGAGCGGTACCTTGCGATCGGCGAGGTGCTGGTGGAGTTCGAGCGGGAGGGCGAATCGGTGGCGGTGGTACGGTCGACGCCGCGAGGGGCGGTCTATGCGGACCTCGAACCGGGGCCGTATCGCGTGTCGCTGTGCTGCCGCGGCTATGGCGCAAAGAGCGTGGAGATGGTGGCCGATGCGGCGAGGCCCTATCAGTTCCGGCTGCTGTCGGACAGTCTGCTGGGCTATGTGTGGCCGAAGTGGGTCCGGAGCGGGGAGCGGAGCGAGTTCCGGGTGCACGCGGTGGAGCCGTATCATTTGAGCGTCTGGCGGTACGGCTATCGCAAGGAGCATATCCGCGATATCGGCTGGTTTGATGAGCACGGTCCGCGGGCGACGATGCAGGTGACGCCGGACGGCGACTACGCGCAGACCGGCGTCGAATGGAACAAACGCGGCTACGACAATCCGCACCATACGCAGTTTGTCACCGGCCCCGAGCGAAGCGGCTTGTACTATCTGCACGCCAAGGGCGAGTCCGGGGCGTTCTTCTCGTTCCCGTGGATTGTCGCCCCGGCGGCGCCGAAAGCGAAGATCGCCGTGCTCTGCTCGAACATCAACTGGAACGCGTATAACAACTTCGGGGGACGCAGCAACTACATCCATCCCGAAGGCCTGCCGGCGGCGCCTCCGCTGAACGCGCGGCTCGATCTCGAACGCTACCAGAAAACCGGTTTTTCGGGCTTCCGCTACCCGAACGACCACTATCCGCCGATCTCGTTTGAGCGGCCGGAGATCGGCTGCCACGTACCGGAACAGACGCAGGTGACGGATCCGATCGCGGGCCGGCAGGCGAGCCATCTGGCGCCGGCCGAATGGCGCACGCTGGGCTGGCTTGAGCGCGAAGGATTCGAGTACGACCTCTATGCCGAGTCGCACCTGCACTTTGGCCAGCTGGATCTGGACCGCTACCGCGTGCTGATTGCGAGCGTGCATCCGGAGTACGTCACGGTGCCGATGTTTGACCGGATCAAGTCCTGGGTGCATGAGCGGGGCGGGCGATTCCTGTACCTCGGGGCCAACGGCTATTCGTGCGAAGTCGAGTTTCTTGACGAGGGCACCATGCGCTGCAAGACGCAGATGATGAAGGAGGACGAAACCGGCTATCTCGTCGATCCGACCGATCCCGCCTGCTATGAAAGCCGCATGCACATGGTTCACGAGCCGGATGGCTCGCTGCTGGGCGTGACCTGTTCGGCATTGGGGCTGATGACCGGCGCGCCGTACCGGGTGATGAAGCCGGACCACTGGGTCTTCGCCGGAACGGGCCTGCGGGAGGGCGATTTGTTCGGTGCGGCGAGCTTGCAGGAGCGCTGTCCGGGCGGCGCCTCCGGCCACGAGATGGACCGGATCAGCCGCTATGCCCCGCCGGGGACCGAGCTGCTGGCCAAGGGGCTGAACCCGGAGAACGGAGGGGCGGAGATGGCGTGTTATGAGACGCCTTCGGGCGGGGCGGTGTTTGCCGCCAGCTCGATTACCTGGCCCGCGTCGCTGCTCGTCGACCCGCAAGTTTCGCGGATCACCGCCAATGTATTGAGCCGCTATCTGGAAGAGTAGCGTTCGGTTGGGGCATTGGTGCGGCGCGATATATACTTTCCCTTAATCATGCGCCTCCTACTTCTCCTCGCCGCCCTTTCGTTCCACCTGCTGGCGCAGGCCACCTTCCCGAAGGCCTACGCGCCCACTAACGACATCGTGATGGACAACCTCGTCGGGATTCCGATGCGCGACGGGGTAAAGCTGTACGCCGACGTCTTCCGGCCGGTGAAGCCGGGCAAGTATCCGGTGATCGTCTGCCGGACGCCCTACTCCACCGAGCGCGCGCCTGCGGCCTACGACGCCGCCGTCTTCTTCGCGCAGCGCGGCTACGTGTTCGTCTTCCAGGACGTCCGCGGCCGCCACGAATCCGAAGGCCGCTGGGAGCCCTTCCGCGACGATATCAACGACGGCTACGACACAGTGGAATGGGCCGCGGCGCAGCCCTGGTCCAACGGCAAGGTGGGCATGCAGGGCGGCTCGTACCTCGGCCACGTGCAGTGGCGCGCGGCGATGGCCAAGCCGCCGCATCTGGTGGCCATGTTCCCGGCGGTGGCCGCGACGAGCCTCTACCACGACTGGATCACGCTGAACGGCGGCTGGCGGCTGAGCTTCAACTTCGGCTGGGGCCCGGTACGGCAGGAGTCCCGCATCATGCAGAACACGGGACCGCATACGATTGGCGGCGTCGACGAGATCCACTTTGATCAGATGCAGCGCCACCTGCCGCTCAACACCATGCAGCAGCTGGCCGGCCGTAACGCGCAGTTCTACAAGGACTGGATTGCGCATCCCGACTACGATGACTATTGGAAGAAGCTCAACGCCGAAGAGGTGATGGACCAGATCACGGCCCCGGCGCATACGTTTGGCGGCTGGTTCGATATCTTCAGCCAGGGCACGCTGCGCGGCTATGCGCTGCTGTCAAAGAAAGGCGCGACGGAACAGGCCCGGAAGCAATCCCGGCTGGTGATCGGCCCGTGGGGCCACGGTTCGTCGCAGAAATTTGGCGACCTCGACTTCGGCGCCCATGCGCACGTAGACCAGCACTCGCTCGAACTGCAGTACTTCGACTACCACCTGAAAGGCCTGGCCAATGGCCTCGATAAAGAGCCGCCCGTGAAGCTGTTCGTGATGGGCCGCAACGAGTGGGTCGGCGAGAACGAATATCCCATTGCCCGCACGCAGTACAAGAACATGTATCTGCACGCCGGCGGCAAACTCGACTGGGCCGAACCGGCTGCCGCCGCGCCGGCGGCCAGCTATCGTTACGACCCGCAGAACCCGGTGCCCTCGCTGGGCGGGAACAACTGCTGCGGCACGCCGACGCCCGCCGGGCCCAAGGATCAGCGCCCGTTTGACTCGCGTGGTGACATCCTGCGCTACACCTCGGAGTACCTCCGCGAACCGCTCGAAATCGCGGGGCCCGTCAAGGTGGTGCTGCACGCCGCCACGGATGGACCCGACACCGATTTCGTCGCCAAGCTCATTGACGTCTATCCCGATGGCCGCGCGCTGAACATGGCCGAAGGGATCATCCGGGGCCGCTACCGCGCCGGAGCGGACAAGCCGCAGCTGCTGCAACCGGGCAAGACGTACGAGTTCACAATCGACCTGGTGGGAACGGCCGTCGAGTTCCAGCCCGGCCACCGGATTCGCATCGACATCACGAGCTCCCACTTCCCGCAGTTCGACCGCAACCCCAACACCGGCGAAGCCTTCGGCACGTCGACGAAAACCCGCATTGCCACCCAGACGATCCAGCACACCAAAGCAACACCATCCTACGTTGTGCTGCCCGTTATCCCCGCGAGGAAGCGATAACCCTATGTACGCCGCGAATCTGACCTGGCAGCAGGTGCAGGCTATCCCGAAGTCGACTCCCGTCATCCTGCCGATCGCCGCCGTGGAACAACACGGGCACCATCTGCCCGTCTACACCGACAGCTTCCTGCTGGGCGAAGTGGTCCGGCGCGCCGAGGGCGTGCTGGGCGCGGAAGCCCTGTTCGCGCCGCTACAGTGGCTCGGCAATTCGCACCACCATACGGACTACCCCGGCACGGTCTCCGCGCCGCCGCGGCTCTATCTCGATTTACTGGCGGCGCTGGCGGAAAACTACCTGCAGCATGGGTTTCAGCGCATTTACTTCCTCAACGGCCACGGCGGCAACATCGTCCCGGCCAAGCAGGTGGTGTTTGAACTGCGCCAGCAGTACCGGCAGAGGCATGACCTGCTGCTGCTCTTCTCTTCGTATTGGGACCTGGCCGCGCCGACCGGCTACGAGCAGAACTACATGGGCCATGCCTGCGAATGGGAGACGTCGATGATGATGGTGATTGCGCCTGGCCTCGTGCAGGGGGACGTGACGCAGCTGGCCGACGTCCCGAACGGCTACGCGTTCGATCCGGCCTACCGCGGCTGGATTACCAAAGAGCGCACGCCGACCGGCCACATCGGTTCACCGCGCTTTGCGAGCCCGGAGAAGGGCGAAGCGCTGCTGGGCCAGTTCTCGCAGGGAGTGGTTGACTTCGTGCGCCGCATGGCGGCGTGGGATGGCCACAGTTGGCTGTAGACCGAAGCGCGAAGAGTTGGAAGTGGTGGGTGTGCGGTCTGCTGCTGCTGGCGAGCACGATCAACTACATGGACCGCATGACGCTGGCGAGCGTTTCGCGGCGGGTGATTGACGAGCTCCGGCTGACCAACGCCGACTACGGCATGGTGGAGCAGTTCTTTGGCTACGCCTTTGCGTTTGGCGCGCTGTTTTTTGGCCCGCTGGTGGACCGGTTCAGCCCGAAGTGGGTGTACCCGATCGTGCTGACGCTGTGGTCGGCGATGGGCGTGCTGACGGCATACGCCGGCGAGTTCGGGGGGCTGAACACGGTTTCGAGTCTGCTGCTCTGCCGGACGCTGCTGGGGCTGTTTGAGTCTGGCCATTGGCCCTGCGCGCTGCAGACGACACAGCGGCTGTTGCCGCCCGAGGCGCGCGCGCTGGGGAACTCGATCCTGCAGTCGGGCGTTTCGATTGGCGCGATTGTGACGCCGCTGATCATCAACGCGATGCTCACCCCGGCACCGGGAAGCTGGCGTCTGCCCTTCATCGCGATCGGCGCGATGGGCGTCTTCTGGGTGGCGGCGTGGGTGTGGACGATGCGGGGCGCGAGCTTTGCACTGCCTGCCGCCGAGCAGCAGCAGGAGCGTCCCCACTGGCTGGCCGGCTTGAAGCAGCTGGTCGGCGACCACCGTTTCTGGCTGCTGGTGGTGGTGGTTTGCTCGATCAACACGACGTGGTCGATCTACCGGGTGTGGCTGCCGCTGGCGCTGCAGGACAAGGCCGGTCTCGCGTTTACGGAGCAGCAGACGCTGGGGCAGATTCTACCGGCCTATTACATCCTGACCGACATTGGCTGCCTGGGCGCCGGGGCGGCCACGCTATGGCTGCATCGGAAGGGCTTTTCGGTGCTGAACTCCCGCCGGTGGGTCTTTTCGGTATGCGCGGTGCTGGTGCTTTCGGCGACGCAGCTGCCGGCGCTGTCGCGGGGGGAGTGGACGATTCCGGGAGTGCCCCCGGTGGCGGCCGCGCTGACGGTACTGATGATGACGGCAGCGGGCAGCCTGGGGGTGTTTCCGTGCTACTACGCCTTCACGCAGGAGCTTTCGCAGCGCCACATCGGGCTGGTTACGGGATTGTTGAGCTTTATTGCCTGGATCAGCGGTTCGAGCCTGCAGAAGCCGCTGGGGGCGTACATTGACCGGACCGGGTCGTACGACCTGGCCTTCCACGCCGGGCCGATTCCGATCCTCGTGTCGGCCGTGGCGCTGTGGCTTTTCTGGGATCTGCCGGGCCGGAAGCGCGCGGGCTGAAGGGAGCAAGGTCAAGGCAACGGTCAAGAGCCGGCCCAACGTCAAAAGGCCACCGGGCTTTGGCGGCAATTCAAGTTAGGACGCGGTGCAGAACTCAGAAAACTTCTGCCAGGATCCGTATCTATCTGCGGGCGCAAAAAGCCGTCCCCCAGCTTTCTGATGCCCAGCTACGGCGCGGGTGATTCTGGCGCGTGCCGAAACTCGAACTGGCGCCGCTCGGGCGCCCGGGGGGTCGGTGGATGCGGGTGCATCCACCGGGATACGGCAAACCCACGCCGGGAGCCGAGCGAGCGCTGGCGGGACCAGCCGGACTAAAAGTAGAACTTAGCGGCCACCATGATCCGGCGCGGCGTACCCTGCTGGCCGGTGATCACCCCGAAAGTCCGCGAAAGAATCGCATTTCCGGGACTGGCGGGATTCATCTTGTTGAACAGGTTCTGCGCCTCCATGCGCAGCTGTAGCGACCGCTTCTCCGAGAAGATGCGGAAGCTCTTGAGCAGCGACAGATCCCACTGCGAGAAGCCCGGCGCCCGGTAGTTCGGCATCGTCGAGGGCACATCGCCGATCTCGAAATCGCGGACCACGCGGAAGGCGTCCGGGTTGAAGAACGGCCGGAAGCCGGGGGCACCTTCGAGCGCCGTATGGCCGCTCACGTTGTTGCGATAGTCCACGCCGGGCACGAACACCGGCTGCGAATCGCGCCCGTGGCCGATGTTGTACCAGTTCGAACCGAGGCCGCCCACGGTATTGGAGGGGGTACGGGCCGTAATCGGCACGCCGGAGCGGATGGTGGTGGTCCCGGCCAGCGTCCAGCCGCCGACGACGTGATCGAGGACGTTGGCGCCGAAACCATTCGGGGAGTTGAGGAAGTTGCGGCCGCGGCCAAACGGGAGTTCGACCGAGTAGTTGAACAGCAGCTTGTGTGTGATGTCGGTGGTGGCCACGCCGTAGGTATTCGAGACCGGGAGGCCCGCCTGCGGATAGGGCATGCCGAAGCCGCCGTCGTAGGAGCCGACGTCGTTGAGCAGCTTCGAGAAGGTGTAGTTGATCAGGAAGCCGAAGCCGCGCGAGAAGCGATGTTCGGCCTGGACGTAGCCGGCGTGGTAGTTCGAGGTACCGAGCGGTTCGCCGAGCGTCCAGATCTCAGTCCAGAGCGGATTGCGCTGGAAGAGGCGGCCGAAGGGAATCGTCGCCGAGCCCATACCCGTAAATTGCGGAACGAAGCCAGCGTAGGGATTGGCGACTTGATTGTTCAGCCGCAGGCCGAGGGGGCCGATCTTGTTGTAAGCATCGGGCAGAATGTGCTCGCCGGTGCCGAGGTAGTAGGGGAGGGTGCGGCCGAGGTTGCCCGTGTAGTTCGCCTCGAGCAGCCAGGCGTTGGCGCCGGAGCCGACTTCGCGCTGGAGGCCGAAGTGGAAGGCGTGCTCGTAGCCCGGGCTCAGGTTGGTGGCCGAGGAGACGAACCAGTTGCCCATGACGGAGCGGTTGAGGGCATCAATATCGCGGGTCAGCCGGACGAGGCCCGCGCCACCCGGCATGGGGTTTGAGAAGCGCAGCGGGAACGTCAGACCGCCATCGGGCGTGCCGCCCTGAATCAGGCGGGCAGCGTCTCCGTAGCCGATATTCCAGGGGGAGCCGTTCAGGTGGAAGCTGCCGGTGAGGGTCATCCAGATGAGGCCGTAGCCGCCGCGGATGACAGTCTTGGGATTGACCGACCAGGCTACGCCGAGCCGCGGTCCCAGGCGGTCCCACTGCTGTTGCTGCATGGTGCGGCCGGGGTACTCTTTGGTGCCCATCAGCGCAACGCGGCCGAGGATGCCCTGCTGCGTCCATTCGGGTGTCGGTGCGTTGGCGCCGGTGGCGCCGGCCTGGGCCAGCGCGGCATTCCAGTTCCATCCGGCCGCGGGATTGACCGGCCACTTATAGCTGCGGTCCCAGAACGTCTGGCGGTCGAAGCGCTCCGTGCGCGGCGGTTCATAATCCCAGCGGAGGCCGGCGTTGATGGTGAGATTCTTGGCGACCTTGAAATCGTCCTGGATGAAGAGACCGTGGTAGTTCTGCAGCGAGGCGGGGCCGGCGAGTTGGGTTCCGGAGCCGCCGCCGACCACGCCGAGCATCCAGGAGGCAAAGCCGGAGCCCTGGCCGTTGTTGGGCGCGTCGAAGTACTGGCTGGTGGCGCTGCGGATGGAGGCCGAAGAGAAGGAGCCGCCCGAGTAGATGTTGGAGTAGTAGCGCCGGTGCTCGTAGCCGAACTTGAGGGTGTGGCGGCCGGTGAGTTTCTGCACGGAGAACTGGCCGGAGTAGATGGTGTCACGGTTATCGGCGACCGACCCGCCGCCGAGGGCGTTGATCGTGTCGGCCGTGCCCAGCGAAGGCACCCGATTCTTCGTGCCGCCGAGCAGGTTGATGACCTCGGGAGAAAGGCCCCAGGCGGCCCCGTCGGCATCCACCTGCGCGCCGGAGAAGGCCACCGAGCGCACGGCCCCGAGGCGGAAGTTCAGGATGGTGGAGGAGTTGAGCAGGTAGTTATGGTCAAAGGCCATGGTGAAGGCGCGCGTATCGTTGGTGGTTACGGGCTGCAGGGCCGAGAGCCAGCGGACGCCGGCGGAGAATTCGGAGAACTGCGTGATGGTGAAGTGGGAGTTGTGTTTGGAGGACCAGTTCTGGTCGAGGCGGCCGGTCCAGCGGTCGTTGTCGAGGGGCGTGGAGGCCGAGCCGATGAAGTTCTGGTCGTGCGAGGAGTTGGGGCGCGGCGGGGTGTTGGGACGCGGGTAGAAGTCGAGGAAGATCTTCGAAAGGGGATCGATGCGTGAGGCCGGGATGCGGTTACCGGGGAAGGCGGAGCGGACCACGCGGCCGCCCTCGGCGCGGGCGGTGAGGGGATCGGAGATTTGCACGCGGGCGCCGTTGTCGATCAGCGACTGGGAGAAGTCGCCGGCGCGTTCGAGGTCGGAGGGCACACCGGCCAATTGGGCGTTTGAGCCGGTGCGGCGGCGGGTGCCTTCGTAGTTGACGAAGAAGAACGTGCGGTCTTTGCCCTTGTAGATTTTGGGGATCCAGACGGGTCCGCCGAGGGCGCCGCCGAAGACGTTGTCGTGGAAGACGCCCTTGGCACGGCCGAAGCGGTTGGAGTTCCAGTCGTTGGCGTTGAGTTTGTCATTGCGGAAGAACTCATAGGCCGAACCGTGGAATTCGTTGGTGCCGCTGCGGGTGACGAGCGTGACGGCGCCACCGGAGAGGCGTCCGTACTCGGCGGACAGTCCGTTGGTGATGACCTTGAACTCGCCCACCGCCTCCATGGAGGGCACCGACGGAGGAACGTCGTGGCGGAAGCCGGTGGTGACCGCGACGCCGTCGATGATGTATTCGGCCTTGGCGGTGCGCCCACCGTTGATCCGGAAGTCGGTCGAGTAGCCCTGCTGGTCCGCGGTGCCGTTAACGTTAGGCGCGAGTTGGGCAAAGGCGAGAGCGTTGCGATTGTACTGGGGGAGTTCCTGAATGCGCTTGTTGTCGATGACGAGGCCGGTCTGGGCGTCGTCTTTGCGGAGGAGCGGCATTTCGGCGACAACGTCGATGGACTGGGAGGAGGCGCCCACTTCGAGGCGGATGTCGAGGGTGATGAGGTCGCCGATCTGGAGGACGAGATTTTTCTGCTGGACCGATTTGAAGCCTTCCCGGGTGACGGCAATCGTGTACTTACCGGGGGGCAGGGTGGGCAGGGTGTAGAGGCCTTGTTCGTTGGATGCCGTCGAACGGGCCACACCCGTGGCCATGTTGGTAATGGTGAGCGACGCACCAGGTACGGAGGATCCGGAGGGATCGGAAATCAAGCCCCGCAGCTGTGCGTTCTGGGCTTCGAGAGAGAGGGCGAGGAGCGCCAGGAGAATGGAAAGGCGGACCATAAGTTGGGTGGAGAAGAGATATCACTATCACCTATACGGTGTCAAGGGAGGAATCTTCACGAAAGGCTTGACCTGCGCTCCGGATTATGATGTGATCGAGGCCAAATGGCAACTAACCGTGGCGTTGTATATATGGGACCTGGCAAGGTCGAGGTCCAGTCAATTGATTTCCCGAAGTTGGAGTTGGATGTCCCGGGCGCGTTGCCCCGGCCCTGCCAGCACGGGGTTATTCTCCGTATCGTGACGACGAATATCTGCGGGAGCGACCAGCACATGGTGCGCGGCAGGACGACTGCGCCCACGGGCCTGGTCCTCGGCCATGAGATCACGGGCGAAGTGATCGAGTGCGGCCGCGACGTCGAGTACCTCAAGAAGGGCGACATTGTAAGCGTGCCCTTCAACATCGCCTGCGGGCGCTGTAAGAACTGCAAGTCCGGCAAGACGGGCATTTGTCTGAACGTGAATCCCGCTCGCCCCGGCGCCGCTTACGGCTACGTCGACATGGGTGGCTGGATCGGGGGACAGGCCGAATATGTGATGGTTCCCTACGCCGACTTCAACCTGCTGAAGTTCCCGGACCGGGACCAGGCGCTGGCTAAGATTGGCGACCTGACGCTGCTGAGCGACATCTTCCCGACCGGCTTCCACGGCGCCGTCACGGCGGGCGTGGGCCCGGGCAGCATCGTTTATGTGGCCGGCGCCGGGCCGGTGGGTCTGGCTTGCGCGGTGAGCTGCCAGTTGCTGGGCGCGGCGTGCGTGATTGTTGGCGACCTCATCGACGAGCGGCTGGCGCAGGCCAAGAGCTTCGGCTGCGAGGTGGTGGATCTCAAGAAGAGCGCGAGCCTGGCCGAACAGATTGCGCAGATTGTCGGCGTGCCCGAAGTGGATTGCTCGGTGGACTGCGTGGGCTTTGAGGCGCGCGGCCACGGGGCCGAAGCCAGTGTGGAACGGCCGGCGACGGTGCTGAATTCGCTGATGGACGTTACGACGGCCGGCGGCGGCATCGGCATCCCCGGGCTGTACGTGACGGGCGACCCGGGCGGCGTGGACGCCAACGCCAAGATCGGCATGCTGGGCATCCGCATCGGTCTTGGGTGGGCCAAGTCCCACACCTTCTGCACCGGTCAGTGCCCGGTGATGCGCTACCACCGGAACCTGATGAACGCGATTCTCTACGGCAAGGTGCATCCGGCCAAGGCGGTGGGCGTCACGATGATTGGCCTCGATCAGTCGCCGCAGGGCTATCTCGACTTCGACAAGGGCGCGGCCAAGAAGTTCGTGATCGACCCGCACAACATGGTCCACTAGGCCGCTCTCGGTCTGGTTGCTTCCGCCCGCTCCCGTCCGTGGTTTGCGAACCGCAGGCGGGAGCGGGTTTCTTATTCTGGAGCCTGCTCTGTCATGACGCGAAGATCCTTCCTGGCATCTCTGGCCGCGCGGCCGGCGCGGCCGAATCTGATCCTGATCCTCTCGGACGACCTTGGCTACGGGGACCTGCCGCTATTTGGCGCCTCTGAGATTGCCACTCCGAACCTGGACCGTCTGGCCAGAGCGGGCACGCTGTTCGCGCAGGCCTACTCGACGGCGCCGATCTGCGTGCCCTCGCGCATGGGCATCAACACGGGCCGCTACCACGAGCGGTTCGGCATCTACGACAACCTGTACGAGCCCCACGAGGTGCGTCTCTTTTTCGAAGAGACCACGCTGGCGATGCGCCTGAAGAAACTGGGCTACGCCACCGCTCTGGTCGGCAAATGGCACCTGAGCGGAAACCGTTTCCCTCCCAACGGGCCCACGCCCGATCAACGGGGATTCGATGAATGGGTGGGTATTGAAGGCGGCATGTCGGCTTACTTCCCTCCCGCCAAGCTTTACAGGAACAACCAACCGTTTACGACGCCGGAGTATTTGACCGATTTCTTTGGCAAGGAGGCGGTGGGGTTTATCCGGAAGAGTCGCGCCCGGCCGTTCTTTCTCTATCTCGGCTTCAACGCGCCACACGCCCCGCTCGAGGCGCCGGAGGGGGACCGCACGGGCGGCGAGTCTACCAGCCCGGACCGGCGCACGTACGCCGGCATGGTGCGCGCCATGGATCGTAACATTGGCCGGGTGCTCGAGGCGGTCCGGGAACTCGGGCTCGAACGCAACACCCTGATTGTCTACGTCAACGACAACGGTGGCGGCGGCAATCATACGCCGCCCCACACCCGGAACACCGCGCGCAACGCCCCGCTTCGCGGCTACAAATTCGACCTCTGGGAAGGGGGCATCCGCGTGCCGATGATCGTGGCGTGGCCCGGCCATGTGCCCGCGGGTCGCCGTTATTCGCGGGTCGTCTCGACTATGGACATTGCACCAACGCTGCTGGCCGCCGCGGGCGGCTCTCCACCCACGGAGCGCCCGTTTGACGGCGTCGACCTGCTGCCTTATCTCACGGGAGCGAACCCGGCCGTCCCCCACCCGGTGCTTTGCTGGGAGAACCGCCCGTGGCTGGGTCCGCGCGGCAAGCAGCGCCCGGTGCCGGGCAAGTATAACCGCGCGATCCGCCAGGGCCGTTGGAAGCTGATCCGGCTGGCCGAGGATACCGATTGGCAGTTGTTCGATCTCGACGCCGACCCCGGCGAGCAGCACGATATGGCCGCCGAACGGCCAGAGATCGTAAGCAATCTTGAGGCCGAGTACGGGCGGTGGCGCGCGGGCATGACGGATCCGCTCACCCGGTAGCGCTGTTCTAGCGCACGCCGCGTGATTCGGTGGGGGCGGAGGCCGGTGCTACATCGACTTTCAACTGCACCTCGCGCGAGGCCGTCCAGCGTCCGCGGATGCTGGCCTCCGCCGTGAAGGAGAAGCTCTTACCGGCCAGCGCGGGCGACGCCACGAGTTCAAACTCGACGCTCTGCGGCGAACTGGCCACCTGCCGCCACGCTACCGTCTCCGGCAGCCCGCGCAGCACCACCGGCGACCCGCCGGGCACGTTCGTCAAGCCCAGCCGGAGGCGCGCCGCTCCACCGGCCGGTACCTCGAGGGCGGTCATCTCGGTTTTGAGTTCGGCCGTCATGGGCTCCACCACGCTCAACGTCACTGCCGCGAGGGGCCGCCGCGTATAGTTGAACAGGCCATTTAACGGACCGCGTTTCAGGTTCGCATGCGCTTCAATAATCCGGCGACCGGGCTGCTGCTCTTCTTTCGCGGCAACCCCCAACACGCGGATGGTGTACTGCCCGGGGGCGACGCCGGCTGGAATCCGGAGCGGGATCTGGACCTCCGGCGTAATCTGTTGGAGGAGATCGGCGCCGGGTTCCCAGGCCTGGTCCGCGCGAAACCGGGCGCGGGGAGGCTCTGCCATGCCGGGTATCCCTTCCACCCACACGCTCACCTCCTCCTTTTCAAATCCTGGCTCCCGCGCCATCTGTACCGTCAGTTCGGCGCTGCCGCCGCGCGAGATCGTCAGATTTTCGGGCAGGGTCCAGAGTTGAAAGCGCGGGCTTTCCGGCCGCAGCCGTAGACGGTAGGCATAGGCGGGACCGCCGCGATTTTGCCGGTCGCGGAGGGTCAGCAGCAGCACCTCGTCAGCCGCAGGCGTATAAAACAGGCTGCTATCGGCGTTGCCCAGCGAGGCGATTCCGGTGACGGCATCGTCGCTCTCCTGCAGCAGTTTGCCGTCGAGCGAACGGAGTTCGATAACCGTATCCAATTCCGGCTGGCCCAGTTGCGCCGAGAGGGTCCAGATGTGCAGCGGCTGGCCCGCCTTGACGCGAAGCCGGTAGGCATCTTTTTCGCGGGGCGCGGCGAGAATCCCATTGACGGCAATCTCCCCGGCGCCGCGGGCGTCGAGCTCCGTCCCTTCGCCGAACTCGGCCGCCGGCGCGATTTCGAACAGGCCGCCTTCAGCCACGCCCGCCTTACCGGCGACCGAGAGCCGCCACAAGCCGGGCGGCATCCCGGCGGGTAGACGGAACTCCATCTCAATCTGATCCGCCTGCCGCCGCACGATCTCACCCCGCAGAAGCTGCGGGCGCGTCGCTTCGGCCGCGATCGGGATCGTCGTGGGATAGGTCATGCGGAAGTACTCGGCGCGCCGAGCCTGCGTGAGCATTCCACCGGAAGCGCCGTCGAGGCCTTCCCCGCCCACGGTGAACCGGACGGTGGCGCCGGGCGCCGCGCCGAGGCGCGAGAGGTGGTGCAGCGCGGGCAGCCGCGAGATCCGCAGCACATAGGAGTTATTGACGCGGGCGCCGTAAGCGCGCGGACCGCGGTACAGGTCAACGTGGGCGAAGTAGCGGCCCGCGGCGGCGAAGCGATGGGTTAGGGCCGGGTTGTCATCAAAGTCTGAGGAGTCATCGTTGAACGCCACGCGGTGTCCGCCGGCATCGTAGAGGTGGAGCTTGGCTTCCAGTTGCGAACCGTACTCATAGGCGCGCAGTTCGAAGTTGAGCCTTTCGCCGGCCTGCACGTCGAAGGCGAAGTAGTCCGAGTCCTCGACGGCGCCGATCTCGCCGTAGATTTCAGCCGGAAGGGCCGGAATCGGCTGCGCTTTGCTCGGCGTGTCGTTCGGCTCGGTGTCGGGCACGGCCGGGAATTGGCCCACGTAGAAGAGCATGGTTTCCGCATGGCCATCGAGGGTGCGCAGGGTCATCAGGTGCGGCCCAAGCCCCGCCCCGGCGCCGATGACGATCTCGCCTTCCACCTGCCGACTCGACGCCGACAGGGTGCGCTGCCAGCGAATCTCCGGGGTATCGAAGTCGGCGCCCACAACGTTAGCCAACTCGGAGCCCGATAGCTCCATACGCACGGCGGCGCCGCGCAGCCCGCCCAGCGGCTTCATCTTAGTGATCGCCGGCGCGCCCCAGAACACGGCAGGAAGCAACATCCCCATCAGCCACCGCTGTCCGATGCTCACGCCAGAATCTCCTTCACCGGCACCCCGGTACTGATCGGCACCGGACGGTTCGGACCCTCGTAGGCTTTGTGGTAGTCGATGCCAAACACCTTGTAGATGGTTGCGCCGATATCTTCGATCGAGACGGGCCGTTCAGTGGGATAAGCTCCGCGCGCGTCGGTTTTGCCGATCACCGCCCCCTTCTCGATCCCCGCCCCGGCCATCACCATCGACCAAGCGCCCGGCCAGTGGTCGCGTCCAGCGGCGGGATTGATCTGCGGCGTTCTTCCGAACTCTCCGATGCCGAGTACGAGCGTGGTCTCGAGCAGTCCCCGCTGCTCCAGGTCGTCGACCAACGTGCTCAAGGCGGCATCGAACTCGGGCAGAATTCGCTTGTAGGCTGCTTCGTGCCCGGTATGGGTGTCGTATCCACCCTGAAAGATACTCACCAGACGCACGCCCGCCTCGACCAGGCGACGGCCCAGCAGCGCGCCCTGCCCTGTCGTGTTGCGGCCGTAGGCATCGCGCAGCTTGGCCGGCTCCTCTTCAATCTGAAAGGCTTTGCGAGTGCCGGCGGAGGAGACCAGTTCAAAAGCCTTCTGGTAGAACAGGTCCATGCTGTCCAGGAGCGGCGATTTCTCGGCGCGGGCAAACTCACTGTCCAACTGCCGCAGCAGGTTCTTGTTGGCCACCGCCTCATCAAAACTCATGCCGTCCGGCAGCGCCACGTCGCGCACGCGATAGTTCTTGTCTTTCGGATCTCCGGCGACGAACTGGTCATAGCCTGATCCGAGAAAGCCCGCCTCGGCCGCCGCCTGGCGGTCCGGGACGACGACAAACGGCGGCAAGCCGTCGCGCGAACCCATTTCCCGGCTCAACACGGCGCCAAAGCTCGGGTGCTGCAGTTCGGTGCGGGGGCGGGTGCCGCTGAACATGTAGCGCTGCGCGACGTCGTGAATCGCCACCTCGGAGGTCATGGACCGGATGAGTGCCATCTTGTGCATGCGCTTGGCGCACTGCGGCAGCAGCGTCGAGACATGGACGCCCGGGAGCGATGTAGGCATGTGGCCGAAGCTACCCCTCATCTCGGGCGGCGCTTCCGGCTTCGGATCCCAGGAGCTGAGCTGGCAGCAGCCGCCCAACTGGAAGATGGCGATGCAGGAGGTGGCTTTCCCGCCGGCCGCGCGCAACGCGGCCGGCAGCGTTAATCCGGCCGCTCCCAGCCCACCCACCCGCAGCAGATTTCGCCGCGAAAGGCCTTGCCCGGTTGTAATGTTCAGGTTCATGCGATTGGCGCCTCAGTGGTTCAGTTGGAACTCCTTGGTGTTGAGCAACACCAGGAGCAGGTTCTCGTAAACACGCCGGGGGGAGCGTCCGGCGGCGCGCTCGGAGTCGAGATAGGTTCGCACGGCAACCCGCTCGCTCTCACGCGGCAGACGGGCATAAGCCCGCTCGTAAAACTCGTTGACCGCCTCGTCGTCGCCGGCCCCGCGGGCGAGCAGGCGGCTGATCAAACCCTCTTGGGCGGTTAACTTCGACTCGAGCGTGGTGCGGCTGAACAGATGCAGCGCCTGCGCCAGCGTCGGCTCTTCGTTGCGGTGAGCCAACACGTCGCGGCGCGGGAAGCCGAAGGTCGCCAGGAAGTAGGAGGGAGCATCGGGAATCTCGTAATCCTTGGCCGTGGTGCCCAGCGGATGGCCGCCGTACTTCTGCGGCGCCTCGGTCACCTGACTGATGGAATCGAGCAGGGCTTCGGCGGGCAGTTTGCGGGGGAAGTAGCGGGCAAACAAGAGCCGGGCCAACTCTTCGGGCGCGCCGTTGGCTGCGGGCGGGGTGGACGAGGCCTGATAGGTCTCCGAGTTCAGGATCAGGCGTTCGAGTTCGCGCAAGCGGAAGCCTTGGTCGACAAAGTAAGCCGCCAGCCGGGCCAGTAGCTCGGGATTGGTCGGGCGGTTAGTCGACCGCATGTCATCGAACGGTTCGACGATGCCGGTGCCCATGTACTCATGCCAGATCCGGTTGACGATCGCCCGGGCGAAGTAGGGGTTCTGGGGCGACGTCAGCCAGCGGGCAAAGTAGACGCGGCGGTCGGCGCCTGCGGGGATAGCCGGCTCCTCGCCGCCGAGATACTTCGGCGCCACGGGCTGGTGCGTAGCCGGGTGTTCCACCTGCGCGGAGTCGTCCTGATACCAGATACGGCGGAATACGCTGTTGCCCACCTTCATGCGCATCTGGCCGAAGAAGGCAGCGGTGCCGTAGAAGTCGTTCTGCGTAAAGTTTTCAAGCGGATGGTTGTGGCACTCGGCGCACTCGAGACGCAGACCCAGAAACAGGCGCGTCACCGTGGGCGTGATCTGCTTGACCTCGAACTTGTTGTTCATGAAGTCGACGGCCGGAAACCAGAAGCCCGCCGCGGGGTTGCGATTGGTGTCGCCGCTAGCGGTGAGCAGTTCGCGCACAAACTCGTCATAGGGCCGGTCGATCTCCACCTGGTCGCGGATCCAGCTTTTGAAGGTGCCCATGGCGCGGCCCTGGCTGTAGAGCTGCGTATTGCGGAACCAGTCTTCAAACTTCAGGGTGCGGTAGGAGAGGTGCTCCGGGTCGGCGAGGAGTTGGTCAATCAACCGCGACCGGTCCGGCGCGGCTAGAAACGCGCGCCGTTCGGCGGGCTTGGGCACGCGGCCCACCACATCGACGTAGAGGCGCCGCAGGAACTCCTCGTCGGTGCTGCGCGCGGCGGGCGGCACGTTCAGCCGGCGCTGGTTGCGATAGACCAGCTCATCGATAAAGTTCGCGGTGCGGGCGGTTGGGAACTCCGTCCCGGCCGGGGCCGTGATGACCGCCACCTGCGCCGTCGCGGCCTTGCCGAGGCCGCGCGCGCGAAGCGTAGTCAGGCCGCTGCGGCCCGGTTGCAACACCCCGTCGCCGTCCAGCTTGGCGACGCCTTCGTCGGCCGCTTCAAAGCGCACCTCGCCGGTCATGTCCCGGGTGGTGCCATCGCTCAGACGCGCCAGCACGATAATCCGCGACCCGCCCGCCCGTCCCACCAGCGTCTGTTCGGGCGGGTAGACTTCTAGCCGCACCAGGCGGGGACCGGTCGAGCGGATGGGGGCGCCCTGGCGCAGCCACTTGAGCATGGTCTCGTAGTCATGCGAACCCACGGGCAAGACCTTGCCGCCACCGTGCGGCGTTTGATACGAGGGCTTTTTGAGCAACAGGCTCTCTTCCGGTTTCGTCAGTTGCACGCGCCGGCCGCCGTGTTTGTTCACGATCATGTCGTGGTCGGCTTCGCTGTCATAACCGAAGAGAGATAGCTTGAATCCGCTCTTGCCCGCGATCGAGCCGTGGCAGGCCGCAGTGTTGCAGCCTTTCGTCGTGAGGATCGAGAGGATGTCCGGGTTGAAGCTGACCGTCAAATCGGCGCGGCTACTGCCGACCAGCACATCGGCCGAGGCCCGCTGGCCGCGGTAGAGGGCTTCGATCCGGGCCGTGCCTTCCCGCCCGCCCCGCAGCGTCCCGGCCGTCGCATCGACCGCCACCGCCTGCGCGTTGGAGGAACGGAGCGCCGCCTCGGCCGTTACATCCCGGTCGATACCATCCGCGCCGGTCGCCATCACTACATAGTGCTGCGTGGACCCGGGTCCGGCTAAAGAAACGGCCTCCGGATACAGCCGCAGGCTCTGCGCCGCGGCGGTCAGGTTATACGCAAAGACAAGGACACTTAGTGCCCGGCCGGCTATCTTCACCCTGCTGCTCCTTCGAGTGGATCCTCACTCGATGTGACGATCTGATCTTACCAGATCAAAAACGGTGATCGACACTGCGGAAGCGGCAAAACCGCCCTCTGGACTGGCTTGTCCATTTGCGCGATGTTGGTAGCTACCCGATGCGCCTCACTACCAGCCAGACGCTGTTTGAAGAGATGCTCCTGCGCATTCAGACCGGGGCGTGGCCCGTCGGCCAGGCCATTCCGAGCGAACGCAAACTGATCCAGGAGATGGGTGTCAGCCGCATCGCCTTGCGCGAGGCGCTGTTCATGCTCCGGTCGCTTGGCGTGCTTGATACCGGACACGGGCGGAAAAGCATCGTCCGCCAGGTGGGCACCGACCTCCTCGAGCGCATTCTTCCCCTCGTCTGCGCCCTCGAGCCCGCTTCGAGCTACGGCCAAGTGTTCGAAGTTCGCCTGGCCCTCGAAGTTCCCGCCGCGGGCTTGGCCGCCCTGCGCCGGACCAGCGCCAACCTCGATCGCCTCGAAGAGCTCGCCAACGAGTACGCCCGCCAGGATTTCGTCGCCGGACATTACCCCCGTACCGATCTCGAGTTTCACCTCCAGGTCGCGCAATCGACGCAGAACCCTCTCATCACGACTCTGCTCAACGTGATCTCGCGCCACGTCATCTCCGTGCAGGCGGAAAGCTGGGGCACCGGAGTTCCCATCGCCTGGGACCGCGCCAAGCGCGCCCACTTTTCGATTGTCGAAGCCATCCGCTCGCAGGACGCCGACCGCGCCCGCGTCGAGATGGAAGCCCACCTGCGCTACACCGCGGCGCTTGTGCAACCACCGGGGACGGCCATTGGTAAGACCAGTCAGCCCGGCTAATGGCCGCACCGTGTCGCCGCACCGGACGGAATCAGGCGATAAAGTAAAGCTATGCTGCCCTATCGCGTCTTCGTCACGGATGGCCGTCCCATCACCCCCAGCCACCAACTGAACCTATTCGATGGCCTGGCGCACGTCGATGCCTGTGAAGCCGAAAGCGAAGACCAGTTGCTGCAACACGAAGGACTCGCCGAGGCCGATGCCGTGCTCGTCTACCACACGATGCGCATTACGGAGAAAACCATCAGCAAGCTCAAAAAGTGCCGCGTCCTCGTCCGGTGCGGCGTGGGCTACGACAACGTGGACCATGCCTGCGCGCGCGAGTACGGCATCCCGGTGGCCAACGTGCCCGACTACGGCACCGACGAGGTGGCCGACACCGCCATCGGCCTGATGCTCGCGATGACCCGCGGCATCAACCGGCTGAACACCCGACTGCGCGACGCGACACCGCCGTGGGCCTTTACTGCCGCCGCGCCGCTGCACCGGCTGCGCGGCCGTCAGTTGTCGATTGTGGGCCTGGGACGCATCGGTACCGCCGTGGCCCTGCGGGCCCGCGCGCTCGGCATGCAGGTCGCCTTCTTCGATCCGTACAAACCCGACGGCTACGACAAGGCGCTAAGCCTCCATCGCGTCGAAACGCTCGAAGAGTTGCTCGACACCTCCGCGGTTCTGACCCTCCACTGTCCGCTAACCCATGAGACCGAGCGCCTGATCCAGAACAAGACGCTGGCGCGCCTGCCCGCTGGCGCCTATCTGGTCAACACGGCACGCGGCGGCCTCGTCGATACCGGCGCCGTTGCCGCCGCCATCGCTTCGGGCCACCTGGCCGGCGCCGCGCTCGATGTCCTCGCGCAGGAGCCGCCCCCCGATGACGATCCGCTCCTGGTCGCCTGGCGCGACCCGAGCCATCCGGCCTACGAGCGCGTCATCCTCAACGCCCACACCGCCTTTTACAGCGAAGAGGGGCTGCTCGAAATGCACCGTAAAGGAGCCGAAACCTGCCGCCGCGCCCTGCTCGGCCTTCCGCTGCGGAACGTGGTTAACGGCGTAGTCCGCTAGCCGCTCGCCGCACCTGCTCGACCATGGCTTTCTGCCGCGCTTCGACTCCGGCCATGATCCGCTTCACCTGCGCCCGCGCCTCGGCCGGGCGCCGTACAACGCGCTCGAGCCTCTGCCACAGTTCGGCCCCGCTCGTCTCGTCCACCTCAAAAAACCAGTCGTGCGCCCCCACGTCCCGGTACATCTGTCCCTTGCAGGTGTCGGTCGGCTGCCGCACGTAGAACGCCGGGGTGCCCACTTTGTAGGCGATCAACGGCGAGTGGCACTCCACGCTCACCACCGCAGCGGCCTTGGCGTAAATGGACGCCGCCTCATCCGGCAGCCAGTAGCTCTCGCGCCAAACGACGTTCTTTTTGACATCCTCCGGTAGCGGATCCACCAAAACCTGCTTGCCCAACTCGACCTCGTAGGTCATCTCCGCGCACACCATCACCTTGTGACCGGTTGCGCGAATATAGCGCACCATCATTTCGCGGAGCTTGGCGTGGTCCGCCTCTGTCGTGCGGTTGTTGATGGCATCCCGCACGTCGTCAGCCGGCACCCGCGGTACATTGCGGATCTTGTAGTAGGGCGTGTAGCGCAGGCGGGGAATCACGCTGATAAACCGCCCCTCCTGCAGGCCCCGGCTCTGCAGCCAAGCCCATCCCTTCTCGTCATCCCGCAGCTTCATGCCCAGCTGCGCGTCCGGCCCGAACTCCACCACCGGCGACTTCACCCGCTGCTGCCGGAGATAGTCCCGCGTAATCGTATCCCGGCAGTAGAAGAACGCGACGCGATCAATCACCGTGCGTAGATCGGCTTCCAGATGCCCCGCCGGCAGCGCCATCGCCCGCGCCCGCAGACTCTGGAGCGTCCCGCCCTCGGCATCGCGGCCCGGCGTCAGGCCGGAGACCGGATCGAGGCTTACCCCAAACACCCCCACCGGCTTACCCGTCGCCTGTAGAAACGCCAGCGCATTCGCGCTCGCCGGGAAGCCGGATCCCGAACCGCTCACATACAGATCCGTCTCGGCCCAGGCCCGGGCTAACTCCGGCGTGTTGGGCTTCCCGTCCTCCCCCACGGCTCCCTCGACGATCTTCAACTTCGGGAATCCCCGTTCGAGCAGGCCGCGCGATCCATGTTCGAGCCTGCCCGGCCACAGGGTCACCTCGGCCTCCGGCAGATACTTCTCGAGCAGGCTCAACGCCCCCGGCGTATGCCCGATATCTCCGATGTTGACGCTCTGCCACGAACTGCGCAGCAGGATCCGCGGAGCGGTCCGCCTACCTGCCAGCGCCATCAGCATCGTTCTTCTCTGCATCCCCTACCTCCGGAACTAAACCCTGCGGGCTATTCCCCCCGCAGTTCGTTATACTACCTAACCATAGCCGCAGCTGGCCACGTTGCTGGCGGCGCGCAGATTCCCCGTTGTTCTGACCAACTTATCGACTCTGGGAGGATGTATGATGCGTCTCGCACTGCAGGCCGTTTTCGCCGGCTTCGTGTTCTGTTCTTTTGCGCTGGCTCAAGAGGTCACCGCCGGTGTCTACGGAGTGGTGCAGGACTCCACTTCCGCCGTTATCCCGGGCGCTACGATCCGTGTCACGAACGCCGGCACCGGACTTACCCGCCAGACCACCACGGACGAATCGGGTAACTTCTCGCTACCGCTGCTGCCGATCGGCACCTATTCGATCACCGCCGAAGCCAACGGCTTCAAGAAATCCCTCGTCAACGACATTCTCCTGCGCGTGAACGATAATCGCCGCGTTGTCTTCTCGATGGAGGTCGGTCAGATCGCCGACCAGGTCACCGTCGAAGCCGCCGCCGTTACCGTCAACACCTCCTCCGGCGCCACCTCCCAGCTCCTCGACGGCAAGGACATGGTGCAGCTCCCCTCGCGCGGGCGCAACGTCATCCCCTTCGCCCAGCTCATGCCCGGCGTCGTTTCCACCACCCCCTACGACCGCCGCGCCAACAACTCCGCCGTCAACGGAATCCGCCCCACCCATAACGCCTGGCTCCTCGACGGCGGCTACAACGTTGACACCGGCGGCAACTGGAGCACCCCGCTCGCCCCCAACATCGAAAGCGTTGCCGAGTTCCGCGCCATTCGCGGGAACTACTCCGCCGAGTTCGGTGTCGGCGGCGGATCGCAGTTCAACGTCATCACCAAGGGCGGCACCAACGAGCTCCACGGTTCGGCCTATTACTTCCACCGGAACGATAAATTCAACGCCCGAAACTACTTCCTGCCTACCCGCCCGGCCTTCCGCGGCAACGACTACGGCTTCACCGTCGGCGGCCCCGTCGTGCTGGGCAAGCTCTACAACGGGCGCAACAAAACCTTCTTCTTCGCCCTGATGGGTTGGATCAAAGAACGGCAGCGCCAGGAGTTCTTCGGCATCGTCCCCACCGAAGCGGCCAAGCGCGGCGACTTCTCCGCCACCGGCCGCCCGCTGTTCGACCCCGTCACCGGTCTTCCCTTCCCCGGCAACATCATCCCCGCTAACCGTATCGACGCCAACGCCCGCGGCTACTCCCGCATGTATCCGGCCTCCAACTTCTCCGATACCGCCGGCCGCAACTGGTTCGCCCTCCAAAGCCGCCGCGACGACACCGACGAAGAAAACTACCGCATCGACCACAACTTCAATTCGAGTCACCGCCTCATGTGGCGCTACACCCCGGAGTTCCGCCTCAATAACTTCGCCACCTCCTCCGGCTTTGAGTTCCTTCGCCAGCAGAATGAGACCCCGGCCCGCAACATGACGGTGAACTACAACGCCACCTTCTCCCCCACGCTCATCATGGACTTTAACTGGGTCCGCTCCCACAACCGCATCAAACAGTTCCCGCCCGACCTGAGCGGCGCCACCTGGGGCATCAACATTCCGCAGCTGTTCGCCGATACCGAGAAGACCTACCCGCTCTCGAGCCTCAACTTATCCAAAGTCCCGGACCGCGTGCCCACCATCTCGCTCACCGGCTACGCCGCCGTCGCCCCCGGCGCCCCCTGGAGCAACTACCAGACCATCTACGAATTCCGCAACAACTTCACCTGGATTCGCGGCGCCCACACCATTAAGACCGGCTTCAACTACTCCTACGAAATCAAGTTCGAACCCACCAACACCAACGTCTTTGGCGCCTTCAGCTTCGACGGCCGCTTCACTCGCCAGCCCGGCGCCGCCAGCGGCGGCGATGCCTATGCCGACCTTCTGCTCGGCCGCGCCGCCAACTACAACGAAACCGACACCGTCGCCTTCAACGACAACCGCCGCAACTCGTTTGAAACCTTCATCGACGACTCCTGGAAAGCCTCCCGGAAGTTGACCCTCAACTTCGGCCTCCGCTACTCCTACTTCCCCCCGGCCCACGAACCCGACGATCGCTTTCGTGTCTTTGTCCCCAGCGCTTATAACCCCGCCCAAGCGGTCACGGTCAACGCCGCCGGCCAAGTCCTACGGGGCTCCGGAAACCGCTTCAACGGACTCGTCAACCCGACCAGCTACTGGCGGTCTTCGAAGAAGAACTTCGCCCCCCGCTTCAGCTTCGCCTATGACCTGTTCGGCAACGGCCGCACGGCCATCCGCGGTGGCTACGGCCTGTTCTTCTCGCGCGAAATCCTCGGCGCCTTTATCCTCATGTCCGGCAACCCGCCGTTCTCGGAACTCCTGACGATCGACAATACGCTGCTGTCCAACCCCGGCGGCGGCACCGCGCGGAACTTCGACCTGCCCATCACCCTCGGCTCGATCGACACCAACCAACTCACCCCCAACACCCAGCAATGGAACCTCAACATCCAGCATGGCTTCGGACAGAACACTGTTCTCGAAGTCGGCTACACCGGCACCCGCGGCGTCCACTTCATGCGCACGCAGGATCTCAACCAGCCGCTGCCGAACCCCCTCATCGCGCAGGGCCGCCTCAACCCCAACACCGTCCGGCCCTACCTCGGCTGGGCCGTCATCAACCACCGCGAGCAAAGCTACGCCTCCAACTACCACGGCCTCCAGGTCGGCCTGAACCGGAATTTCACCAAGGGCCTCATGTTCCAGACCGCCTACACGTGGTCGAAAGCCATCGACAACGCCGACTACACCGCCGGCATCTACGGCTTCTATCCCAACACCCGCGATGCCTCCGGTGAACGCGCCCGCGCCTCCTTCGACGCCAACCATAACTTCATCGGCAGCCTCGTCTGGGATATCCCCTTCCTCCGCGGCCGCAAGGATATCCTGGGACGCACCCTCGGCGGCTGGCAGGTTTCCACCATCTACACCGTCCGCACCGGCCTGCCCATCAGCCCCGAACTCGGCCGCGACAACGCCGGGGTCGGCTCCGCCACGCGGCAACGCCCCTTCGCCTCCGGCACCCCGTTCCTCGGGCGCGGCCAGCGCACCGTCACCCAGTGGTTCAATCCATCGGTCTACTCAGAACCCACCCTCGGCACATTCTCCCCGGTCGCCCGCAACATCCTCTCCGGACCGGGGTGGAACCAGTTCGACATGACTTTCATGAAGTACTTCCAGCTCGCCGAAAAGGTCCGCTTCGAACTGCGCGCCGAAGCGTATAACTTTTTCAACCATACCCAGTTCGCCGGCGTTGGCACCGTTTACACCACCCCGTCTACGTTCGGGCGCGTGACTTCCGCCCGCGACCCGCGTAGCATGATGCTTGGTGCCCGCCTGCAGTTCTAATCCCGCCTGGCTCGGGGCCGCGGCAGCACTGCTGCTCGCCGCCGCCCCGGGTCTTGCCTCCCCGCAAACCTGCCGCCCCTGCCACGCCGCCATCACCGCCGCCTACGAGAAAACCGGCATGGGCCGCTCCATTCAGCAGCGTCCGCTCACCCCGCCCGCGACCTTCTACCACCGCCTTTCCAACCGCCACTACACCGTTGACGGCAGCCGCCTGCGCCGCCACCAACTCGACCCCGCCGGGCGCCCCATCCAGGTCGTTGAAAAGTCGATCGACCTCGCCATCGGCTCCGGCAACCACGCCGTCACGTTCCTCCATCGCTCCCCCGCCGGGCCGCTCCTCGAGCTCCCGCTCTCCTGGTACACCAGCCGCAACGGCTACGCCATGTCTCCCGGCTTCGACCGGCCCGACCATCCCGACATGCGCCGCGAAGTTTCGCCCACCTGTCTTTTCTGCCACGCGGCCTACCCCGACTCCCCCTCCGCCGCCCCGCGCAGCATCGACTGCGCCCGCTGCCACGGCGACGCCCAGGCCCACCTCCGCCAGCCGGAGCGCGGCACCATCCTCAATCCCGCCCGCCTCACCCCGGCCCGCCAGCTCGACCTCTGCCTCCAGTGCCACCTCCAGACCGCCTCGAGCGGCATCCCCGACTCCCTGCTCCAACCCGGCCGCGGCGTCTTCTCCTACCGGCCCGGCGAACCCCTCGCCGCCTACAAGATGCTCTTCGACCGCGCCGACCCGCCCGCCCCCCGCTTTGAAGTCAACCACGCCGGCTACCGGCTCCTCCAATCGGCCTGCTTCCAAAAGTCCTCCGGCGCCCTCACCTGCACCACCTGTCACGATCCCCACTCCGCCCAGACCCGCCCCGCCTGCGCCAATTGCCACCAAACCGAGCACGCCCGCCAACCTGCCGCCCACTGCGCCGGCTGCCACATGCCCAAGCGCCGCCCCGCGGACGCCATCCACGTCACCGTCACCGACCATCGGATCCAGCGCCAGCCCCGCTTCACCAACCCGTCCGCCGAGGACCATACGCCCTACCGCGGCAAAGTCATCCCCTTCTATACCCCCGCCGATGATCTTTCTCTGGCCATCGCCAATGTCGGCCCGCTCACCCCAGCCGTGCCCGAACTGTATCGCCAGCATCTGCAACGGGATCCTACAGACGTCGCCACCCTGGCGGCGCTCGGCAATGCGCTCTTCCGCCTCGGGCGCCGCCAGGAGGCCCTGCCGGTGCTCGAAAAGGCGCTCGCTCTCGATCCCCATCACGCCGGCGCGCTGAACACGCTTTCGGTCGCCAAGGCCTCGAGCGGCGACTATCCCGGCGCCCTCGCGCTGCTCGACCGCGCCCGCCGCGCCCACCCGGACAACGCCCTCGTCTGGTTCAACCTCGGCGTAACCCACGCCGCCCGCGGCGACCGCACGGCCGCCGCCGCCGCGCTCCGCGAAGCGATCCGCCTGCAGCCCGACCTCTCGGAGGCCCGCGCCCGCCTCGCCGCTCTCGCGCCCTGAACGACCGTCTGCCCCGCTACGCCAGAATCCCCTTCACCAGATGGGCCGGCTCCACGCCCGTCAGCCGCGCCTCCAAGCCCTGGTGCCGGTAGCTGAACCGCTCATGGTCGATGCCGAAGCAGTGCAGCAACGTCGCCTGGAAGTCCCGCACATGCACCGGATCTTTCACGATGTTGTAGGAAAACTCGTCGGTCTCGCCGTGTACCACCCCGCCCTTGATCCCGCCTCCCGCCGCCCAGATGGAGAAGCAGCGCGGATGGTGGTCTCGCCCGTAGTCGGTGGGGGTCAGCTTGCCTTGCGAGTAAATCGTCCGCCCGAACTCGCCGCCGAAAATCACCAGCGTATCGTCGAGCATACCCCGCGACTTGAGATCGGTGAGCAGCGCGTAGCAGGCCTGGTCGACGTCCTTGCACATCGCGGGCAGCACCTCCGGCACCTCGCGGTGCACGTCCCAGCCGCGCTGGTAGACCTGCACAAACCGCACGCCGCGCTCGGCCAGCCGCCGCGCCATCAGGCAGGTGTTGGCAAACGATCCGCCCTTGCGCGCCTCCTCGCCGTACAGCTTCCAGGTGCTCTCCGGCTCCTTCGACAGGTCGGTCAACTCCGGCACCGACGACTGCATCCGGAACGCCATCTCATACTGCGCAATGCGCGACCGCGTCTCCGGGTCCACCGACTTTTCGTGCTGAATCTCGTTCAACTCGCCGACGGCGTCCAGCATGCGGCGCCGCACCTCCGGCGCCACGCCCTCCGGATTGCGCAAAAACAGCACCGGGTCATTCCCGGACCGCAGCGCCACCCCGGCGAACTTCGAAGACAGAAAGCCCGAGCTCCACAGCTTGGCCGAAATGGCCTGCACCCCGGCGCGCGGATGCGTGTGCGAAGCGTTCAGCACCACAAACGCCGGCAGGTCGGCGTTGATCGAACCCAGCCCGTAAGAGATCCAGGATCCCGCGCACGGCCGCCCGGCCACCTGCTGCCCGGTCTGGATGAAGGTAATCGCCGGTTCGTGATTGATCGCCTCGGTGTGCATGGACCGGATGATCGCCATCTCATCCACCACCTTGGCCGTCCACGGCAGCAGTTCCGAAATCCACGCCCCGGATTTGCCACTCTGCCGGAACGAAAAGATCGAAGGCGCAATCGGAAAGCGGCTCTGCCCGGAGGTCATCGTGGTCAGGCGCTGCCCGCGGCGGATGGACTCGGGCAGATCCTTGTCGTACCACTCCTTCATACCGGGTTTGTAGTCGAACAGATCAATCTGCGGCGGCGCCCCCACCATGTGCAGATAGATCGCCCGCTTGGCTTTCGGCTTCCAGTGCGGCAATCCAGGTAGTCCGCCCTCGGCGGCGCGGCCCTCCCGGCCCAGCAGCGAAGCCAGCGCCAGTTGTCCCAGTCCACGGGCGCCGCGCGCGAAAAACTGGCGGCGGGTTTCGGCAAGTATGCAATCGTCGAGGATCATGGCGCGTCCTATTTCACCAGTACTTCGTCTATGTTGAACAGTTGATTGGCGGTCATCGTCAACGCCGCGAGTTCGACCGGCGGCAACGACGCCTCCGGCTTCGATTCGCCCTGCGCAATCAGCTTCCGCGCCTGGTCCGGATGGCTGTCGTAGTAGCGCAGAAAGTCCTGATGCGCCTTCCGCGTCACCGCCAGTTCGCGGGCGTCCAGGTCGCGGGCCGTCAGCCGCACCGCCATGTACTGAATCTGCTTTTCGACGTTCTCCGGCGCGGCCAGCCGCGCCCGCTGCGCCAGGTGCCGCGCCGCTTCGACGAACTGCACGTCGTTCATCGTCACCAGCGCCTGCAGCGGCGTGTTGGTGCGCTCCCGCCGCACGGTGCAGTTCTCCCGCGTTGGCGCGTTCAACACCTCCATCGCCGCCGGCGGCGCGCTGCGCTTCCAGAACGAATAGAGCGAACGGCGGTAGAGCGCCGGGCCGCTGTCGCGCTGATAGAAGCGCGTGTTCGAACCCAGCATCGCCACCGCCTCCCAGACACCCGGCGGCTGGTACGGCTTCACCGACGGGCCGCCGATGGTGGGCGTCAAAAGACCACTCGCCGCCAGTGCGTAATCCCGGATCATCTCGGCATCCATGCGGAACCGCGGACCGCGCGAAAGCAGCCGGTTCTCGGGATCCTTCTCGATCTTGAGCGGCGTCGCCACCCCCGCCTGCCGGTACGCCGCCGAGGTCACCATCAGCTTGTACAGGTGCTTCACGTCCCACCCGCTCTCGCGGAACTCCACGGCCAGCCAGTCGAGCAGCTCCGGATGCGAAGGCGGCTCGCCCTGCGACCCGAAATCGTCCGAGGTCTTGACGAGTCCAGTGCCGAACAGCTCCTGCCACATCCGGTTCACCGCCACCCGCGCGGTCAGCGGGTGCGCCGGGTCCACCAGCCACCTGGCCAGCCCGAGCCGGTTCTTCGGCAGCGCCGCACTCATCGGCGGCAGCGCGTACGGCGTGTTGGCCGCCAGCTTTTCGCGCGGCTGATCGTACATGCCGCGGAAGAGAAGATGGGCCGACGGCATCCCGGCCCGTTCGTGCTGCACGTGGGTCAGCGCGCCGCGCCGGACAATCTCCAGCTTTTCGGCATCGAGGCTCTGCAGTTCGCCCGCCAGGTCCATGTGGTCGGCAAACTCCCGCGTCAGATAATACTGCCGCAGCCCGTCCCGCTCCGCCCCGCTCAGCGCGTCTGCGCTCTTATCCCGCGCCAGCTCAATCGCCGGCCACTGTGCCAGCAGCGAAGCATCGGCCTCCGACAGCACGCGGCCATAGACCCGCAGATCCGCAATCGCCCCGCCCTCAAACGACTGATCGCCCATCCGCCCGATCAGGAACGGCGAGAAGTTCCGCAATTCCCCCTTCAGCATGCCGCCGCGGCCGCTCCCTTGCGTACCCACCTCGCGGCCATTGACGAACATCTTGAAGCCCTCGGCGGTGCGCTTGCCGTCGTAGCTGAACGCGACGTGATACCAGCGCGCGGGCTCAAAGCGGTCCACAATCAGATTCGTGATCGTCAACGCCCGGCCCGCCTGGCCCACCAGCCGGATGCTGGGCGAACGCCGCGTCAGCTCAAAGCTCCAGCCGCGGCCCTTGCTCTTGGCATCGGTCTGGCTGGCCACGATAAAGCTGTCCTCGCTCTTGGGCAGGTAGAACCACATCGCCGCCGAGAACGGCCGGTCGGCCTGCAACGCGTCGACATTCGGCAGTTCGAGATACGATTTGCCAGAGAAGTGAATCGCCTGCCGTCCCGGGATATGCGCCTCGCCTAGGGTGATCCCGGCCGGGAGTTTCAGCTCGGCCGGCTTCCCCTTCACGCGCAGCCGCGGCTCGCCCTGCTGCACCGTCACGGCCATCAGCTCATCGGCCGGCTCGAGCGGCGCTTCGATCGACTTCCGCGCGGCGCCCGCCAGCCAATCGGCAAAGGCCGGTTCGGCGCTCACGCGCGCCGCCTGCAGCCGCTCGCGCAGCCGCCCCTCTTCGGCGCGAATCTGCTTCCAGCGCTCTTCATCCTCGCTCTTTGGAATCACCAGCACGGGCGGCGTCTCCGCAATGTTACCGTCAAGCGGACCCTGCACCGTGTTCCGGAAAAACGCCGATAGCGCGTAGAAATCGCGCTGGGCGATCGGGTCGAACTTATGGTCGTGGCACGCCGCGCAGCCCACGGTGAGCCCCAGAAACACTGCTCCGGTCGTATCCACGCGGTCCTTGGCGTAGATGGCCTCCACCTCGTCCGCAATGGCGCCATCTTCGTTCGTCGTCGGGTTGCAGCGATGGAAGCCAGTGGCAACCATCTGATCCCGGGTCGGGTTCGGCAGCAGGTCTCCAGCGATCTGCTCGACGACGAACTGATCGAACGGCAGATTCCGGTTAAAGGCGCGAATCACCCAGTCGCGGTACGGCCACATCTCGCGGTAGTTGTCGATGTGAATGCCATGCGTATCGGCGTAGCGCGCGGCGTCGAGCCAGTACCGCGCGCGGTGCTCGCCCCACTGGTTCGTCGCCAGCAGGCGGTCCACATACTCCTCATAGGCCTTGGGCGATTTGTCCTGCAGAAACTGCGTCAGCAGCTCCGGGGTGGGCGGCAGCCCGGTCAGGTCCAGCGCCGCCCGCCGCGCCAACGCCCGCCGGTCGGCTTCGGCGGCCGGCGGCAGCCCCGCGGCTTCGAGACGCGCCAGCACAAAACGGTCGATCGGATTGCGCGCCCAGCGCACGTTGGTCACCGCCGGTAGAGCCGGGCGGGCCGGCGCCGCAAAAGCCCAATGCTCCTTCCACGGCGCCCCCTGGGCAATCCATCGCTTGAGCGTATCCTTCTGCGCCGCGGTCAATAGCTTCTTGCTGTGCGCCGGCGGCATCGTCCGCGCGGTATCGCTGGTCGCGATGCGTTGGTAGAGAAGGCTGGCGGCCGGATCGCCGGGAACGATCAATCGCCCCGTCTTGCGTTCGGCGAAAGCGCCCTCTTTGGTATCGAGGCGCAGATCCATCATGCGGGTGCTCTTGTCCGGCCCGTGGCAGTAGAAGCAGTTGTCGGAGAGGATCGGCCGGACCTCGCGCTGGAAGTCCACGGCAGCGGCCTTGGCCGGCGGTTGGGCTTGGGTCACCCACAACGTCAGTCCGGCCAGGGCGGCCGCTCCCCCGATCAGCATCTTCCTGTGGCGCATCACTCTCACTCCTCTCCCTCTCTCCGGACCTACCCCCGGCGAAGCCCCGCCTGCGCCAGCCGCCCCGCCAGGTTGGCGTAGGAGCGCCGGGCCGCGTCCACCGGGTCGAAGCCGGGTTGCGTCTGCAACTGCCGGCTGATCTCTACGAGCATCCATCCACGGTATCGCTTCTCACGTAGGATCGCGAAGTACTCCCGGTAGTCAATGGTCCCGTCGCCGGGGAGCAGAAAGCGCGGCTGCCCCGCTACCATCCGGCCATCCTTTACCGTCAGAAACGAACTCCGCGGCAGCAGCGTCTCGAGCGTCCCGCGCAGCGGCAAATCCAGCAGCTGAAAGTGCCCGTAGTCATAAATGCCCGAAAGCGCGGGATTCTTCACCTGATCGAGCAGCCAAATGAGCTTCTCGGGCGTGTTCGAAGCGCTGCCGATGTGCGATTTCACGGCCAGCGGAATCTGCACCTCCGCCGCCACGCGCGCCCAGTCGGCCAGGCGCGCGGCCATCTTCTGTTTCACCTGCTCCCACTCCGCCGGCTTTCCCCCGAGCACCGTCTGCAGAATGGGCGGCCGCTTCGGCGCAATATCGTGCGCCAGTGCCGCCGCCGCGCGAATCCGGTCCAGCGTCCGCGCGTGTTCGGCCTCACTCACCAGCGTGTTGCCGTTCTCAATCAGCGTCGGCACCGGGAATCGCGCCTCGCGGATCCGGCGCCGCGCCGCCGCGTCAAGCCTCGCCGGCTCGCTCGGCCAGCCCGCCATCAGGCAGAGCTCCGCGCCGTCGTAGCCGATCTCGCGAATCGTTGCCAAGGCGCGGTCCACCTCGAGCGGCTGCATCGCATAGGTGCTCGCGTGCAGGCGCACGGCGCCCTTCGTCGCGGCCGCCAGCGGCGCGCCCGCCGCCAGCGCCAGCCACTCCCGGCGCCGCATCACGCCGCGTCGCGCAGCATCTTGATGAACTCGCGCATGAACCAGGGATTGTCGTGCCATGTCCGGCCGCTCACCATGTTACCGTCCCGCACGCAGCGTTCGTTGACAAACGTGCCGCCGCAAACCTCCACGTCAAAGCGGCACTTCGGCACGGTCGCCATCCGCCGGCCCCGAATCACGCCCGCCGTGGCCACAATCTCCGCGCCGTGGCACACCACCGCCACCGGCTTATTCTCCGCGAAAAAGTGGCGCGTAATCCGCAGCAGCTCCTCGTCGTAGCGCAGATACTCCGGCGCCCGCCCGCCGCTCAGAAACAGCCCGGCGTACTCCTCCGGCTTCACGTCCCGGAAGGCGATGTGCGAAGCCAGGTGATAGCTCGGCGACTCCTTGGTCACATCCCAGCCCGGCGGTATCTCGTGCATCACCAGATGGTAGACCCGCTTCTCCGGACCGGCCACCACGGCCTCATAGTCCTCCTCTTCCACCCGCCATAGCGGATAAAAGGTATCGAGCGCCTCCGCGGCGTCGCCAATCACAATCAGGATCTTTTTGCTCACTCGGTTCTTAACTCCTTACGGCTTCCACTTCTTGAGGGCCTGCTCCAGCGCTTCCACGGGAACCTCATACGTCGTCATCCCCTTGCCACCCACGTAGCCCACATCGCGGTAGCCCGCCGGCGAGGTGTAGTACCCATCGAGGGTCATCCGCCGCGCCCAGTTGAAAAATTCCGCCCCGGCCTTCCACTCCGCCGGCGTCTTCTCGCGATAGGCGAGTTTTTCGAGGATTGCGACCTGCGCCGGCTCCGCCGCCTCCGCAAACGCGACCCCGTGCAGATTCCGGCACGCCGCATCGAGCCACGCCAGACCGCCGTGATAGATCCGGGCGATCCGTTCGTTGCCGCGGCACAGCAGGTCGATGTACTCGGGCGTGCCGGTCGCCGAGGCCGCCGGCGAGGTCTCATCCGCCGGCAGGATCAGGTCGCACAACTTCCGCAGCGTGGCGAACTCGTGCGGCGTCAGGAAAATCGGCTGCCCCGCGGGCGCTGCCGCGACCGCCGGCTGGTGTCCTTCGTGCTGCGCCACGAGCGGCGCCGCCAGCGCCGGCGCCAGTACCGCTCTTCGCGAAACCCCTTTAGACATTGCCCTTCCTCATCTCCTCGGCGAGGTACTCCGACATCCGCCACGCCAGCGCAATGATCGTCAGCGTGGGGTTCTTGTCCGGATTGCTGACGAACGATCCGCCGTCTGCCACAAACAGATTTTTCACGTCATGCGCCTGCGAGTAGGCGTTCAGCGCCGACGTGCGCGGGTCGCTGCCCATGCGTACCGTTCCCACCTCGTGGATCACCTCCCCGCCGGTAGTGATGCCGGACGACGCAATCGAAGTCGCCCCCAACGTCTCCAGCAGACTCGTGAAGCTCTGCCGCATATGCTCGGCCTGCTTCCGCTCGTGCTCGCTCCAGGCGAAGTGGAACCGCAGCACCGGAATGCCCCACTCATCGGTCACCGTGGGATCAATCTCGCAGTAGGATTTCTCGTTCGGAATCATCTCGCCCCGTCCGGTGCAACTGACGGTGGTCCCGTAATCCTGCCGGATGCGTTTCTTGAGGTCTTTACCAAATCCCTGATGCTGCGCCGCCACGCCTTGGAATGAACCCACCTGCGGCGCCGCGAAGCCGGTCCCTCCCAACTCAATGTGATACCCGCGCGGGAAATCGTTCTTGCGGTCATAGAGCCACCAGGGTACGTAGACGTGCGAACCGCGGATCCCGTCGGTGTCGTAGCGCATCAGCCCTTCGAGCGCGGGCACGTGGCCCCGCACCGTCAGGCCTACCGTATCGGTCAAATACTTTCCCACCACCCCGGACGAGTTCGCCAGGCCGTTCGAGTTGAGCAGAATCCGTGCCGACTCGCAGGCGCTCGCCGCCAGCACGACCGTCCGGCAGCGGACCCGCTTCTCCTGCCGCGTCTTCTTGTCGATGTAGGAGACGGCGGCCACCTGCCCGTTGGCGCCCCGGATCAACTCCCGCACCATGGCATGGTGCACAATTTCGAGTCGCCCCGTCTTCAGCGCCGGGAAGATCTGCACCTGGCTTGAAGAGTAAGCCGACGCCGTCAGGCACCCGCGCCCGCAGTGGCCGCAGTAGTGGCAAGCCGCGCGCCCGTTGTGCGCCTTGGTGATCATCGCCTTGCGCGCCGCAATCACCGGCATGCCAAGCTTGGCCCCTGCGCGCTGAATCATCGTCTCGTGGACGCGGAGCGCCGGCGCCGGCTGAAAGATGCCGTCCGGCGCCGAACGGATTCCTTCGCGCGTGCCGTGCACCCCGATGAAGGCTTCCGCCTTGTCGTACCAGGGTGCGAGATCGTCATAGGAGATCGGCCAGTCGGTACCCAGACCGTCCATTGACCGTGGCTTGAAGTCGTAGTCGGCAAAACGCAGCGAGACCCGCCCGTAGTGATTCGTGCGTCCGCCCAGAATCCGCGAGCGAAACCAATCAAACTGGTTGCCGGCCGCGACCGTGTACGGTTCACCCGGAATCTGCCAGTACCCGTTCGGCGCTTCAAAGAAGCCGTACTTCATCCCGCCAAAGTAGAACCGGCCATCCTCCCCGGCGCCGCGGTGCGGCACCTGCCAGGGCATCATGTGCTCTTTAAAATCCTTGGCCGGGTTCAGCGGACCGCCGGCCTCGAGCAACAGCACCTTGACGCCGAGTTTGGTCAAGGTGTGCACCACCGTGCCGCCTCCGGCGCCGGAGCCAATCACCACTACATCGTAAATCGGAGCGCTTCGCTGAACCTGAACCATCGGCCTACCACTGTACCTTTAAAGAGAACTGAAATTGCCGTTCGTTGCGCGCCGCCGAAATCACCCCGAAGTCCGGGTTGCCCAGCGTCTGGCCGGGATTGCCGAACGGCGTATTGGCGCCCCCGAAAAACGGCGTGTTGGTCAGGTTGAACGCTTCGGCGCGGAACAGCAGCGAGACCGGTTCCCGCACCACAAACCGTTTGGATAGCGCAATGTCGTAGCCGGCCAGTCCCGGGCCACGCACGTTCAGCGTGCGGCCGAGGTTGCCGAACGTGAATGCCGCGGGGATCGAGAACTGCGAGGTGTCAAAGTAGCGGTTCAGCCGCTGCTGAATCGGCCCCGTCAGTTCCGCCGATTTGCCCGTAGTGTTCGGACGCAGCCGCCCGCTGAAGACGCCGCTGTTTCCCGTCGAAGCCAGCGCCAGCGGGAAGCCGGATACCAGCGTCAACTGCCCGCTCGCCGACCAGCCGCCCACCAGATAATCAAGTACCCGCGGCGCGTTGCTCAGCATCCTCTGCCCACGCCCGAACGGCAGGTCCACCGTATGGTTGAGCACAAACCGGCTCCGGACGTCTCCTTCCGACAAAGCCCGCTCCGCGCGCAGGTTGTAGTTGTTCTGCGGCGTCACCGCCAGATTCACCCCGAAGATGCGGGCCGAGGCCTCATCAATCACCTTGCCGCGCGTGTAGGCGGCCACGAAGTTCACGCCGTGGGTGAACCGCTTCTCGGCGCGAATCGTCACCGAATGGTAGATCGAGTTGCCCGCGTTGCTCCAGCGGGACGGGTTGTTGTTGCTCACGCTCAGGTACTGCGGATACGGGCGCAGCAGCTGGCCGCGCGCCACCGTGGCCGCCGAAAGCGCGCCGGTCGGCACGAGCCCAAAGAACGGATTCGGCACCCGGGTGTTCAGATCCTGCCCCAGCGATTGCAGCCGCGGATCCAGCTGGTTGAACTCAAACGGCACTGGCAGCCGCGTACCCTTGTTGGCGGCGTAGGCAACTTCCACCACCATGTTGCCGGGAATCTCCCGCTGCACCCCGAAGTTCCACTGCTGCGTGTAGGCGTTCGACTTGTTGCCGCGATCAATGATGTTGAGGTTCTGCCCGAGTTGCACCCGGAAGGCTTCGGTCGTCAGCGGCTGCAGGAATCCGTTCGGGAACGGATTGCTTAATGGGTTCACTGGCGTCACCCCGTCAATCGAAGACAGCCAGTCGGTGGTGATCTCCTCGCCGGTGACGCCGAATCCGCCCGCCGAAGTCGTGCCCCACAGCGGCGAGTAGAAGATGCCGTAGCCGGCGCGAATCACCGTCTTCGGATTCATTGCGTAGGCGAGCCCAATGCGCGGCCCCCAGTTCTGATACGACGTCTGCGTCTGCGCCCGGTCCAGTCCATTCCGCCCCGGCCGCGTCAGTACGCCTTTCAAGTTCGCCACGCCTGGCACCGCAATCGGAAATGGACTGTTGAAGTCGAACGAGGCAAACCGGTTGTAACGCTCCGTCCGCGGGTTCTCCACCTCGTAGCGCAAGCCGAGGTTCACCGTCAGCTTGCCCAGCTTGATCTCGTCGTTCAGGAAGGCCGCCCAGTACAGATTGCGGATCGCCAGCGCCGGCGTATTGCGGATCGACCCCGTACCGAATCCCGTAAGGAATGAGGCAAACCCGTCGCCCGCCGTCAGACTCTGCTGCAGCGGGTCGGGCCCCTGCGTCTGCCCGCGGCCGAAGCTGTAGCTGTGGCCGACCGGCCAGCCCTGCAGCGGCGTCTGATCGTACAGCCGGAAATCGGCGCCCAACTTGAACGTGTGGCGTCCCCGCACCTCGGAGGCATCGGCCACCAGCGTATAGATCGTATTGCCTCGGCGGATCGGGTCGCCACCGTCCATGCCGAACGTGGCGTATCCGGTCCCAATCGTCGGGAACATCGCGAATTTCGAATCAAACGCGCTGGCCATCGCGGTCGGGAAACCTAGCGCGGCGATGTCCACCTTACCCTGATTGATCGGCTGCCGGCCCTCATAACGGCGCGTGATTCCGGAGCGGTAGTTCAGGATCCGCGTGGGCGAAAGCAGATAGGTACCGTTCACGACGCCGTTGGCCACGCGGTTCTCGATGTTACCCAGCGTGTTGTCCGCAATCGTGCCGAACTCCCCGGTGTTCTTGCTGACACCCAGGTTGCGGGTCAACCGGCCGAAAATGGAGTGTTTGTCCGAGATGCGTTGATCGATCCGGACAGAGTATTGGTCGTCGTCGGTGGCGTTCGACGGCGCGAAGGCCCAGTTGTTTACCCGCGCCGGGCCTTCGCCCGGCAGGTTGGGCGCGGGGAGAAAACTCGCCATCCGGGAAGCCGCCCGGTCCAACCGCGTCGCGGGAATGACGTTGCCCGCAAAGGGCTGCCGCACAAAGCCGCCGCCGGGCAGCGCCTGCGTCGAGAACGGATCAAAGATCGTGATCGGCTGCCCGTTCGTGGCGCGCACGTCGCTGAAGTTCCCTGCCCGCTGCGCCGCCGTGGGGATGGTCAGCACCCGCCCGCCGAAAGAGGTATCCTCCCGGTGCCCTTGGTACTCGGCGAAAAAGAACGTGCGGTCTTTCTTGATCGCGCCGCCCGTCGCCACGCCAAACTGGTTGTAGTGGAACACGCCGCGCTTCTGGTTCCGCGCGTTGGCAAAGTAGTTGTTGGCCCGCAACCGGTCGTTGCGGAAGAACTCATAGATCGTGCCGTGGAAAGCGTTGCCCCCGCCGCGCGTGAGCACGTTCACAACACCCCCTCCGCTACGCCCGAACTCCGGACCGTAGGCGTTCGTTTGCACCTTGAACTCCTGCGTTCCGTCCGGCGTGGGCGAAATCGCGTAATTGTTGTTCTCCGGCAGCATGATCGTCACCCCGTCCAACATGAAGTCATTGGTACGGAAGCGTCCGCCGTTGATCGACATATCCGAAAAGACAAACAGCGGCGCCGCATTGGTTCCCGTCGAAGCCACGTCGCCCAACGCGCGGATGTTGGTCTGCACGCCCGGCGCCAGACCCACCAGGTCAAAAACGTTCCGGCCGCGAATCGGTAGCTCCTGCACGCTGCGCGCACTGATCACCTGCCCGAGCGAAGCCGTTTGGGATTCCACCAGCGGCACCTCCTCCTTCACCGAGATCGTCGTCGCCGCGTCCCCGATTTCCAGGGCAAAATCCACGCGAACGCGCTCCTCCACCAACAGCCGGAGGTTGTCCCGCACCGCCGTCTTGAATCCCTTGGCGGCCACCTTCAGCGAATAGGGCCCCGGACGCAGATAGAGCAACTGGAAGCCCCCTAGCTCATTCGTCCTGGCGGCCAGCGCCTGATTCGTTTCGAGATTCGTCGCGGTCACCTCGGCGCCGGACACCACCGCACCCGAAGGATCGGTAACCGATCCCGTAAACGAGCCCGTGATGTTTTGCGCCAACAAAGGCAGCGCAAACAGGGCAGATGCCAGACAAGAAATGAAAAGACGCATCGTGGGTTTCCTTCGCAGTTCCGTAGAGTAGATATATCGTGATATATCAGAATTGATTTGTCAACGGCTTTTGGCTAAACTTTTAGTCTTCATGGCTCTTTCCCGGGGCGGTGCCCCTGCCAGTCTCTCCGATCAGGCCTACTGGGTCCTCCGGCGGCGGATCTTGACGGGAGAACTGCCGATGGGGTCGGCTCTCTCCCGCCGAAAGTTGGCGGCCGAACTCGGCATGAGCATTGTGCCCGTTGCCGAAGCGTTGCAACGGTTGGAAGCGGAGGAACTCGTCGAAAGCAGGCCGCGCGTGGGAACGCGGGTCAAGGTACCGACTCCCCAGGACGTCCGCGGCCATTACATGGTGCGCGAAGCGCTCGAAACACAGTCGGCCCGCCTGTTTGCCGAGAAGGCGACCACCGTCGAAAAAGAGGAGATCCGCACCCGCGCGGCGGGCCTCGACAAGACCTACGCGGCCGCCGCCGCCGGCGGTCTCTCCCGCGAGCAGATCTTCGACCTCCACCAGCAGCATATGGGCTTTCACATGCGCGTCGCCGAGTGCACCGGCTATGACGCGCTCTGCCGCGCCATGGAGCGGAATCAGATCCTGACCCACAACTGGCTCTACGACACCGCCACCGACTGGCATCGTCTGCCGGCGCGCTTCCATGGTTCACTGGCCGATGCGCTCTGCGTGGGAGATCCGGTCGTAGCGATGGCCGCCATGCGCTCCCATGTCACCTTCGGCATGGAGCAGGTCGTCGGCGAGTTGGAAAAGCTGCTGCGACAACGCGAGCCGCTCGCCGGATCAAGCCGGATCGCCTGACTTGGCTCACCATTAAGAACGCCCGAACTGCGGAACCACCGCTGGCCGGGCGCCCATCACCAACCGCTCGACTGATTAAAAGCGCACAGGCCGCAGAGGCCCGGCACCAACGGGCGAGGAACGCGCCCCTCCTGCCGGGCCGAAGCGAGTCCGT
>JADCJL010000118.1 GCA_020247055.1 Acidobacteriaceae bacterium | reverse complement strand
CTCGCTCGCTAGCCATCCTCGCTCGCTAGCCATCCTCGCTCGCTAGCCATCCTCGCTCGCTAGCCATCCTCGCTCGCTAGCCATCCTCGCTCGCTAGGATCGCTCGCGCAGGCGGTCGAGGATCAGGAAGAGGGGCACGGCGACCAGCGCATTGAAGGCCCCGAACAGCAGGGTCTGGAGGAACTCGAAGGTGATGTTCTGGCCGAGCAGAGCGCGGCCGAGCACCCAGAGGAAGAACTGGTGGAAGAAGAAGAAGAAGAAGCTCAACACGAGGCGGACGGCGGTGTTCTCGACGTCGAAGCGGAGACTGACCGAGGCGGCGAAGTAGCCGACCAGCGTCTTGACGATGCCGAAGACGCCGATGAAGTGATTGGACATCGAGTCCTGCACGAGGCCGATAGCGGCGCCAATCAGGGTGCAGGTGACCGGCTCGCGGCGCATGAGGGAGAAGTAGACCGTCACCAGCAGCGGGAGTTCGAGATAGGACAGATGGCGGAAAAAGAGCGGGACGTTGACCTGAAAGAGGATGGCGATCAGCGGGACGACGATCAGCCAATAGGGCCGGTAGCGGGAGATGCGGCTCCGGCGCGGGTTGTCGATCAGGATCTGGTTGCTGAGCTCCGACATGGCGTTAGGGCTGGGCGGCGCGAGCCGGCCGCGGGTTGGCGTCGGCCGGTTTGACGGGAGCGACGAACTGGGGGGCAGCCGGACGGGAGACCTGCGCCGGGTCCATATTAAAATTGGGCAGGCGGGAGCCGGCACTGCCGAACTGGACGCCCTGCACCTCGCCAATCCGGCGGATCTTTTCGCGCAGGCGATCGGCATCGGTGGTGAGGGCGGGGAGCCTCTCCTGGGTGTCCTCACCGGAGGCGGCGGGGCGGGCGGACTCCGGGGGGGCCGGCGTCATAACGAAGATGGGGCCTTCGGCGGGCACTTCGCCCTCCGGGATCGAGGCGTGCACGCCTTCGAGCACGACGAGCACCTCTTCGAGCCCGCGCAGCAGGCCGCTTGGGTCCAGATAGATTTCTTTGAAGGTCAAGCCGGACTTCACCACCTTGGCCTGCCCGGCGGGCAGACCCTTGGGGAAGACGCGGTCGTCGCCGGAGGTGAAAAACCATTCGCCCTCCTCCACCTTGATCTCGTTTTGCACCCAGTCTACCTGCACCTGACTGCGCCCGAGGCCCTTCAGCGTGCCGGGCACCCGGTTCTTCTGCGAGATGACGCCGGCGGCGAAGGTGGGATCGGTGATCAGCAGCACCTGGGCGGCACTGGGAAAGACGAAGGTCACCTTACCGACGATGCCGTCGGGGGTGATAACCGGCATGCCGCGCTGCAGACCGTCTTTTTTGCCGCGGTCGATGAAGACGACCTTCGAATTCGCCCCGGTGCCGGTGCCGATGACGCGGGCGGCCACGGTGCGGCTGCGGCTGCGCTCCTGAAAAACGGCCAGGGCTTTGGCGCGGTCCGCCGTGGCGAGTTCGGTGCGCAGGAACTGATTTTCGAGCTTCAAGCGGTCCGTTTCGGCCCGCAGGCGGACGTTGTCCTGATTGACGCCGAGCAGGACGAAATACCGCTCGAAGATGCCCACGGTGCCTGACCGCAGCGCCTCGAGGCCCTTGGCGAGCGGAGAGACGGCCGTGACGGTCCAGACGCGCAGTAGGGTCACATCCTGATTGGTCCGTACCTGGTAGGCCAGCACGATCAACTGCGCGGCGACTACCACGACAAGCACGGCCAAATTGCGGTACCTGCTGAGCATAGAGACGGAAGCGGGGAAACGGAGGCGGGGAAACGGAGCCGGGCGCCTTTACTCGATGGCGATGCGGCGCAGGAGTTTAAAGTCGGTCAGCATTTTTCCGGTGCCGAGCACGACGCTGGCCAGCGGATCTTCGGCGATCGAGACGGGCAGGCCGGTCTCCTCGCGGATGCGTTTATCGAGATTCTTGAGCATGGCGCCGCCGCCCGACAGGACGATGCCGCGGTCGCTGATGTCGGCCGAGAGTTCGGGCGGGGTGCGTTCGAGCGCGACGCGGATGGCGTTCATGATGGTGGCCACACACTCGGAGAGGCTTTCGCGGATCTCGGTGTCGTCGATGGTGATCGTCTTCGGGACGCCTTCAATCAGGTTGCGGCCTTTGATCTCCATCGTCAGCGGCTTGTCGAGCGGGTAGGCCGAACCAACGGTCATCTTTACCTGCTCGGCGGTCCGTTCGCCGATGAGCAGGTTATATTTCCGCTTGAGATACTGCATGATCGCGTCGTCCATTTCGTTGCCGGCGACGCGGACCGACCGGGAGTACACGATACCGGAGAGCGAGATGACGGCCACGTCCGTGGTGCCGCCGCCGATGTCGACAACCATGTTGCCGGAGGGCTCGGTGATGGGCAGACCGGCGCCGATGGCGGCGACCATGGCCTGTTCGACGAGGAAGACCTCGGAGGCCTTGGCCCGGTAGGCGCTATCGATGACGGCGCGCTTTTCCACCTGCGTGATCTCGCTTGGCACACCGATGACGATGCGCGGATGGACGAGCATCTTGCGACCGTGAGCCTTCTGGATGAAGTAGTTGAGCATCCGCTCGGTGACTTTGAAGTCGGCGATGACGCCGTCCTTCATCGGGCGAATGGAGACAATGTTGCCCGGCGTCCGGCCGAGCATCTCCTTGGCCTCCTTGCCGACGGCTTCTACCTCGCCATTACCCTTGTTGATCGCCACGATCGAGGGTTCGTTGACAACAATCCCCTTGCCTTTGGCGAAGACCAACGTGTTGGCCGTTCCAAGGTCGATGGCAAGGTCAGAGGAGAAAAGGCTGAACAGGGAACGCAAATTCATGAAGGCCGCTTGCCTCAGGGTAGCACAGCGGCCTCTTTCTTTTCAGTAAATTACACGCGTATTCGCTCAGGGAAGGGTCAAGGCGAGCTGCTTCATACGCGCAAAGACAAACTCGAGGGCGGCGCGGTGGGGCGCCGGGTCGGCGACGGGGTGGCCGCGCAGGTAGGAGGCGATCTCCTCGGAGGCCAGGACGATGACGGGAAAACGGCGGCGCAGGGCCGCGAGAAAAGCTGGCTGGCCCGGCCAATCCCCGGCGCCGAGCGCGACGTCGACCCACATGGCCACCTGGCTGAGCGTCTGGCAGCGGCCGACGCCCCCGGCCGCGCCCGGCGTCTGCTCCATCTGGCGCAGGGCGGCGGCGAGTCCGGCAAACCAGGGCGCCTTCCAGGCCACGCCCCGCCTCTCCATCTCCTGGCGGATGAGAATGTGCTGGACGGCGTCGAGCGCATGGACGCTCAGGCAGGCCGCTTCCCCGCCCTGGTAGGCGGGCGCCGGGTAGCGTTTGGCTTTCAGCCAGATGTGGCCGAACTCGTGGGCGATGACGGCCTGTTCCGCCTCGCCCTCGCCGGCCAGGAGAGGATTGATCAGCACGAAACTGACGCGGCCGTTTACCGTGATGGTGTTGACGGTCATCGCCTGCGCACCCCGATATTGCGAAACGAAGCCAGGCTGGCTCGTGTAGGGAGTAAGGAGTTCGCGCCGGGGGGTCTCGGGCGGAAGATTCAGCACGGTGGTCTGGCCGTTGGCGGGCAGACGGAGGAGGACCACGGCGATCTGTCCCACCTGTTCCATCTCCTGCTGCCAGTTGGCGAGGGACGGCGGCAGCATCACCTCGCAGATCAAAAAGAATATCCAGCCCATGGTGCTCCTGTTGATTCCAATACCCTGTTGATTACACTATAAGGGTTGCTCTCCCGACGTCATCTGCTGGCCTCCCCGCTGGCCCTCGCCGCCTGCCGCAAGGAGAAGGCCAATGGCTTTGACGGCTACGCGTTTGTGGCCAATCAGGAGGGCCAGGCCATTGCCGCCGTCGATCTGACCGCGTTTGCCGTGGCCAAGCACATCCGGATCGACGGGCAGCCGAAGTCGGTGCTGGCGCACCCGACGCGCGAAGCGGTCTACGCCCTCGGCGCCGGCAGCGGCGCGATCTACGAGATCGACCCGGCACAGCTGGCTTTTCGGCGGAAGGTTACCGTGGCCGCCGACCTCGCGGACCTGCAGCTGAGCGATACGCAGGAGCTGTGGGCGCTGAGCCGCGAGCCGCGGCAGTTGCTGCGGCTCGACCCGGCCACGCTGCGTCCGGAGCGGCAGGTGGCGCTGCCGGCCCCGCCGGTTTCGCTTGCACTCGCGCCGCGCGAGCCGTGGGCGCTGGTGACCTACGAAGAGCACCCTCCCACGCTGATCCACCGGGCCGAGGGCCGCATTACGGCGCAGTTCCAGTTGCCCCATCCGCCCACGCTGGCGGCGTTTCAAAGCAACGGCCGGGCGGTGATCTTCGCCGCCCGCGACGCGCAGCTGCTCTCGTTTTACGAACTGCCAAGCCTTCGGCTGATCACTCATTTGCCGCTGGCGCTGCGGCCGGAACGGTTCTGCTTCAAGCCCGATGGCGGCCAACTGTTCCTCACGGGCGAGGGCCTCGATGCGGTCGTCGTAGTTTATCCGTACCGCGGCGAGGTGGCCGAGACGGTGCTGGCCGGACGGGCGCCGGGGGCGATGACGGTAGCCTCGACGCCGGACGTTGACTTTCTCTTTGTGGCCAGCCCGACCCGCAACGACGTCAGTATTCTCGACATCGTCACGCACAAGACGATCGCCGTCGTGAGCGTGGGGCAGGACCCGGGCTTTCTCACCGTCACTCCGGACAATCAGTACGTGCTCGTGCTGAATCGCGCGAGCGGGGACATGGCGGTGCTGCGCATCAAGTCGATCGTGCCGAACCGGAACAAGACGGCTCCGCTGTTTACGATGATCCCGGTGGGTTCCCGGCCGGTGCAGGCCGCCGTGCGCGCCGTTTGAGGGAGTAGTGGGCGGTTTTGCGCGATAAGACCAGGAGGCGGGAACAGGAGTCAAAATGAAAGCGGTTGCTCTAGTATTGGCGCTCACGGCGCTGGTTGGGGGACAGGGGTTCGACTGGGACGGGACCTATGCGAGCCGTGAGATGCGGTTGCAACTCCGGCGCGGGGCGGCCGGGACGTTCGCGGGCACGATAGAAATCAAAGGCCAACAGCTGCCCGTGCAGGCGACGGCGGCGGCGGGCCGGCTGGAGGGGACCTTCACCGCCGGCGGCCAGCGTTTTCCCTTCACGGTGACCGGGGCGGGGGCGCAGCTGCGGCTGGTGAGCGAAGGGCATGAGTATCTGTTAGCCCGCGAGGCGGCAGCGCCGGCGGGGGGGGCGGCGCACCGGCACGCGAGCGGCTTTTCCGTGGTGCCTCCGGCGGGCTGGACGGCTGCGGATAAGGATCAGGCGATTCTGCTGCAACCGCCGGACGGCGTTGCCGATGAGGTCTACATGGCGCTCGTGCAGGAGGGCTACAACGCGGCCGAGGAGAGTGCGGCGGTGCGGCAGTTGAGCGAGATGTTTCTCGCCAAGGCGGCTAACGTCCGGCGCTCCGGCGACCGGGAGGCGATCCCCGGCGGGGCGGCCTATCACTGGGAGGTGGTGCATCCCGAGACGCGGCAGATGGCCGGGCTGTCGATCTACGTGGCGCCGCAGGGGAGCCGGGCGCATTTGGTGGTGGCGGCCGGGCCGGTGGACCGGGTGCGGGCGCGGCAGCCGCTGCTGGGGCCCGTGGTGCAGTCGATTCGCTACGCGGCGCCCCCGGCGGGCGCCACTTCGCCGCTCACGCGGCAGTGGGAGCAGAAGCTGCGGGGCAAGGTGGTGCGCCAGTTCTGGGCGAGTCAGGGGATGTCGAGCGATAAGCGGCACTATCTGAACGCCGACGGGACTTACGCGTTTGAAAGCAGCAGCATGGTGAGTGTGGATGTCGCGGGCGCCAGCGGCGGCAGCTACGGGAAAGACGATCGACGCGGACGCTGGAGCATTGTCGAACGGGGTGGAGCGCCGTATCTGCAGATCCTTTATAACTCGGGAGAGTCGCGGCTGCTGGCCATCACCGCGGACGCGACGAACTGGTATCTGAACGGAGAGAAGGCGTTCGCGGTGGAACGGTAAGTCATGAGACTGGTTGGTTTGCTCTTTCTTATCTGGCCGCTGGCGGCGCAGGGGCCGCAGCGCGATCTGAGGTTGGAACCGCCGCAGAAGCTGGCGCTGGTCATCGGCAACGGCAACTACCCGAAATGGCCGCTGCGCAATCCGGCTAACGATGCGCAGGCGGTGGCGCGGGCGCTTACCGAGATCGGCTTTGCCACGACGACGGCGGTGGACGTCACCCTGCCGAATCTGGACCGGGCGGTTTCGGGGCTGGTGAGCCGGGTGCGCCCGGGGGACGTGGTGGCTTTCTACTACGCGGGCCACGGCATCCAGCTCGAAGGCGAAAACTACCTGGTGCCGGTGGACTTTGACGCCAAGGACGAGACCGACGCCAAGTACGCGGCCTATGCGGCCTCGCGGGTGCAGGAACGGATTGAGAAGGCGGGGGCGCGCGTGACGCTGGTGGTTCTCGACGCCTGCAGGAACAATCCCTTTGCCGCCAAGCGTGCGGCCGGGGGCGGACTGGCGGCGATGGGTTCGGGCAAGGGCACGCTGATTGCGTTCGCCACGGCGCCGGGTCAGACGGCCGACGATAATCCGAACGGGAATAACGGCCTGTTTACCACGCATCTGATTACGGCGCTCCGCGAGCCCGGCCTCACACTCGACCAGGTGTTCAACCGGGTCCGGGAGCGGGTGCATAATGCCTCGGGCGGCCGGCAGGTGCCGTGGACGGTGTCGAGTGTGATTGGCGATGTCTACCTGCGGCCGGGCGCGTCCGGCGAGGGGCCGGCCATCGGGCCGCCGCCCGTGCAGAACCCGCTGGCGCGCCTCATGACCAACTCCGTGGCGCCCGCCGAACGCCCGAAGGTTCCGGACATCGCCGCCGGCAACGCGGCCTACCAGCGGGGCGATACCGAAGAGGCGGCCCGGGTGGCACAGGAGATTCTACGGGGAGACGCCAACAACCGCGAGGCGCTGCAGTTGCTCGCCTACGTGCACTTCCGGGAGCAGCATTGGGATCTGTTTGCGTCCACTGCCGTGCAGGCGCTGCGGGCCGGAGCGACGCTGCCCTTCAACGTTGGCCACCATCACACCCTGACCGGCGCGCACGCCGCCAGCCTGACGGTCTCCCGCGACCTGATCCAGTACCAGATCACGGGTGGCAACTGCACGGGCAAAAACTTTTCGCTGCCGCTCGCCAACCTGGTCGCGGCGCGGGCCACCAGCAATACTCAGGGCGTTCCGTTTCTCAGTCTGAAAATTAATGACGAGAAGGGCAAGACCCAGAACTTCAACTTCGTCGACCCGGCCACGGAGGTGCGGGAGAATCCAAACGGCCTGCCGCTGCTGGTCAGTCCGCCGCGGGCGGCGCAACTCGTGCAGGCCGTCGCGCAAATTTTGCAGCAGACGAGACAGCCTTAGAGAAGTTTGCTATCCTATTGCTTCATGCGGTTCACGCACCATCGCCTGCACCCTCACCATCGCCATACGGCGAACGGGCAGGCTGGACTGTAGCTTCGCGATTGTCTCCTCGCAAGCTTCGATGACTTCCTCACCAGCCCGCCGCGAAAACGGCGGGTTTTTCATTTATGGATCTAGACTTCAAAAAATCGGACGGCCTGGTAACCGCCGTCATTCAGCACTACGAAACCAAGCGGATTCTCATGGTCGGGTACATGAACGAGGAGTCGTTCCGGCTGACCGTCGAGCGGGGCTACGCGATCTTCTTCTCGCGCAGCCGCCAGAAACTGTGGCTCAAGGGCGAATCCTCCGGCCATAAGCTGTTGGTCAAGTCGATTGAAACCGACTGCGACCGGGATGCGGTGCTGGTGCAGGTGGATCCGGTGGGACCGGGCGTCTGCCACGAAGGTTACGAAAGCTGCTTCTTCCGGACGCTCACGGACGGGGAGTGGCAGGTCTCCGAGTCGCCAACTTACGATCCGAAGGCGGTATATGACAAATAAGAAGTTAAAGCTCGGTATTCCGAAGGGCAGTCTCGAAAACGCGACGATTGATCTGTTCCGCCGCGCCGGATTTAATATCTCGGTGTCGAGCCGCAGTTACTTTCCTTCGATTGATGATCCGGAGATTGAGTGCATGCTCATCCGGGCGCAGGAGATGGCCCGCTATGTCGAAGACGGCATTCTGGACGCGGGTTTGACGGGTCTTGACTGGGTGAAAGAGTCCGAGGCCGAAGTGGAGACGGTAGCGGATCTCGTCTACTCGAAGGCCAGTTTCGGCAAGGTGCGCTGGGTACTGGCGGTACCCGAATCTTCGCCCGTGCAGAGCGTCAAGGACCTGGAAGGCAAGATCATCGCCACCGAACTGGTGCAGTTCACAAAAAACTATCTCAAGGCCAATGGAGTGACGGCAAAAGTTGAGTTCTCCTGGGGCGCGACCGAGGTGAAGCCGCCGGTGCTGGCCGATGCGATTGTCGAGGTGACCGAAACCGGCTCCTCGCTGCGGGCCAATAAGCTGCGGATCGTTGAGGAGTTGATGAGCTCGAATACGCAGTTGATCGCCAATAAGACCTCCTGGGCCGATGCCTGGAAGCAACAGAAGTTGAGCGACATCCGCCTGCTGCTCGATGGCGCGATCGCCGCGCTCGGCAAGGTGGGCCTGATGCTGAACGTGCGGCGGGCCGACCTGGAAAAGGTGCTGGCTACGCTGCCGGCGCTGAAGAACCCCACCGTTTCGCAGCTGAGCGACTCGGAGTGGGTGGCAGTGAACACGATCCTGGACGAGATCACCGTGCGGAACCTGATTCCGCGGCTCAAGGCCGCCGGGGCGCAGGGGATTGTCGAGTATCCGCTGAATAAGATTGTGATGTAAGGCGGGGGGCCTATGATCAAGATAGTCGACGCCGGTCAGGTTACTAAGATTCTGTCGCGGAAGGCCGCCCGGCTGGGCGAGGCCGAGGCGGTGGTGAAACCCATGCTCGAGGCCGTGAAGAAGCGGGGCGACGCGGCGGTGCTCGAATATGCCCGGCAGTTTGACGGGCTCGAACGGAAGACGGTGCGGGTGCCCGAGAGCGAATTGGCCGCGGCCGCCCAAGGCCTCTCCCCCGCCTTCAAAGCAGCGGTGAAGACCGCGGCGGCCAACATCCGTGCCTACGCGAAACTCCAACTGCCTACGCCGAAGTCGGTCACCGTTTCACCGGGCCTGAAGCTTGGGCAGATCGTCCGTCCGCTCGATACCGTGGCGGCCTACATCCCGGCCGGCCGCTACCCGCTGCCGTCGACGCTGCTGATGACCGTGATTCCGGCACAGGTGGCCGGAGTCGAGAACATCTGCGTCACCTCGCCCCGCGTGGTTCCGGAGATCTACGGCACGGCATCTCTCTTGAAGGTGCCGAACGTTTTTCAGATTGGCGGCGCGCAGGCCATCGCCGCGTTCGCCTACGGCACCAAGACGGTGCCGCGGGCGGACCGCATTGTCGGACCGGGGAACATCTATGTCGCGGCGGCGAAGAAGCTGCTGGCGGGCGAGGTGGGCATCGACTTTATTGCCGGCCCGACGGAGATTCTCATGATCGCCGAGGACGGCAACCCGGCCTGGATCGCGGCGGACATGCTGGCGCAGGCGGAGCACGATACCGATGCTTCGGCCGTGCTGCTGACGACCTCGAAACAGCTGGCGCTGGCCGTGCAGAGCGAGATCGACAAGCAGCTCAGCACGCTGACCACGGCCAAGACCGCGCGTGTGGCCATTGAGAAGAACTCGGCCATTATTCTGATGGACTCGGTTGACCAGGCGATTGAAGTCGCCAACCGATTCGCTCCGGAGCATCTTTCGATCCCCTCGGCGGCATGGCTCAAGAAGATCCGCCACGCGGGCAGCGTCTTCATTGGCCCGCACAGCCCGGAGGCGGCTGGCGACTACGCCAGCGGACCGAACCATGTGCTGCCCACAAGCGGCGCCGCCCGGCTGCGCGGGGGCCTTTCGGCCGCCGATTACGTCAAGGTGATTTCGACGCAGGAGTTGAGCGCGGCGGCGCTGGCCAAACTGACGCCCGCCGTGACGACGCTCGCCCGCGCCGAGGGCCTCGAAGCCCACGCCCGGTCGGTGGAGGCGCGCCGTGCCAAATAGTTCCAAGCTCCGTCCTCGCCCCGCCGTCGAACGGATGGCGCCCTACCATCCGCCCACGGGTGGCCGCGGCGAAAAACTCCGGCTGGACTTTAACGAAAACACGGTCGGCTGTTCGCCCAAAGTTACGCAGTTTCTCGTTGAACACCTGGTTGAGAACGACCTGGCCGTTTACCCGGAATACAACGACGCGCGGCGCGAACTGGCCGCCTACTTCAAAGTCGCCGAGAATGAGTTCGCCCTGACCAACGGGACGGACGAGGCGATTCAGATCCTCATCAACACTTACGTCGATGACGAGGACGAGGTACTGATTCTGAAGCCGGCCTACGCCATGTACCGGTTCTACGCCGAGGTGGCCGGGGCGCAGGTGCGCGAGATCGCCTACCGCGCCGGGACGCTGAGCTTTCCGCTGCAGGAGTTGCTCGGGGCGATTCAACCCACCACGAAGGCCATTCTGATCTCGAACCCGAACAACCCTACGGGCACGGGCGTTGATCTCGACGGCATCGTCCGGATTCTGAAGCGCGCGCCGCACGCGGCCGTGCTTATCGACGAAGCCTACTACGAGTTCTCGGGCGTGACGGCGCTCGGGATGCTGAAAGAGTTTCCGAATCTGTTCGTCTCGCGTACCTTTTCCAAGGTTTATGGCATGGCGGCGCTGCGGATCGGCTGCCTGTTTACGCAGGCGGCCAACGTCGACTGGCTGCGCAAGGCGCAGAGCCCGTACTCGGTGAACTCGCTGGCCGTGCTGGCAGCGCGGGCGGCGATTCGGGACCCGCAGTTTATTGAACGCTATGTGGGCGAGGTGCTCGCGGCGCGGGAATTACTGTATGTGGGTCTCGAGAAGCTGAACATTCCCTACATCAAAAGCCAGGGCAACTTTGTGCTGACCCAGATGGGGGACCGGGCGATAGCCATCCGGGACGGTCTGCGCGAGCGGGGCGTACTGGTGCGCGACCGCAGTTACGAGATTGCCGGCTGCGTCCGGATCACGGTGGGCACGCGGCAGCAGATGCGCATCTTACTCAAGGAGTTGGAAGAGCTGTGGCGCAAGAAATGATCATCTTTGATATGGACGGGGTGCTGGTTGACGTCACCGAGTCCTATCGCGAAACTATCGTCCGCACGGTGCAGCATTTCACGGGGCAGACCATCGCCCGGAGCCGGATTCAGGAGTATAAAAACGCCGGCGGCTGGAATAACGACTGGCAGTTATCCCAGAAGATCGCGCGGGACTTAGGAGTCGAAGTCGAGTATCCCGTGGTGGTGGACTACTTCCAGAAGATCTTCTTTGGCGACGGAGACGGGGGGCTGATGCAGCGGGAGCAGTGGATTGCGCGGCCCGGGGTGCTTGAAAGCCTGGCCGAACGATACGCCTTTTCCATCTTCACCGGCCGAGAACGGGCCGAGGCGCAGATGACACTTGACCGATTCGCCGCGGGCCTGAAGTTTGCACCCGTCGTCGGCGCCGATGATGTCCAGTACGGCAAGCCGGATCCGGAGGGGATGCTGCGCATCATGTCCGAGTTTCCAGGCGAACGCTTCTATTACATTGGCGACACGGTAGACGATGCGCGCAGCGCGAAATTGGCCGGGGTGCCGTTTATCGGGATCGGCCACGGGGATACGGGCGCCCTGCTGCTGGCCGAAGGGGCCCAGGCATTGATCCCGAGCATTAACGACCTCGCTGGAGCACTCGAGAGCTTATGAGAACCGCAACCGTCGAACGGATTACCAAAGAGACGCAGATCCGCGGAAAACTGAAGATCGAAGGCAAGGGCCGGTATCAGATCTCTACCGGCATTCGCTTCTTCGATCACATGCTCGAGCTGTTCACCAAGCACGGGGGGTTCGACCTCGAACTGACGGCCACGGGCGATCTCGACGTGGATCAGCACCATACCGTGGAAGACGTGGGCATCGCGCTCGGGCAGCTGTTTGCGCAGGCGCTCGGCGACCGGAAGGGGATCAACCGGGCCGGCTACTTCGTGATGCCGATGGATGAGACGCTGTCGGTGGTGGCGGTGGATCTGGGCGGGCGGCCGGCGCTGGTTTACGCGGACTTAGTAAAGGTCCGGCTGGTGGGCGACTTACAAACCGAGTTAGTGCACGATTTCTTTGACGGTTTTGCCGTGCACGCCGGGGCCAATGTGCACTGTAAGGTACTGTACGGGCGCAGCAATCATCACAAGCTCGAAAGTATCTTCAAGTGCTTTGCGCGGGCGATGAAGTTCGCCACTTCGAAAGACGCTCGCCTGAAGGATCAGCTGCCCTCCACCAAGGGCTTACTCGAAGGAACCAAAGCATGAGCAAGGTGGTGGTCTTCGATTACGGCGCCGGCAACCTGCGGAGTGTGCTGAATACGCTGGGGGCGATCGGGGCGCAGTACGAACTGGTGGACGACGCCGAAGGGTTGCTGGCGGCCGAAAAGATTATTCTGCCGGGCGTGGGGCACTTCGGGCAGATGGTGCGTTCGCTCGATGCGATGCGGGTCCGGAAGCCGCTGCTGATGCGGATTGCGCAGGGCGTCCCGTTTCTGGGCATTTGCCTGGGACTGCAGGCGATGTTCGAGGCGAGCGAAGAGGCACCGGACCTCGAGGGCCTAGGGCTATTCGCGGGCAAGGTGAGGCGTTTTCCCGACGATGCGCGGGTGCCGCACATGGGTTGGAACGAATTGGAGGTCCGGGCCGGTTCGCGCCTGTTGCGGAACTTGCCGCCGCGGCCCTATCTCTACTTCGCTCATAGTTACTACGTTCCGGCGCACGAATACGCCGCGGCGACCTGCATCTACTCCGAGCCGTTTACCGCCGTGCTCGAGCACGAGAACGTCTACGGGGTTCAGTTCCACCCGGAGAAGTCGGGCGCGTTGGGGTTACAAATTGTTAAAAACTTCGTGGACCTTTGACACCATGCTGGCAAAACGCATTATTCCCTGCCTTGACGTCACCGCCGGCCGGGTGGTCAAGGGCATTAACTTCGTCAACTTGAAAGACGCGGGCGACCCGGTGGAACTCTCCGAGCGCTACAACGCGCAGGGGGCCGATGAGCTTGTATTTCTCGACATTACAGCCTCTTCGGACGAGCGGAACACGATGGTGGATGTGGTGGCGCGGACGGCGCAGAAGGTGTTTATTCCGCTGACGGTGGGGGGCGGCATCCGGTCGATAGTCGATGCGCGCAAGATTCTGATGGCCGGGGCAGATAAGGTGAGCGTGAACACGGCGGCGGTGCGCGACCCGCACTTGATTACGCTGCTGTCGAACGAGTTCGGGGCGCAGGCGGTGGTGCTGGCCATCGACGCCCGGCGGCGGGCGGGCGGCGGCGGCTGGAACGTGTTCACCAAGGGCGGACGGGTAGACGAAGGCATGGACGCGGTGGCGTGGGCGGCCCGGGGCATGGAGTTAGGCGCCGGAGAGATTCTGCTGACGTCAATGGATACCGACGGGGTGCAGGACGGCTTCGATTGCGAGTTGACGGCGGCGGTTTCGCGGGCGACGCGCATTCCCGTGATCGCGAGCGGCGGCGCGGGCAAGCCCGAACACTTTCTCAAAGTCCTGACCGAGGGCGAGGCCGACGCGGCGCTGGCGGCCAGTATCTTCCACTCCGGCACCTACACCGTCGACGACCTGAAAGAGTTTCTCGACAAGCGCGGCATTGTCGTCCGGAGAACCCAATGATTTTACCCTGTATTGATCTGATGGACGGCAAGGTCGTCCAACTGGTGCAAGGAAAAGAGAAGGCGCTCGAGGGCGATGCGCCGGAGGTGATGCTTCAGCGGTTCGCCGGATTTCCCGAGATTCAGGTGATCGATCTCGACGCGGCGCTGGGCCGCGGGGAGAACGATGCGATTGTCGAAACGCTGTGCGCCCGGGCCCGGTGCCGGGTGGGCGGCGGGGTGCGGACGCCGGAGCGGGCGGAAAAGCTGGTGGAACAAGGCGCCCACCGCGTGATTGTCGGCACGTCGGCCTTCCGGGCGGACGGGCCCAACCATGCGCTGCTGTCGGAGATGGTGGCGGCCGTGGGGCAGGACAAGCTGCTGATCGCCATGGACTCGAAGGGCGGCCGGATTACCGTAAAGGGCTGGACTGAATCGCTGAACTTTACGGCGGAGGAGTTAGTGAGTCAGCTCGAGCCTTACTGCAGCGGCTTTCTGTGCACTTATGTGGACAAAGAGGGCATGATGCAGGGCACGGACCTCGACTGGTTCCGGCGGTTGCGGGCCGCCATGAGCCCCGAGCACGAACTGACGGCGGCGGGCGGGGTGACCACGCTCGACGACGTGCGGGCACTGCAGGCGATGAACGTCCATGCCGCGCTCGGCATGGCGATCTACACGGGCCGTCTTTCGCTCGACGACCTCCGGAAAATGTTATAGGAACCTCTTCATGTCCTCGCGTCTTGTCTGTTTCAACCCCTCCTGCCGGGCCGAATATGCTTCGACCGAAGTGCTCTACGCCTGTACCCGCTGCGACGGGCTGCTCGAAGCCAAAATCGACTACGACCGCACCGCCGCTGCCGGCTGGAAGCAGTTGTGGCGGCAGCGCCGGCTATCGAACGCGCCGCTCGATGTTTCCGGCGTGTGGCGCTACCGGGAGATGCTCGACCTGTTTGACGGTTTTGAGCACGTGGTAACGCTGCGCGAGGGCAACACGCCGCTGCTCGCCGGCGCCAAGGCGGCGGCATACGCCGGGCTCGACAACGTCGTCTTCAAGCACCAGGGCTTCAACCCGACCGGTAGCTTCAAAGACAACGGCATGACGTGCGGGGCGACGCAGGCCAAGCGGCTGGGGATGCGGCGGGTGGCTTGCGTATCGACGGGCAATACGTCGGCGTCGATGGCTGCTTACGCAGCGACTTCGGGGCTGGATCCGATTATCTTCATCCCCAACGGCAATATCGCCTTTGGGAAACTGTCGCAGGCGCTCGACTACGGGGCGCGGACGCTACAGGTGGAGGCGAACTTTGACCAGATTCTGGCGCTGGTGCGGGTGCTGGCCGACCGGCTGGGCATTTATCTGCTGAATTCGGTGAATCCGTTCCGGATTGAGGGCCAGAAGTCGATTGTGATTGAGATGCTTGATCAGCGCGATTGGCAGGTGCCGGATTGGGTGGTGCTGCCGGGCGGAAACTTAGGCAACGTCAGCGCGTTTGGCAAGGGGCTGCGGGAGTTACTCGACTTAGGGCTGATTGATAAGCTGCCGCGGCTGGCGGTGGTGCAGGCGGCCGGGTCGGCGCCCTTTTACGATTATGTCCGGCAGGCGGATAAGGACCACTTTCCGACGGTAAAGAAACCGGAGACGCTGGCGACGGCGATTAAGATTGGCGATCCGGTGAGTTATCCGAAGGCGCTGCTGGAGATCGAAACTTCGGGCGGGGTGGTGGAACGGGCGAGCGAGCAGGAGATTGCCGACGCCAAGGCGGTGATTGGCGCCTGCGGGATTGGCTGCGAACCGGCTTCGGCCGCGACGCTCGCCGGTATTAAGAAACTGGTAGCCGCCGGGGTGATGCGGGCGGATGCCGATGTGGTGGCGGTGTTGACGGGCAACGTGCTGAAGGACCCGGATTACATTTACCACTACCACACCGGTGTTTTGAAGGGCCCGCACGGCGAGCCGCTCACGTCCACGTTTGGCAACAAACCCACGGTGGTTCCGAACGACGCGGACGCGATTGCGGCGCTGCTTGGCTAAGGTTGGAGCTTCGCCGCAGCGGCGTGGATGGCGGCGGCGTAGTGGGCGATCGCCGCGCTGAAGGCCCGCGCCTGCGCCACGGCCTGCTGGCGCTGGCCGAGTTCCAGGCTTTCGCGGACGCCGGCGATGGTCTTGGCGCCGTAGCCGGTGTACTGGCCGGGGGCGGAGATCGCATTGCGGTACCAGGGGCGGCCGGGCAGACCGTCCGGCAGGAGCAGCGCGCGTTCGGTGAGATAGACCTCGCGCGTGCCGCGGCCGGCCGTGGCGTAGCGGGCTTCAAACTGCCGGGCGGCCGCGTCGAGTTCGGCGAGGGCGGCGGCGACGTTGGGCAGGCCGACGTTTTTGTCGGCGGCTAACTTGTCTACCTCGCCCCAGTAGCGGCGGATGGTGGCCGCGGCGCGGGTGAACTCGAAGGGGACAATGGGCGCTTCGCTCATCCGCGCGAGCGAGAGGGCCGCCACCTGCGCGAGTCCCCTGCCGTAGATGAACTCGCCGTCCGAGAATCGCTTGTACCAGGCAAACGAGTCGTAGATGGAGTGATAGACGCCGCCGGTGCTGCCGGAGAAGCCGAAGTTGACGCCCGCAATGCCGGCGTGGTGGACGAAGCCGACGTAGTCCGAACCGGAGCCGAGCGGACCCGGCTCGAAGGGCCGCTGCACCTTGAGCAGGGCCGGAAGGATGCTTTCGCCCGTCGCGGGATCTTTGCTGTCGCGCGCGATCTGTTCGAGGAACAGGTTGAGGGCCGGGCTGGCGCCGAGCCCCAGCGGGCCCTTACCGTTCGAGTCGCTGTTGAAATAGGCCACGGCCTTCTGCTTCAGCTCCGGCAGGTGCTTTTCGACCCACTCGGTGGAGCCGATCAAGCCAAACTCCTCGGCGTCCCAGAGGGCGAAGACGAGGGTGCGGCGGGGGCGCCAGCCGGTCTTGTAGAGTTCACCGAAGGCGCGGGCGGTTTCGAGGACGGCGGCGGCGCCGGAGACGGGATCGTTGGCGCCGTTGACCCAGGCGTCGTGATGGTTGCCGTAGATTACCCATTCGTCGGGGGCGACGCTGCCGGGGATGGTGGCGATGACGTTGTGGACGGGGCGGGTGCCCCAGTCGTGGGTGAGTTTGAGGCGGACGGGCGTGGCGCCGGGGCCGAGTTTGTAGGGGATGGGCAGGGCGCCGCGCCAGTTTTCGGGGGCGAGGGGGCCGGCGAGGGCTTCGAGCAGCGGCTTGGCGTCGCCGTAGGAGATGGGCAGGACGGGAATCGGCATCAGCGTTTTGGCTTCGCCGCGGGTGAGGCGCCGGGCGCCGCCGGGTTCGGAGGCGAAGCCGGGGGAGAGGGGATCGCCGACGTGGATTGACATATCCATGACGCTGCCGCGCTGGACGCCGTATTCGCAGCGGTAGGCGCCGGCCGGGTAGACGTCGCCGCGGAAGTAGCCGTCGTCTTTGGGGTCGGAGTAGATGAGGCAGCCGATGGCGCCGTGTTCGGCGGCCACTTTGGGTTTGACGCCGCGCCAGGATTGGCCGTAGCGGGCGAGGACGATTTTGCCGCGGACGTCGATGCCCTGTTTCTTGAGATACTCGTAGTCTTCGGGCACGCCGTAGTTAACGTAGACGAGCGGGGCGGTAACATCGCCGTCCGCGGAGTAGGCGTTGTAAGTGGGGAGTTGGTTGCGGTCGGTCGAGTCGGGATCTTCGGCGAAGTTGGGCTCGGCGAGGCGGGCGGAGAACTTACCCATGGTGAGCAGGCGGGATTGGGGATAGGGCAGCAGGGCCTCGAAGGTTTCGATTTTGGCTTCGAGGCCGGCGGCGCGGAGCTGGCGGAGGGCGTAGTCGGCCACCTTGCGCGAGGCGGGCGAACCGGCGTGGTGGGGTTCACTGGCCATGGCCTTCATGTGGGCTTCGATGCGGCGCGCGTCGGGTACGGCGAGGAGCTTCGATTCGAGGGCGCGCTGGCGGGCGGCGCCTGCTTCAGAGAATCCGCGAATGGGGCCCTGCGCGTGGGCAGCGGCGGCAAGCAGAAGGAGGAGGGTCAGTTTCATGGCGCCAGAAATTGGAGGAATTCCTTGGGATTTTTGGTGAGACCGGGGAAGGAGCGGACCGTCTTTTCGTCCGCGTCGAGGATGACGTAGTAGGGGATGGCGACGGTGGCGAAGCGGGCCTCCTGGAGCTTTTGGTTCTGTTCGGAGGCGGCGTCGGTGCCGTCGGTGTAGAGTTCGACCAGGATGTATTTGCCGAGCGCCGCGGCGATTTCGGGCAGCGGGAACATGTTGGCCTTCATCCAGTGGCAGTTGGTGCAGGCGTAGCCGGTGAAGTTGACGAAGACCTGCTTGCCTTCGGCTTTGGCTTGGGCGAGAGCGCCGGCGAGGTCGTTCTTCTTCCAGGGGAGGGCGGCGTAACCGCCGCTGCCGGAGGAGGCGGTGGACCGTTTGGCGAGCGGGACATAGGCATCGAGTTCGCCGAGCGGCGCGCCGGTCATGCCGGGCCAGAGGCTGAGCGAGAAGCTGAGCAGGAGTAGGCCGAGGAGGAGGCGCGGGATGGTGACGTCCTGGTCCGGCTGGATGCCTTCAAGGCGGAGCCAGCCGAGCAGGTAGGCGGCCGGGGCGGCGAACAGGATCATCCAGGCGGCGAGAAAGCGTTCGCGGGTGAGCAGATCGAGCTGCCAGACGGCGTCGACGTTGGCGAGGTACTTCAGCATGGCGGCCAGGATGAGGAAGGCCATCACGACTTTGACGCGCATCATCCAGACGCCGCTGCGGGGCAGTTTCTTGAGATAAGAGGGGAAGAGGGCGAGCAGAAAGAACGGGGCGGCGAGTCCGGAGGCGAAAAAGGCCATGCCGAGGACCGGCTGGAGTTTGTCGCCCTGCACGGAAGCGGCGAGGAGCGTGCCGACGAAGGGCCCGACGCAGGCGAACGAGGTGAGCGAGAAGGTGAGGCCCATGAGCAGGGAGCCGAGGTAGCCGCCGCCCTCGGAGGCCTGGTTGAGCCGGGTGAGGAGGCTGGACGGCAGCATGATTTCAAAGGCGCCGAGCATGGAGAGGGCGAAGGCGAAGAAGACCGCCGCGATGCCGAGATTGACGTAGGGGTTGGCGCTCAACTGCACGACGGCGAAGGGGCCGAGCGCGGCGGACAAAACGAAGCCAAGACTGGTGAACAGGACGATGATGCCGAGACAGAAGACGACGGCCTGGCCGAAGGAGCCCTTCCGGTCGCCCTGGCCGATGAAGTAGGAGAGGGTGAAGGGGATCATCGGAAAGACGCAGGGGGTGAAAACGGCGGCGAGGCCGAGGCCGAAGGCGATGAGGAGGAAGCTGGCCAGGGGCTGGGCGGCGGGCGCGGCGGCGGGGGGCGGGGCGGGGGTAGCGGGAGCGGGCGTGGAGGGGGCGGCGACGACGAAGCCATCGGGGATGGCAGTTTCGACGGTGCCGACGGTGAGCGTGACCGGGAAGGAGCGGCGGCGCGGCGGCAGGCACAGCTTATCGTTACAGGCGCTGGCGCGGATGACGAGTTCGAGGTCCTTGGTCTGCTCGCCGAGGACGCCGTCGAGATAGAAGATCGCCGAGCCTTCGTAGCTTTCGGTGGTGGCGGCGGCGACGGGGTCGAACTTGGCTTCCACCTTTTTCTGGAGGGTTCGCGCGAGGGAGAAGGGCGGGGTGAATTTCGTGGCGGTGGCGGTGACCGGGGAGGTGACGGAGTAAAGATGCCAGCCGGGCTCGATGACGGCCTTGGCCTGCAGGCGGACGGGAGCGCCCGCTTCGGCTTTGGCGGCGGTGGCGGTAACCGTCCATTGCACGGGAGTCGGAGATTGGCCCCAGAGCGAGGCAGCGAGCAGAGAGAGCCAGAGAGCGCGCATGTTGGTTTTTCGTCATTGTCTCATCTCCGGAGCCCAGTTACGATATGATCCAAGCCATGGCTTTGAATATGCTCGGCGCTTACGGCGAATGGGCCGCCGCGAGCGTTCCCGACCCGCCCCGACTTTCTTTTCGGCAGCCCGTGTTTCAGGACGTGCACGCGTGGCGGCCGGCGGCGCGGGCGCGCCTGCACGAGGCGCTGGTCTCCCCTGCCCCGCCCCTGGCGCCGCGGCCGGTGGTGGAGCACCGGCTCGAGTTTGACGGGCTGCACATTGAGCACCTGAAGTGGCAGCTGCCGTATGGGCCGCCGACCGAGGCGCTGGTGCTGAAGCCGGCTAAGGCGACGGGTAAGTTGCCGGGAATTGTGGGGCTGCACGACCACGGCGGCAATAAGTATTTTGGCGTGCGAAAGATCACGCGGATTTCAAAAGACCCGCATCCGCTGATGATCCGGCATCAGGAGCGCTACTACGGAGGCGTGGCGTGGGCGAACGAGCTGGCGCGGCGGGGTTATGTGGTGGTGATCCATGATACGTTCACGTTTGGCTCGCGGCGGGTGCGGTGGGGCGATGTGCCGGGTAACATCCGGAATAACATGGTGGAGAGTAACCCGGAGTCGGAAGAGGAGATTACGAAATACAACACCTGGGCGGGCGGGCATGAGCACTTAGTGGCGAAGAGCCTGTTTTCGGCCGGGCTGACCTGGCCCGGGGTGTTTGTGCACGACGACCAGCGGGCGCTGGACTATCTGGCGTCGCGGCCGGACGTGGACGCGACGCGGCTGGGGTGCGCCGGGCTGTCGGGCGGGGGGCTGCGGACGGTGATGCTGGCGGGGGCCGATGAGCGCATCCGCTGCGCCTGCTGCGCCGGGATGATGACGACGTGGCGGGACTACCTGCTGAATAAGTGCTACACGCATACGTGGATGTGCTACGTTCCGGGTCTGCCGAAGGACCTCGATTACCCGGAGATCCTGGGGCTGGCGGCGCCGAACCCGGTGCTGGTGCTGAACAACAGCGACGATGCGCTATTTACGCTGCCGGAGATGCAGCGGGCCGACCGGATTTTGGCCGAGGTGTACAGGAAAGCCGGGGCGGCGGACCGGTACAAGGCGAACTTCTATCCGGGTCCGCACAAGTTTGACCTCGAGATGCAGAAGGACGCCTTCGCGTGGTTTGACCGCTGGCTGAAGAGCTAGGCGCGGCGTTCGACCTTGACGGTAGCGAGTTTGAAGCCGGCCTGGCCGTAGGGGCTGTCGGTGGAGCCGATTTCGAGGCGGCCGCAGACCCAGACGCTGTAGAGGAGTTCGACCTTGGCGGGGCGGCCGGTGACCATGGAGGCGTAGACGATCTGGTTGGCGGGCGGGGCCGGGGTGTGGACGCAGGCGCCGGCGGTGGGGACGACGAGGAATTCGATGGCCTCCTCGAAGCCGTCGTCGAAGGGGACCATGTAGCCGGCGATTTTGACGTCGGTGCCGGCGGCGAGTTCGAGGAGGGGGCTGGCCTGGCCGGTGCGGGTATCGAGACCGCGGAGCATGGCCCAGGTGATCTCGGCGAAGCCTTTGTCGCCGGCGGCGGCAGGGGCGTCGGGGGGCGGGGCGGGCGCTGCCGCCCGGGGGACGTGGATCTTGCGGGGGGGCGCCGGGTCGTCGGCGGCCGGAACGGGAGTCAATTTAGGACCGCAACCGGCCAGAGCGGCAACCGTGGTGAGGAGAAGAGATCGACGCTGCATGGGCTACCCCCTATCGTATCGCCAGAGGGTGGCGGGCGCGAAAACCAACGGCCCCGCTATCACCCGGGGCCGTTGGACAAAACCGGCGGGATTGCCGCCGGGATGTTTTGGGAGAATCAGGCTCGATGGCATCGCAATGCCGCCAATCCTGTGTTTGATTGGATGTTACGGCGGCGCGGGGCGAGAGTCAAGTAAAAACTTCCTCCTTTTTTCGAGGAAATAAGTCCTTTTTTATCAACTATTTAGCGGCCAGGCGGGACAGTGGAAGTGCTGTTGATTTTCTGTCGAAAACCTGTGGAAAACAAACCGGGAAGCCGCCAAAGTGAAGAAAGCAGGACGGTTTAAGGTCTTTTCGGGGGGTCGTCGTCGAGCGAAAGGGTGAGTACGGCGTCCTCGCGGGGGCGGATGTTGCCGAAACCGCCGCCGGTGGCAACGCGAATGCCGGCGAAGAGCAGTCCGGCGACGGTGGCCAGGGCAATGAGGATACCGGCCAGCTTCACGATGGCGAGAATCAGTTCGCCGACGTTCTGCTGCGGGGGAGGGGCGGCGTTGGCGTTGAGGGTGACGGTGGCTTCGTACTGCACCTGGGCAAGGATGCGTTGCGCGGCGTCGGGGTTGGGCGCCTGGGTGACAACGGCGATGAGGGGGCCGCTGCGGGAGGCGGTAAGGCCGGGGAGGGCCTGGAAGGCGGCGATCTGCTTTTGGGCGATCTGGTGATTCGGGTAGGAGAAGACGACGAGATCGACGGCGCCATCGCGGTCGGTGAAGCGGCCGGTGATGCCTTCGGTATCAAACTGAAAGGCGACGACGGAGGGGGGGACGCGGGGGGCGAACTTTTCGAGGCTGACCGGCCCGGTGATGTAGCGCTCCGAGTTGCGGGCGCGGGCCTCGGCGGGGAGAAAGCGCGTGAGGGCCGGGAGGGCAGCGTTTTCAAAGCGGGGCAGGCTGAGGATTAACTGGTGGATGGTGTCGTGTTCAGGTTGGTAGCCGTCGAAGCGGAGGACGTAGTTGCCGTAGGCGAGGAGGGTTTGGGCGCCGGCGCGGGCGGCTACTTTGGTGGCGGCATCGGGGGCGGGTTGGGCGTCGGCCGGGCGGAGGATCTGCCAGACGGCGAGAGCGGCCGTGGAGTCGCGGAGGCGCCAGGCGGAAACGGTGAAGCTTTTGACGGGGCCGGTAACACCCTTTTCATTGGGGCGACCGCGTCCTTCATACGTAGCAGTTTCGGCTTCCTGGAAGCCGTATTCCCGCCACAGGGCGGGGTCGGGGGCCGGGAGGGGGGTGGCTGATTTGCGGGCGTGGAGTTCGATTCCCTCCGGCAGGAGGGCGGCGGAGAGAGACCCGGCGAGGCCCAGCAGGGCCCAACCGGCAAGGCAGGCTACTCGTTGATTCCGTGGCATTTTTTGTACTTTTTGCCGCTCCCGCAGAAGCAGGGATCGTTGCGGCCCACCTTCTTAGACGCCACAACGGGGGTTTGGGGTGCCGAGGGAGCGGAACCGCCCAGGAACTGGAGGTCGGCCAACTCCTTTTCCTTCTTCTTTTCGATTTTCCGGGTGAATTCGGCGATGGAGGAGCGGGCGGCTTTCTGGTCGACGGGGGCCGGTTCGGGGGGCCCGGCCGCAACCATCTCTTCGCTTTCCTGTTCGTCGGGATGGCGGAGGGGGAGGGGCATGCCGGCTTCGTTTTCGGCCACCTGCATGAAGTAGAGATAGCGCAGAGTTTCGTCTTCGATGCGGTCCATCATGTCCTGGAAGAGGGTGAAGGACTCCTTTTTGTACTCCAGGAGCGGGTCTTTCTGGCCGTAGGCCCGCATGCCGATGCCCTCTTTGAGGTGGTCCATGGACAACAGGTGGTCTTTCCACTGGTTGTCGATGACGTTGAGCATGATGATGCGTTCGGCTTCGCGGATGTATTCGGCGCCGATGAGGGCTTCTTTCTGCTCGTAGCGGGCCTGGCAGGCATCGAAGATGCTGTCTTCGATCTCCTGGCGGCTCATTTGCGGGAAGCCGGAGGAGTCGATATTGACACCGAAGCGGGTGAGGATATCGGATTCGAGGCCAGCGAGGTCCCACTCGTCGACGCGGGCTTTTTCGGGGATTCGATCGAGGACGAGGGTGTCGACGAGGCCGCGGGACATTTCGAGAATGCGTTCGCGCTGTTCGACACCTTCGAGCAGATTGCGGCGCATGCTGTAGACGGCGTTGCGCTGCTTGTTCATGATGTCGTCGTACTCGAGCACGTGCTTGCGGCTGGCGAAGTTCTGGGCTTCGACGGCCTTCTGCGCGGCGGCGATACGGCGGGTGATGAGTTTCGATTCGATCGGCACGTCCTCCTCCATGCCGAGGCGGAGCATGAGGTTCTGCATGCGTTCGCCGCCGAAGATGCGGAGCAGGTCGTCCTGGAGGGAGAGGAAGAACTTGGAGGCGCCGGGGTCGCCCTGGCGGCCGGCGCGGCCGCGGAGCTGGTTATCGATGCGGCGGGACTCGTGGCGTTCGGTGCCGACGACGATGAGGCCGCCGGCGGCGACGACTTTATCGTGCTCCTGGTCACAGACGGCCTTGTGTTTGGCAAAGATATCCGACCATTGGGGCATGGGGACGCGGTAGTTGCGGGCGCCGCGCTGGAAGTAGTAGTAGTCGCGATCGGAGACGAGCGAGCCGGTGCCTTCGGGCATCGATTCGAGGTAGCCCTTCTTGAGGCACTCTTCCTGGGCGAGGAAGTCGGGATTGCCGCCGAGGAGGATGTCGGTGCCGCGGCCGGCCATGTTGGTGGAGACCGTGACGGCGCCGTAGCGGCCGGCCTGAGCGATGATGAAGGCTTCGCGTTCGTGGTTTTTGGCGTTGAGGACTTCGTGCTTGACGCCGAGGCGGGTAAGGATCGTGGACAGGCGCTCGGACTTGGAGACGGAGATGGTGCCGACGAGGACGGGTTGCCCATTGGCGTGGCAGGCTTTGATTTCCTGGGCGGCGTTACGGAACTTTTCCTCTTCGGTGCGGTAGACGATATCGTTGAACTCGATGCGGCGCATGGGCCGGTTGGGCGGCACGGGGGAGACGTCGAGCTTGTAGGTTTTGCCGAATTCGGCGGCTTCGGTGTCGGCCGTACCGGTCATGCCGGAGAGCTTCTTGTACATCCGGAAGTAGTTTTGGAAGGTGATGGAGGCCAGCGTCTGGGTTTCGCGCTGGATTTTGACGCCTTCTTTGGCTTCGATGGCCTGGTGGAGCCCGTCGCTCCAGCGGCGGCCGGGCATGATGCGGCCGGTGAACTCGTCGACGATGACGACTTCCATTTCGCCGTCGTCGCCGGGGCGGACGAGGTAGTCCTTATCCCGGTGGAAGAGCACGTGGGCTTTGAGGCCCTGCTGGACGTGGTGATTGACTTCGATGTTGGACGGGTCGTAAAGGTTGCCGCAGTTGAGGAGGCGTTCGACTTTGAGGACGCCCTCTTCGGTGAGGGCGACGCCGCGGTGTTTTTCGTCGACGGTGTAGTCGCCGGTGAAATACTTTTCGCCGGGCTCTTTGCCTTCGATCACTTCGCCGCGGATGAGTTTGGGGATGATCTGGTTGATGCGGTAGTACTTGTCGGTGGACTCTTCGGACGGGCCGGAGATGATGAGCGGGGTGCGGGCTTCGTCGATGAGGATAGAGTCGACTTCGTCGACGATGGCGTAGTAGTGGGGCCGCTGGACGCAATCGCCGAGGCGGAACTTCATGTTGTCGCGGAGGTAGTCGAAGCCGAACTCGTTGTTGGTGCCGTAGGTGATGTCGCAGGCGTAGGCGGCGCGGCGTTCGGCGTCGTCGAGGTCGTGGACGATGCAGCCGACCGAGAGGCCGAGGAATTTGTAGACGCGGCCCATCCATTCTGAGTCGCGGCGGGCGAGATAGTCGTTGACGGTGACGACGTGGACGCCCTTGCCTTCGAGGGCATTGAGATAGCAGGCGAGGGTGGCGACGAGGGTTTTGCCTTCGCCGGTGCGCATTTCGGCGATTTTGCCCTGATGGAGGATGATGCCGCCGATCAGTTGCACGTCGTAGTGCCGCATGTTGAGCACGCGGCGGCCGGCTTCGCGGACGGTGGCAAAGGCTTCGACGAGGACGTCATCGAGGGAGGCGCCCTGTTCGATTTTGAGTTTGAATTCCGCGGTTTTGGCCGAGAGTTCGGCATCCGAGAGTTGTTCAAAGGAGGGAGCCAGTTCGTTGATGGCCGCGATGACGGGTTTGAGCCGTTTGAGTTCGCGCTCGGATTTGGTGCCGAAAATCTTCGCTAGCAAGGCGTTAATCATAGGGGAGACGGAGGGAGGAAGGGCGCGCCCGGCAAAAGGGCCTATCTTTTAGTTTACCGCTCAAGAAAAGCAAATGCGGGCCGATATGCCTCAGCGAAGAGGAGAGGGATAGCATGCACTCGCTAACGGGCAGTTGGTTGAATCGATTGTGTGACCCGGTGGAAACGACCCTCGGGGAGGCCGTGCGGCAGGCCTTGGAGGTCGCCCGGTGCCATCCGGAGCTGGTGGATGTGTTTTTGGCGCGGCTCCGGGTGGAGGCGGAACCCTTCGTGGTCGATCGGTTGCTTGAGTTGCTGGGCGCGGTGACGCCGGCCGAGCGGATTCACGACGTCTTGAAGCCGTACGTGGACTCGGAAGACCCGCGGGTTCGCTCGAAGGCGTCGAAGCTATACGCCTACGCAACGGGTGATGCGCAGTGGGCGACGCAGTTTCTGGGCCATGACGACCCGCGGGTGACGGCGAACGTGGTGGAGGCGTTGGGCGGAACGCAGTCGACACCGGAGCTGAAGGAGTTTTTTTGGGCGGCGGCGGGGAGTCCAAACGGGCGGGTGGCGGGTAACGCGGTGATCGGACTGTTTCAGATGGGAGAGGCGGGGGCGGTGGATGTGTTGCGGCGGCTTTGCCGGGACGAGGCGCCCAATGTGCGGGCCTCGGCGGCGTGGGTAATCGGGACGGTGGGTTGGATTGAGGGCATGGACGTGGCGCTGGAGATGACGAAGGACCCCAATCCGAAGGTGCAGCGGGATGCCCAACAGGCCGTGCGGCGTCTGCAAGCGCTGGCGGGTTCGCCTGGAACAAAAGTTCTAAACGCCGGCGGGGGATACCGATAAGGTTTTGAGGAACAGAGAGTATGTCACCGATATCCAGCGCCTCGCGTCCCTCGTTCGGAGGCAACCAGTTTTCGGTCCGTAGCCGGGAGACGACGGCTGCGAAGCTGACCGTCACCACGGCGGAAGGGGACAAAGTAACGCTCTCCTTCAAGCAGGACACGCGAGCCATGTTTTCGGCCGGCGCCGCCTACGGACCGTCGGGGCGCGCCGCGGGTGCGCGGGCGGAGGTGGGGCAGCGGACGGAGGTTGCCGTGAGCGTCGAGGGCGACATCTCCGATGCGGAGCTCGAAGACATCACGGCCTTGATCGGCGAACTGGCGCAGGCGGGACAGACGGACAACGCAGGCGCCGGTCCGGCGAGCGGCGAGGCCAAGGCGGCATCGTCGTTCGACACGCTGCAGAGCTTTGAGTACTCCTACCGGCGCCGCGTTGAAACCGACATCCGCGCGTCGCGATTTTCGATGGATGCCTAGGGCCAGCGCAACTGCTGGTGGAGGAAGGCGAACGTGCCGACGCCCCAGATCTGGTGGGGACCTTGAAAGTATTCAATCGTGGTCTTTTCTCCGAGATTCCAGTTGGCGTAGAGGCGGCGGACCTTGGCGTATTCGTAGCTGACCCATTCGTCGATGCCGACGCCGTCGGCGTGGCCGCGTTCGACCATGAAGGCGCGGGGGGCCATGAGCGCGGCTAGCTCGAAGTGGCCGAAGGTGTTGCCCTGGTTGAAGTCGAACATCTCGTACTCCTGGGTGAAGAGATACGTGAAGGGCGCTTCGTTCGAGGCGATCTTCCAGGTCCATTCGTTAAAGTTGCCGGAACAGATGACGACTTTGTAGCGGGGCTCGACGGGCGGCACGAGCATGGCGGTACGGCCGCCGTAGCTGAGGCCGTAAAAGCCGATGCGGTCGGGATCGACGATGGGGAGTTTTTCGAGCCAGTCGAGGGTGGCTTTGTGTTGGGCGACGATGAAGGAGTAGAGGGTGAGGCCGAGCGGGTTGGCTTTGCGTTGCAGAGGGCGAAAGCGGTCGCCGTGGATGTAGGGGTTTTGGGGAGCGTAGACGATGAAGCCGCGTTCGACGAGGCGGGCGGCGAAGCGGCCGTAGACCTGGGCGGCCTTGGCATCGGGCGGTTGAATGAGGTCCTGCGGGCGGCCTTCCAGACCGTGCTGGGCGATGACGAGCGGGCGGCGCTCGCCGGGTTTGAGCGACTTGGGGACGAGGAGGATGCCGTAGGCGAAGACGTCGCCGGCGACGGGCAGGGTGACCTCCCAGCCGGTGTAATCGACGGTGTCGTAGAGGCGGCGGGAGGCGATGGGGCCAACGGGGTTGGCGGCGATGGCGCCGATGCCCTCTTCGACGTAGTGGCGGAGGTAGGGGGCGCGGGTCTTCTCCCAGGCGGCGGGCGAGGAGAGGTCGGCCTTGGCCCACCAGGCGCGCCGCCGGGCCTCGGCGCCGCGGAGGAGACGCTGGCAGTATTCGACCATCTGCTCGAAGTGGGCCTCGGAGGCGGCGATGGGGCTGGGGGCGGCGGCGGCGATGCGGCGGAGGCGGGGCGAGGTGATTTCGCCGGCGCCCTTCCAGATGTTGCGCCAGAGCGGGGTGGGCGCGGGCAGCGGACCGAGGCGGCCCTCGGCGATGCGCTCGTCGAGATAAGTGCTATAGAGCGCTACGACGGCGCCTTCGCCCTGGCCGGTGACGGTGACCGGCAGTTGACGCGCCGCGCAGTAGTCGACCGCGGCGAGCACCATCTGCACTTCGAAGCCGAGGACGTGGCGGCCGAGCGGGTAGGCCATGCGGTAGATGTACTCGCGCCGGGCGTGGCGCCCTTTGCCGACGGGTTCGAGGCCGAGCAGGGCGGGCTGCCAGATCATTTCGTCCGGGGCGGGATTGGGCGCGTCGTCGAGGGCGATGCGGCAGCGGGCCGCCTTGGCTTGGGGCTGCCAGACGATGCCTTCGGCGTCCAGCCCCGCCAGCACGGGCCAGGTGGCCGGCGCGACGCGGTGGACACCGATGGTTTTCGCGGGGCCGAGCGAGGGGGCGTCAAAGGGGCGGCGCGGATCGACGACGCCGATGAGCTCGCGCAGGCGGGCCGGAGGAGCGGCCTCGCGGCCGAGGGCGGCGCGATCGAGATAGGCATCGATGCCGGCCAGCATCGCCAGGCTCAGATCGCCGCTGCGTTCGAGCGGGACCGTACCGGGATAGGGCTGGGCGGCCAGCCCGCAGACGAAAACAAGCGATGCGAAGAAGCGCATGCAGTTACGCTACACGCATCGCCACCATCGTGCCAAGTCCCCAGAGCAGACTGATCGCCAGCATGACGATGCCGAGTTTGCGCTCGCGCTTGCGGACGAACCAGAGATAGAGTCCGGTGGCGCCGAGCAGCAGCAGGCCGAAGGAGACGAGGCCGACGAGCCAGCCATAGAGGTTCACCCAACCGTCTTCATGCCAGAGACCGGCGGCGGTGTGGAGGCGGATCATCATTCCGGCCCAGCCCCAGCGGTTGGTTTTCAGTTGGGCGGCGCCGGAGGCGGTCTCGTAGCGGACCTCGTGTACGATGCCGGGCTTGACGAGACGGAACTGCGTAAGGCCGTTCTGCTGGCGAATCTGGGCGAGGTCGCCCTGCAGACCCAGACCGGTCCGCAGGGCCTGCGCGGCGTCGCGCGGGGCGAGACCGGGGGCAAGCTGGGTCTGCCACTCCAGCGAGACCGGCTTCGTGTCGGCCCACGCGGGATGAGAGAACTGTAGCGAACTCCAGCCGTACATCAGGACAAAAAGCATCGAAAACAGGCCGGCCGTGAGGTGGACGTCGCGGAGGACGGGGTAGAGTTTCCGTTTCACTGAAGCCTCCAATAGATGAGCAGAAAGACGAACGCGCCGAGGACGGACGCGACGAAGGCGCCCTTGTGAGTGAGACGCAGGGTGAGCCAGAGGAGGATGCCGGTGAGCGCCATGCCGAGGAGACTCCAGACGGCGAGCTCGTTGTACCAGACCCAGGCGCGGACGCGCCAATCGGGGGAGGGGTTGCGAATGGTGGTGGCGTGGATGCGGTTGAGGTATTCGAGCACGTTGACGCGCGATTCTTCCAGTTGCAGGCGGTCTTCGTGGACGATGACGCGGGTGAGGCCGTTAACCTGGTAGAAGTCAAGTTGGAGCTTGCCTTCCGGGGTATGGCGGAGGAACTGTTTGGCGATGGGGTTGGCGAGGGGCGGCGCGATTTCGCGGCGGATCTTTTCGGCCAGGGCTTCGTCGTCGAGGTCTTTCGGGGCGGCGAAGGGCACCTCCCACCGCTTGGCGGGGGACTGCGGGCGGTCCTCCCATTTGGGCGCCATCGTGGCGTGGACGCCGATAATGCCGAACACGCAGAGGCTCGAAAAGCTTAGCAGGCTCAGGTAGATGTGCACCTGTTGGATCAGCGTTCGCATACCAGGTTATGATGCCCGGCGACGGGCTGGAAATGTTCTCTTTTTTCGCACGGGGTGGGATACTGCAAGGGTGCTTGCCGCGCTGGCTTCGGAATCCTCGCTCGATGCCTTTTTGGAATCCTTTCTTGACGGGAGCCTCGAGCGAAGCGCGTGGACGCACGCCGCCCATGTGGCCTTGGCGGCGGCGTGGATTTATGAAGAGCCCGCGACGGCGCTTGACCGGCTGCGCGCCGGCATCCGCCGCTACAACGAGGCCTGCGGCGTTGCGAACAGCGACAGCGCGGGATACCACGAGACCTTGACGCGGTTCTGGGCGGACCGCATTGCCGGGTCGATGGATGGCCGCCACAGCCGGCTGGAGGCGGTGCGGGAGGCCGTATCCCGCTATGGCGAACATAGCGGGCTGTTCCGGCAATACTACAGCTTTGACGTGGTCCGCTCGGCCGCGGCGCGGCGCGAGTGGATGGCACCGGACCTACTCGGGTAGCTTGAGCGACTGGTGGCTCACGAGTTGCCACTGCGCGCCCTTCTTGGCGAAGACGTGCGTGAAGGCCAGATGCGCCTTGCCGGGCTTGCCGGCGGTGACGAACTCGACCTGGGCATCGGCGTTGACGACGGCGGCCGAACCGTAGACGCGGACCTTGATATTGCCGTACTGGAACTTGTTGTACTTCTGACGGCCGCTGCGGAGGGACTCGAGATAGCCGGCTTTGTTTTCGACGAGGCCGGTGGAGTGCAGATAGTGGAGATCGTCGGCCAGCACCTTGCCGAGGAGGGCAAAGTCGTTTTTGGTGATGCCGGCGCCGAAGTCCATCTCGGCCTTTTTGACATCGTCTTCGACGCCGGCCAGGGCGGAGGCGGCCAGCAGCAACGTAGCTAGAAAAATTCGCATACAGGCATTATGGCGTGATTTGGCCGAGGACGACGGCGCGGCGGGCGCCGGTGGCCGAGGGCAGGTTGCCGGGCTTGCGCAGCCAGGTCTGGCGGGCGAGCATGGCGAAGGCGACGGCCTCTTTCGCCATGACGGGGATACCCCATGCGGCGGTGGTCGTGACGCGGGTGCGGGGCAGAAGGGCCGCCAGATGGGACATGATCATGGGATTGAGTGTGCCGCCGCCGGCGGCGATGAGTTCGTCGGTCTGGGCGGGCACGGCGAGGGCGATGGAGGCGGCGGTGAAGACGGTGGCGGTGGCGAGCAGATCTTCGAGCGGGAGCTGGGTGGCGAGCAGGGTGGCGATAAACTCGCGGCCGTACTGTTCGCGGCCGCAGCTTTTCGGGGGCTTTTGGGCGAAGTAGGGGGCCTTGAGAAGATCGGCGAGCAGGCCCCGGTGCACCTGGCCCCGGCGGGCGAGTTTGGCGCCGCGGTCGTAGGTGAGCTTACCGCGCGAGATGACCCAGGCGAGTTGATCGAGGATCATGTTGCCGGGGCCGGTGTCGAAGGCGATGGTTGCGGCGCCGGGCGCGAGGATGGTGACGTTGGCGATACCGCCGATATTGAGCGCGACGCGGGTGAGCTTCTTGTGGCGGAAGAGCAGGTCGTCGACGTAGGGGACGAGGGGGGCGCCCTGGCCGCCGGCGGCGATGTCGCGGGGGCGGAAGTTGGAGACGACGGGAACGCCCGTGCGTTCGGCGAGCACCTGCGCCTCGCCCAACTGCAGCGTGCAGCCGGCTTCGTGGAAGACAGTCTGGCCGTGACAGCCGATGAGGTCAAGGGGCGTAGAGAGTTTGGCGACGGCTTTGGCGTAGAGTTCGGCGAGGCGGAAGTTCCAGCGGGCGATTTCGGCCGTGTGGGTGGGGGCGTTCGAGATCGACAGCAGGCCTTCGCGGGTGGCCTTTGAGTAGGGCACGTCGCGATGTTCGCGCAGCGTCCAGCCGCCCTTGTGGAACTCGACGACGGCGAGGCTGATGCCGTCGAGCGAGGTGCCGCTCATGATGCCGCAGACGCGCATCAGCCCAACTCCTTTTGCAGCGTGGCGAGGATTTGCAGCGCTTCGATGGGGCGGAGCTCATCGAGTTTGAGAGCGCGGATGCGGGCGGCGAGATCGCCGGTGACCGGCTCAAAGAGGCGAATCTGGAGCGGGGCCTGGCGCGGCGGGGCGACGACGGTCTGTTCGGTCTGTTCGTGCAGGGCGAGGATTTCGCGGGCGCGTTCAATGACCGAAGCCGGCAGGGCGGCGAGGCGGGCGACCTCGATGCCGTAGCTCTTGTCGGCGGCGCCGGGTTCGACGCGGCGGAGGAAGATGATCTGGTCGCCGGCTTCCTTGACCGAGACATGGAGGTTGGCGACGCCGCGGAGGCGTTCGGCGAGGACCGTGAGTTCGTGGTAGTGGGTGGCGAAGAGGGTGCGGGCGCCGATGCGTTCGTGGACGTGTTCGACGACGGCCCAGGCGAGGGCGAGGCCGTCGTAGGTGGCTGTACCGCGGCCGATTTCGTCGAGGATGATGAGGCTGTGGCGGGTGGCGGTGTTGAGAATGACTGCTGTTTCGGTCATCTCGACCATGAAGGTGCTGCGGCCGCGGGCGAGGTTGTCGGCGGCGCCGATGCGGGTGAAGACGCGGTCGACGACGGGGAGGGTGGCGGACTGCGCCGGAACGAACGAACCCAGTTGGGCGAGGATGGAGATGAGCGCGGTCTGGCGGAGGTAGGTGGATTTGCCGCCCATGTTGGGGCCGGTGATGATGCCGAGGAACTGGGTTTCGGTGTGCAGCGAGACGTCGTTGGGGATGAAGCGCTGGGCTTCCCGTTCGGCGAGTTTTTCGATGACGGGGTGGCGTCCGCCGACGATGCGGAGTTCGCCGCTCGAGCTGAAAACGGGCCGCACGTAGCGGTTCTGGGCGGCCACCTGCGCGAGACCGGCCGTGAGGTCGAGCTCGGCGATGGCGTTTGCGGCCAGGCGGATACGTTCGGCGTGCGTGGCGGCGAAGGTGCGGACGGCGGTGAACAGTTCGCGCTCAATAGAGAGAATCTTGTCTTCGGCGTCGAGGATCTTGCTTTCGAGCTCCTTCAGCTCGGGCGTGGTGAAGCGTTCGGCGTTGACGAGGGTCTGCTTGCGGTCGTAGTCGGCCGGGACGCGGTCCATGTTCGCCTTCGAGATTTCGATGTAGTAGCCGAAGACGTTGTTGAAGCGGACTTTGAGCGAGGCGATGCCGGTGCGGCCGCGTTCGCGGGTTTCAATGCCGGCGATGTACTGCTTTGAATTGCGGCTGATGTCGCGAAGCTGGTCGAGGTCGGCCGAGACGCCGTCGCGGATGGTACCGCCGTCGGTGAGGTTGGGCGGCGGCTCTTCGGCGATGGTCGAAAGGATGCGGTCGCGGACGTCGGCGACTTCGTCGAAGCGGGCGTCGCCGAGGAGCTGGTTCAGGGCGGGGATTTTAGCAAGCGAAGAGCCGAGGGCGAACATCTCGCGGGGGCTGGCCGTGCCGAGGGTGACTTTGGCGAGGAGGCGTTCGAGATCGAGAATGGTGCCGAGGACCTGGCGGAGGCTGGTGCGGAGGATCGTATCCCGCAGCAGCTTTTCGACGGCGTTGAGGCGCTCTTCGATTTCGGCGAGCTGCACCGAGGGCCGGAGGAGACGGCGGCGGAGGAGGCGGCCGCCCATGCCGGTCATGGTTTCGTCGAGGACATGGACGAGGGTGGATTCTTTGTTCTCGCCGGCGAAGAGGGGTTCGATGAGTTCGAGGTTGCGGACGGTGACGGCGTCGAGCACCATCGATTCGTTGCGATCGAAGAAGGCGGGGCGGTCGAGGTGGTTGAGGGCGGCGCGCTGGGTATCGCGCAGGTAGTGGAGGACGGCGCCGGCGGCGCCGGTGGCGAGGGGTTTTTCGGCCAGCCCGCAGCCGTCGAGCGAGAGGAGGCCGAAGTGTTCGCGCAGGGTGCGGGTGGCGTAGTCGGCGTCGAAGACCCAGGCGTCGAGATCGGTGCGGCCGCGGAGGCCGGGCCATTCGAGGCCCGACGGGACGAGGACCTCGCGGACGTTGAGGCTTTCGAGTTGCGGGCCGACGTCTTCAAGGGGCAGTTCGGTGGACCGGAACTCGCCGGTGGAGACGTCGACGTAGGCGAGGCCGGCGCGGTTGGCTTTGCGAGCGATGGCGGCGAGGTAGTTGTTCTCGCGGCTGCGCAGCATGTGGGCATCGGTGGCGGTGCCGGGGGTGACGATGCGGGTGATCTCGCGGCGGACGATTTTCTTGCCGGGGGTGGGGGCTTCCATCTGCTCGCAGATGGCGACGCGGTAGCCTTTGGCGATGAGGCGGGCGAGGTAGCCATCGGCGGCGTGGTAGGGGACGCCGGCCATGGGGATGGGTTGTTCGGCGTCTTTATTCCGGGAGGTGAGCGTGATTTCGAGTTCGCGGGCGGCGATGACGGCGTCGTCCATGAAGAGCTCGTAGAAGTCGCCCATGCGGAAAAAGAGCAGGGCGCCGGGCACCTGTTCCTTGACGCTGTGGTACTGCCGCATGAGCGGCGTGGTTTCGGCGGCCATGCTTAGGCGTAGATACCGCGAAGTTTGATGGCGAAGGCGACGCGGTCGAGGGCTAACATGTAGGCGGCGGTGCGGTTGTCGACGTTGTGTTCGCGGGCGTATTGGGAGACGTCGCGGAAGCTTTCGACCATGATTTCGGCGAGGCGATCGTTGACGAGTTGCTCGTTCCAGAAGTAGCCCTGGCGGTCCTGGACCCATTCGAAGTACGAGACGGTGACGCCGCCGGCGTTGGCGAGGATGTCCGGGATGACGAAGATATCGCGGGAGCGGAGGATGGCGTCGGCGAGGGCGGTGGTGGGGCCGTTGGCGCCTTCGCAGAGAATTTTGCAGTTGATGCGGGGGGCGGTTTCCTGGGTGATAACGTTCTCTTTGGCGGCGGGGAGGAGGACGTCGCAATCGAGGTAGAGCGCCTCGGTGTTGGTGAGGTTGGTGGCTTCCGGGAAGTCGAGAATGGAGCCGGTGGAGCGGCGGTGCTGGAGCAGGCCTTCGATATCGAGGCCGTTTTCGTTGTAGACGGCGCCGTCGGTTTCAATGATGGCGATGACCTTGATGCCCTCTTTGGCCATGAGGCGGGCGGCCATGCCGCCGACGTTGCCGAAGCCCTGGATGACGACGCGGGCTTTGGTGGGCGGGATCTGAAACTTCTTGAGAGCTTCCTTGGTGACGAACAGGCAGCCGCGGCCGGTGGCCTCGGTGCGGCCGCGGGAGCCGCCGAGGTTGAGGGGCTTGCCGGTGACGACGGCGGTGGTGGTTTCGCGGCGGTGCATGGAGTAGGTGTCCATGATCCAGGCCATGGTCCGTTCGTTGGTGTTCATGTCGGGCGCCGGGACGTCTTTCTCCGGTCCGATGATGTCGATAATGGCCGAGGTGTAGCGGCGGGTGACGCGTTCGAGTTCGATCTCGGACATGATGGCGGGGTTGCAGATGACGCCGCCTTTGCCGCCGCCGTAGGGGAGATTGACGACGGCGCACTTCCAGGTCATCCAGGAGGCGAGGGCGCGGACCTCGTCGAGGGTAACGTCGGGCGCGTAGCGAATGCCGCCTTTGGCGGGGCCGCGGGCGATGGAGTGCTGGACGCGGTAGCCGGTGAAGACCTCGATCTGGCCATCGTCGAGCATGACGGGGATGGCGACGGTGAGCTCTTTGGCGGGGGTCTTGAGGATCTTGCGAAGACCGGTGTCGAGCGCGAGGCGCTCGGCGGCATCGTTGAAACGGATCTCGGCGTTACGCCACGGGTTGAACTCGTCGGAGGAGTGGTCGGGGAGCATAGGGCCTCAAGGGGGAAAGAGAGGGCTTCCGCCTCTCATTATGGCACTGGTTCGCTCCCGTTCCCGGCGTCGAGGCTCAGAGTTTAGTGAGGAAGTAGGCGTGGACGCGAGGGTCGGCCGTCAGTTCCGGATGGAAGGTGGCGACGAGGTGCCGGCCCTGCTCGACGAGGACGGGGTCGTTGTTATAAGTGGCCAGCACGTTGACCGCGGGGCCGGCCGCGCGGATGATGGGGGCGCGGATGAAGACGGCTTCGAGATCGCCGAGCGCGGAGGGTAGGGTGACGACGCGCGAATCGAGCTGGCGACCGTAGGCGTTGCGCTGGACGGCGATATCGACCAGGCCGAGCGACTCCTGCTCCGGGGAGGTGACCGTGGTCGCCAGCAGAATGGCGCCGGCGCAGGTGCCGAAAATGGGTTTTTGCTGGCCGAAGGCGCCGAGCGGCGCGTACAGGCTCTCCCGGTGCAGGAGTTTGAGCATGGTGGTGCTTTCCCCACCAGGGAGTACGAGGGCGTCGACCGCCGCCAGTTCGGCGGCGGTTCGAACCTCGACGGCATGCGCACCCGCCGATTCGAGGGCGCGCAGATGCCGTTCGTAATCGCCCTGCAGGGCCAGAACGCCGACGGTTTTACCAGCCACGGGTCTGCATCAGTTCGCCTTCGGCGATTTTGGAGATCTCAAGACCGACCATGGCTTTCGATTCGCCGATCTCTTCGCAGGCTTCCATGACCTTGACGGGATCCTTGTAGTAGGTCGTAGCTTTGACAACGGCCTTGGCGAACAGCTCCGGGTTTTCGGACTTGAAGATGCCGGAGCCGACGAAGACGGCCTCGGCGCCGAGCTGCATGACGAGGGCGGCGTCGGCGGGGGTGGCCACGCCGCCGGCCGAGAAGTTGGGCACGGGGAGTTTGCCGTGCTTGGCGACCCACTCGATGAGTTCGAAGGGGGCCTGGTGCTTCTTGGCTTCGGCCATTAGCTCTTCGGGGCCGAGGACGGTGAGCTGGCGCATCTCTTTGACGATGGTGCGCATGTGGCGGACGGCTTCGACGATGTTGCCGGAGCCGGCTTCACCTTTGGTGCGGATCATGGCCGCGCCTTCGCCGATGCGGCGGAGAGCTTCGCCGAGGTTGCGGGCGCCGCAGACGAAGGGCACTTTGAAGTCGCGCTTGTCGATGTGGTTCTCTTCATCGGCCGGGGTGAGGACCTCGGACTCATCGATGTAGTCGACGGCGAGGGCTTCAAGGACGCGGGCTTCGACGAAGTGGCCGATGCGGGCTTTGGCCATGACGGGGATCGAGACGGCGTCCATGATGCCGCGGATGAGACTGATGTGGGACATGCGGGCGACGCCGCCGTCGCGGCGGATATCGCTGGGGACGCGTTCGAGGGCCATAACCGCGCAGGCGCCGGCGCGTTCGGCGATGACGGCCTGTTCCGGTGTGACGACGTCCATGATGACGCCGCCTTTCAACATCTCGGCCAAGCCTACTTTGAGGCGGTACTCTTCGTTGAGGATCATGGTGGGTAACTCCTTTTATACTAGGGCCGTTTCCGGCTCGAAAGTGGGAATTCGGGGCTCGGCGCAGACGCGGCCGAGCAGGCGCAGGCCCTCTTCGATATCACGGGGTTCCAGGCCCGCGAAGCTGAGACGGAGGGCGTGGGGCGCCGGGGTGTGGACGGCGAAGACGCTGCCGGGCAGATAGCTGACGCCGCGGCGGACAGCTTCTTCGAGCAGGGCGGCGGCATCGAGCGGGGCGGGCAGTTCGACCCAGAGATTCATGCCTCCTTCCGGGCGGGTGAAGCGGGAGCCGGGGGGCAGGTGGGCGGCGCAGGCGCGCAGGACCGCAGCAAGGCGGGCGGCGCCGGAGGCGCAGATCAACCGGCGATGCGCTTCGAGGCGCCCGGACTCGGCAAAGCGCAGCAGGACGGCCTGGGAGAGCTGGTCGGTGTGGAGATCGCACCACTGACGGATCTCGATGAGACGGGCGATGACGGGCCGGGGAGCAATGATCCAGCCGACGCGGAGGCCGGGGAAGGCGGCTTTCGAGAAGCTTTTGAGGACGATGACGTTGCCGTGGGGGTCGAGCTGCTTGAGCGCGGGGAGGGGTTCGCCGGTGTAGCGGAGGTCGGAGTAGATGTCGTTTTCGATGAGGAGGCAGCCGGCTTGGCGGGCGAGTTCGACGACGCGGCGGCGGGCGGCGAGGGGGAGCGTGGTGCCGGTGGGGTTCTGGAACGAGGGGGTGAGGACGAGGGCGCGGGGCCGGCGGGCGGCGAGCACGCCTTCGAGGGCATCGAGATCGAGGCCGGTTTCGGTGACCGGAACGGCGAGCGAGGGTTGGGGAAAGACGTTGCGGATGCCGGCGTAGACGGGGTCTTCGATGGCGACGGGGCCGGGGCGGTCGGCGGCGAGGAGGCGCTGGAGGAGGTCGAGGGCCTGCTGGCAGCCGGAGGTGATGAGGATATCGTCGGTGGGGGCGGCCATGCCGGTGAGGCGGGCCTGTTCGAGGAGGTAGTGGCGGAGCGGGGTGTAGCCTTGGGGGGAGCCGAGTTGGAGGATTTGGGAGACCTGCGGGGAGTCGAGGACCTCGAGGCAGGAGCGGCGGAAGGCGTCGACGGGGAAGAGGTCGGCGGCGGGCCGGGAGGTGGTGAAACTGATGGCGGCGGCGGGGTAGGGACCTGGATTGGCCTGGCTTGGCTCGGCCTGGCTGGAATCAGCAAGTCGGGCGCGAACGAAGCTGCCTTTGCCGACGTGGCCGGAGAGGAGATGGTCTTCGTCGAGGAGGGCGTAGGCGGCGGAGACGGTGGCGCGGTTAAGGCCGAGATGCTGGGCGAGTTCGCGGGTGGCGGGTAGACGGTCGCCGGATTTGAGGCGGCCGGAGGCGATGCCCTGCCGGAGCCAGGCGGCGAGTTGCCGGTAGAGTGGCTCAGTGGAATTGGCGTCGAGATCCGGCTTGGGGAGAGCGTCCAGCACCATCCAAAGCATACCATACTGCCAGCCAAGCCCGTCCAATGGCATCGAAAAAAGGGAACGCTCCGGCGCATTGCTGACCGAAGCGTTCCGAAACCAAAGTATGTTTCGGCCAAATTGTGTTTGGCCGGACCCATGCTTTGCCGCCACAGGAGATAGCCCTACAATAGCGGGTGCCGCCGGGTGACCCGGCTGGCCTATCTCCCTAACCGATTGAATCCATGGAGCAGAAATTTTCAAATGCGTTGTCAACACCTGGAAACGGGACGCCCAAACGGCACTGTTAGTAGGGCTGCGACGGGCGACGAGGACGGGTTCTACTCCGCCGCGATGGGCTTCGTGGCATCGAGCGCCAGCGACGTCACTCCCGACAACGCAAACACGCCGGCGCAGGTCGCGAACAACCAGTTCCACTCGGCCAAACCCGGCGTCTCACCCAACACCGCGTTGTAGACCAGCGGCGCAATGGCCGCGCCCACCGCGCTCCACATATTCGACCAACCCATAATGGACGCCGTGTACTTTCCGCCCACGTCCTGCGCGTACGCCCAGAGGGCGGGCACACCCAGGTCACTGCTGAACGTTGCGAGGCTTAACCCGCCGATGACCGCCCACGGCAGCCACCGCGCTCCCGCTTCGGGCGCCCACTGGCCCAGATAGACGCAAATCCCGTAGCCCACCGCGGCCAGAAACCGCGTGGTCGTCAACGGCAGCCGGCGCCCCCACTTCAACCCGAACCGCCGCGAGGCCGCGTCCGTCCACCAGCCGCCGCCCATCATCCCGACAATGCCGGCTACCGTCGGCACCGCGGTCATCAGCGCCTGCTCACCCAGCGGCACGCCGTGGACCTTGTCCAGATACCGCGGCAGCCAGGTGACGACGAACAGCCACCCCATCGTCATCAGCAACTGCGTCACCGAATTGGCCCACAGGCTGACGCTCGTCAACACGGTGCGCCAGGGAAACGGCGGCCGCTGGGCGCTCTGCTCCGGCGGTTCGCCAATCAAGACCCGCTCGGCGGCATTCACCCCCGCGTGCTCGCGCGGCGAGTTGCGGCAATAGACCGCCACCGCCGCGGCCGCCCCGATTCCGGCGGCGCCGTAGAGCAGCAATACCGTCTGCCAGCGGCCGGCCAAGAGCGACATCAGGTACGCGGTTAGAATCGGCGCGAGCACCGCCCCGGCTCGCCCGCCGATGGTCACGATGGAACTCGCCACGCCGCGCTGCGCCACCGGGAACCACACCCGCAGCATCCCCGACGCTACCGGATACGCGCCCGCCTGCGTCACGCCGCACAAAAACCGCCAGAGCAGCACCAGCGCGACGCTGCTGGTAATCCCCAGCAGCCCCGTGAACAGCGACCATCCGGCGATAAACGCCGTTAAGGTCACGCGCGGCCCCCATCGGTCGCTCATCCAGCCCGCCGGCACCTGGGAAAGCGCGTAGGACCAGAAAAACGCGCTCAAAAACCAACTCATCTCCGTCTGCGTCATCCGCAGATCCACGCGCATCCGTTCGGCCGCAATGCCCACGGCGTAGCGGTCCAGATACAGCAGACAGGCCACTACCGTGAGAACCGCCGCCGTCCCGTAACGGACCCGCGTCGCGCCCATCATTGCACGCTTGTACTGCCCGCGCCTGTACAGCTCGACCACGCTCCGCGTTTGCAAACCGAAACCGGCACCACCCGCTCCGGTGAATGCCGCGTCACCCCTTCGACGTCCGTCAACGGGAAGCTGTCGCGCTCGTGCCGCAGGAGAACGACATCGGCGTCCATGCCCACGCGCAGCAGGCCAATCCGCTCACTCATCCGCATCGCGGCGGCCGGGGCCGCGGTCACCGCGCGGATCACGCTCTCCATCGGCATGCCCAGATAGAGGAACTTGCTCATGGTCGTCGGTAGATCGACGACCGGTCCCTGGAGGTTGAAGTGGTGCAGGTCCGTGCTGATCGTATCCGGCCAGAAGCCGAATTGCTGGCACGCCGGCTCAGCCACGCGCCAGGCGAAGGCGCCCACGCCGTGGCCCACGTCGAAGATCACGCCGCGCGCGCGGGCGTCGAGCAGCGCGTCAATCGGCGCGCCGTGCTCGTCAAAGCAATGGTCTGAATTCGGGTTGTAGAGGTGGGTGTACGTGTCGCCCGGGCGCAGCGCCCGCAGCACGGTGACGTTCGGAATCTGCGACGCCGCATGGTGAATCATCAGCGGACGGCGGGTCTGTTCGGCGGCCGCAAAGACGCCTTCAAACCCCGCCCATTCGTTCTTCACGTCGAAATTCGCAAGCCCCGAAGTAAGCCGCACCTTCGCACCGATCAACTGTTCGGGGAACCTGTTGATGCACTCGACCGCCGACGGCACGTGCGCATGCCGTCCGTCGTTCAGGTCGCCCATGTACGGCGGAAAATCCGGATGACCCTGAATGCAGCCGATCATCGAGATGTTCAGCAGCGCGAAGACATCCTCGGGCGCCCGCGGAATGATGAACCGGGCCATGTTGGCGAACGTCAGCGCGCCGGCCGTGCCCGTATCGAGCATCGTCGTCACGCCGGTGCGCAGCCCCGCGTCGAACGGGTCAATCGAGTACAGCCCGATCCCGCTGAAGACGTGGACATGCAGGTCGATGAGCCCTGGCGCCACCAGCAACCCACTGGCGTCGACCACCGTCTCGCCGTGGGATGCCAGCGCGGGTCCGATCTCGGTGATCTTCCCGTTCGCCAGCCGCAGATCGACGCGCCGCGCCGCCTCGCCGCTCCCGTCGTAGACCAGTCCCCCGCGGATTATTGATCCCACTGCTTCACTCATTGCAACTCCTTCACCGTCTCCCGCACCGCCGCGACGATCTCTGACGCCTCACCCACCTGCAGACACTGCGGGAAGATCACGGCCCGGTCCGGGGTCCGCTCATCTTCAGCCAGCAGAATCCGCCGCGGTCTTTCGCGCAAAGCCCGCTGCAGATTGTCGACTCGCACGGCGCCGGACTCGACGCGCACGTTCGGGTAGGGCTGGCCATTCGCGCCCGTTGGGTGTCGCGTAATCCGCAGTTCACGGAGATCCCGCAGCCCGTCGTAGATCTGGTCGGCGACCGCCGACCACGCGGCGTACTCTGCCGGCGCGTCCCGGTTCGCATACCGCCGCAGCGCGACCATCACGCCCACGATCGCCTCTTTGCTGACCTTCATCGAGCGTCCGATGCCATGCCGCGGTGCGCGCGCGATCCACCCCTGCTCCACCCAGTGCCGCAGCGACCACGTTCCCTGGCGCACATCCATATCCACCATCTGCACCCACGCGCTGCGGACCAGCTCCTCCCGCCCGCACAGAATGCCGGACGCCTGCGGCCCGCCCAGGTGTTTGCCGCCGCTGTAGGCAACCAGGTCCGCGCCGTCGCGCGTGAGTCGGCGCAGGTTCTCCCTCGGCGGCAGCGCGCACGCCCCATCGACCAGCAGCGGCAGCCCGTGGCGATGCGCCAGCTCCGCGAGCGCCGCAATCGGCGGCCGCTCCTCGACCTCCAACCACGCGTAGCCCACCGCCGCCGTCCGCGGCCCGATCGCCGCTTCAATTTGTGCCAGCGCGTCGGCGGCGTGGTAGTCGACCAAACGCAGCCTCGCGCCGCTCAGCCGAACGGCGTGATCGTAATCGAAAGGCCCCGGCTGCGGGAAAATGATCTCGTTCCGCACGCATCCGGTGGTGTCCGGCAGTTCATCCATCACCTCCGGCCGATTCCCCGCCAGGCACGCCGCCGCCGCCAGCGACAGCGCCGCGCCGGCGCCGCAGGTCACAATCCCGGCCTCGGCTCCCGTGGCCCGCGTGATCTCGCGGCTGGCCGCGGCCAGCAGGTCGTCGATCTCAAAATACGCGCCGCTCGCCTCCGCCATCGCCGCCACCACCTCGGGATGCGGACAACTGCCGCTCACCCGCGTCGCGTAGCCGACGGCGTTGATCACCGGCTGAAAGCCAAACTCCGCGAACCAATCACGCCGCCCCACGGCGTCTCCGCGAGAACACGTTCGCCGGGTTCGTCACCATCATCTGATAGATCTGTTCATCCGTCACGCCGCGCTCGCGCAGCATCGGCACGAAGACCTCCAGGATGTAGCCATAGCCTTTCCCGCCCGTGTACTTCAGGTGGTTCAGCATGCAGATATCTTCGGAGAGTAGCAGCTGTTTGGTGAATCCGGCGTGCACCAGATTGGCCACGTTGTCAGCGCGCACCCACTCGGGCTGGTAGTCGAGATAGCCGATGTTATCCACCTCGACGTAGACGCCTTTTTCGGCAATCGGCAGGAGATGATGCACGCCCACGCGGTCGCCGAGATGTCCGATAATCACGCGGCTCAAATCGGCGCCGTACTCTTCGAGCAGCGCAATCTGCTCCATCGCCAGCGTGCCCCAGCGCGTAGTGTGCGTGGTGATCGCCACGCCGGTCCGCACCTGGGCCAGCGCCGCCGCGCGGAACACCCGTTCCTCGCCGGGCAGAATCGAATGCCGCCCCGTGCCGATCTCGCCAATGAATCCCGCGCGAATCCCCGTGTCGCCGACGCCGACCTCGATCTCCTTGACGAGAATGTCGGCCAACTCACGGCTGGTCTTTTCTTTCACCACGGCCGGGTAGCCGAACTCGCGGTACCAGCCGCAGCCCATCAGCACGTGGATTCCCGCGCGCTGCGAAAACCGTGCCAGACGCACCGGGTCGCGCCCGATCTCGTCGAGCGTCACATCGCAGATGGTTCGCCCGCCGCGCCGCGTAAACTCTTCAATCTCCCTGGCCATCACCTCTTCGTCGTCGATGACCAACTGGTAACCGTATCCCGGGTAGTGGTCCATCGCGTCGAGAAAGAGATGCTCGTGCGTCTGCGTGACGCCCATCTCCTCCGGGCCTATTACGCCATTGACGGTGATGACTTCCCGATCCTTCCACTCTCTCTGCAAGCGGCCTCCTGCCAGTTTCCGGTTTTCGCAGTGTATCACCGCGCTACCCCGGCGGCGCCCGCACCGGGTTCCCCGGCCTGCAATCAGGTTCCCCGGCCTGCAATCAGAAGGTGTAGGACAGGCCGATCAGAGGAATGATCAGATTGCGCAAGCCATGATGATCTTGCGCAAAAAGCAGTTTGAATCCCGTCGCCAGGCTGCTTTGTTGGAACGAAGCGTCCGTGATGGCGACCTGCGGGAAAACCGCGCCGTTCGCAGCCCGGAACGTGGTTTGGCTCACCCGCTTGGCATTGAGCTGCCGCTGCCCGAGGTAGTCCACAGCGAGGGTAAACTTCTTCGTCACGCCGTAGTCGAAGCCGGCGACATGTTGGATCTGCTCCGGGAGATCTCCGGTGACGCCGGTCTGAATGTTCCCCGCCAGAATACTCTTGCCATTCCATTGGTAGGCGCCGTTCCGATGCGGAGAGAAGTTCCCCGTCCGAAACGAAAGAGCAAAGAAGGGCCGCGCCCCGTAGGCCCCCGAACCCAGGAAGTCTTTAAGGAACCACAGCCTTTTAAGGAGCGCGATCCAGCAGGCCTTCTATCAACGCGATCCGATGTCGCAACCGTTCCACGTCAATCTTGTGCTGGGTCGGCGCTTTCTGCAGGCTTCGCTGTTGGTGCCGTTACACCGCAACGAACCGGTCGGCGCACACGCCTTGCCGATTCGTTGCGAGGAAGTCTCGCGCGTCAAACGCCCCGGCCGGAAAGCGGGCGATGAGGAGATCAAACAGGATAAGGAAGCGGTGAAGAAACAGAACCTGTCCCGCCGCTTCGTCGAGATGGGCAGGCAACTGCGAACGGAATTGGATCAGGCCGGCGGCTCTAGAAAGATCCTCGCGTTGACCGGCGATGGCAGCTTTTGCAACCGCACCTGCATTGCCGAGATTCCGGAAAGGTCCGTGCTCTTGGTTCGCGCCCGCCAAGACGCCAAGCTGTGCTTTCGCGCTCCGGCCGGATCGCGCCGGTTTTATGACACCGAGAAGTTCACTCCCGACCACGTGCGGCTCGACCAGGCCCGCGAGTGGAAAACAACCAAGATCTCCTATGCCGGTAAACGACGCAAAGTCCGCTGCAAGGAACTGGTCGGCGTGTACTGGCAAGGCGGAGCCAAACAGCGCCCGCTTCGCCTCATCGTTATCGCCCCGACTCCGTATCGCAAAAGCAAAAGCAAGAAGCTGTACTATCCCCGGCAGGCGTACTTGCTCGCTACCAACCTCGGCAGTTGCGCCAAGCAGTCCTTGCAAATCTACTTCGACCGGTGGCAGATCGAGGTCAATCACCGCGAAGAAAACGGCACTCTCGGCGTCGGCCAAGCGCAGCTTGGAAACGTTACTTCGGTGCCCAAACAGCCGGTCCTCGCCTTTGCGGCTTACGGCGCGCTGCTGCTCGCTGCCAATCGCGCATTCGGCGCCGGCCGTGGACAAGTCTACGCCAAACTCCCCAAGTGGAGACGCCACGCGCGACGCCTGCCCTGTCTCGATCTCATTGCTCTGCTCCGAATTGAAGTGGCCGAACAAACCCAATTGCTAGAACCATGCGGTTTCGAAATCTCCGCGCCAGCATTGACTCGCGCTGCCGCCGCTTGAATTTATGGAGAAACTCCAGCAGAAAACGTATTTTTCTGAGCATTGGGCAAGAGGGTACGAAGGCTACGGTGCGAAGCGCCCTTTTCCGGACGCCGAAGACCCGGATCGACTGTTCCGGGCTTTGCCTGTTCGCGGTGTCCGACGGCGGATGGCACGCACCCCGCGCCCCCCTCGGCGGAGAAAACGCCTGCATCAGGCCGTGACCGGCAATTTCCCAGGACGTCCGCGAGGAAGGTAGCCATCGCAGCGTGTCGTGCCCCAGATGCGGCTCCAAAGAGTCCTCGGGTTGGTCTGTGCGCTTGATGCGTTCGCCGGAAAGATCCCGGCCACCACGCGGCACGGCGAGGAGTAGCAGTTCGCCCACCGTGGTCCGGCAGGCGATAAGAAACTCATCGGCCCAGCCAACTGGTACGGGCGGGAAGCCATGGCGCCATCGGGGTGAGGCGAACCGGAATCACAAAGAACGGTTCGAACGCACCGCTGTCGATAAGAGCCCTCATCGGGTCAGTGTGCCGCCAGAACCGCCTACCGGAGTAGCCGCTAGGCGCCCTGAATCTCCACCCAGTGGACCGTGGTTTCCACGCGAGCCTGGACATCGATGACCACGTAGCCGCTGACGCCGGGACGCAGTTCGCGCTCGCCGTTGAAGCGGATTTCGGCCAGTTCGCCTTCCAGTTGGAAAACCGGCTTGGCGGTTGCGAGGCCAGGGCCCACGTGCACGCGGAAACTGGCCCAGTCGCCGGGGCGGAGCGACTTGGGCAACTGGGCGCCCTGTGCTTCGCCGGGGGCGTAAGTGTCCGAGTAAGTGACAATGTGCCGGCGCGGTTTGTGGGCAAGCGTCGTGAGGCTGCCGCACTCGCGGAGTAACTTCGGGTAGTTTTCATGGTCCGGCATCGAGGTCTCCGAATCCATGTAGTTGAATAAGTAGACCCGGTCGGCTCCGCGGGAGAGCAGCGAGGCGGCGGCGCCGCGCACCATTTCGAGGTTGTTGAACTGCAGCGGGCGGTAGGCGTGATAGGGCCGCAGCAGCAGTTCGAGACCAGCGGCGAGCGTCACCTGGTCGCCGGCGAGACGGCGCCAGAGTTCGATCGGCATGTCCGTCTCAATGCTGGCCCAGAAGGGCGTCACGACCAGCATCTGCACGAGGCCCTCGCGGGCCCAGCGGGCGCCGTCCATGCCGAGTTTGACGGCCGTTTCCGGCCGGGAGGGGACGCGGGCGCCGAGGGCGATTTTGTGGCCGCGCTTTTTCTCCCAGGTGTTGAGCAGACGGCGGGCGCGGCGGACGAAATCGGTGAGAATCTCGGCGCCGGCCGCTTCGTGGCCGGGGCGGAAGTGAAAGCCGAAGCGCATCCAATCGAGTTCGAGGCCGGCGAAATCGTAGCGGGCGCAGTACTCTTCGAGCAGGGCGAAGTGGTAGTCGCGGACGGCCTGGTGGGAGAAATCGAAGGCCCGGTCGCGCCAGTCGACGGCGCGCCAGGGGACGCGGCGGTATTCGGGGTGCTCGCGCCAGAAGGTCGAGTGCATGAAGCTGTCGGGGTCGTCCACATTATGCAGATCGTTCATGCGCATCGAGATCCAGGGCGCCAAGCCTTTTTGCCGGGCGCGTTCGATCCAGATCGCGTAGGGGTCGAGGTTGCGCTGAGCGAGGTCCCAGGCGGTGTGGACCCAGCGGCGCACGCTCGCGCGGCTGGCAGGGGCGGTGGAACGAAACAGTGGCTGGTCGTCGGGACCGGCGGGGTCGTAGCCCTTCCAGATGGGGTCCCAGACCTTACTCGCAAAGCTGGTGCGCTGGGAGTTCGCCGAGAGGAGTAACTCGCGGACCTGCGTGCCGGCGTACTGGTCGACCCAGCTGGCGACCTTCTCGCGGTCGAGCGACTGGCCGGCGCGCGAATAAAAGTAGTGGCTGTTGTCTTCGTTGAGAGAGAGGCCGGTGGTTTTAGCCGGCAGAGCCAGCAGGAGGAGTTGACGGCGGTTCATGCGGATTCGGTGCTCATGCCGGGCGCCTGCGGGGCGAGAATTTCGCCGTTGACCATGTTCTTCTGCGGGCCGCCGGTCTCCATGTAGATGGCGTTGGGCATGGTGAGGAGCATGTTCATGTTGGCTGAGCCGCCGCCGTGGCTGGCGAGTTCGAGGCCGGCGGCATCGGCGAGGGCGGCGATTTCGAGCCATTCGGTGACGCCGCCGGCGCGGCGGTTGTCAGGCTGGACGACGTCGGCGCCCTTGCGGGCGATCAGGTCGGCAAAGGCGTACTTGGTGTAGAGATTTTCGCCGGTGGCGAGGCGGATATCGAGTTCGCGGGCCAGTTCCGCATAGCCTTCCATGTCGTGCGGCGGGAGAGGCTCTTCGTACCAGAAGGCGCCCATTTGCTGATAGAGACGGCCGCGGCGCAGGGCTTCGTTGCGGTTGAAGACCTGGTTGGCGTCGAGCATGACGCGGGGGCAGAGGTCGAGGGCGATGCGCAGGCGGCGTTCGTCGTCGGCCATGCTGTAGCGGCCGGTCTTGATCTTGATGGCCTTGTAGCCGTGGCCGAGGGCCTGTTCAATCGACCGCTTGTACTTGGCCAGGTTATCGTCGTTATCGTAATACCAGCCACACATCGAGTAACAGGGCATGCGGTCGCGGTAGGCGCCGAGCATCTTCCAGACGGGCAGGCCGGCGTGTTTGCCGAGGATGTCCCAGATGGCGATGTCGGCGGCGGAGATGGCGAAATGGACGACGCCGCCCACGCCGTGATACTCGAGTTCGCGCCAGAGCTTGGCGCGGATGCGTTTGGGGAAGGCCGGGTCTTCGCCGACGAGCAGCGGGCGCAGCTCCTGTTCGAGGATGGTTTGGACCACCTGCGGCCCGCCCTTGATCATGCCGAAGTTGGAGGTGGCGAAGCCGGTGATGCCGGCGTTGGTTTCAAGGCGCAGCGTTACGGTACCCGCGTCGACGCCGAGCTTGTGGATGGCGTCGTAGTTCGGTTCGCGGGGCGGGTTGATCTTGAGTTCGGTTTTGAGGCCCGTGATGCGAAGTTGTTTGGCCTGTTGAGCGGCGAGAGCGAGGGGGCTAAGCAGTAGCGTGCGACGAAGCATGGGATAATCCTATCGCTTCGTTCATGGCGCCTTGGCGGTAGCCTTCGCAATCGATGGTGACGTAGTGGAACCCGAGCGGCTTGAAGATGTCCTTGAAGCGAAGGGCCATCTCCGGGGTGAAGGCGCGCGGGAGTTCGTCGGTGGCGAATTCGAGGCGGACCAGGTCGCCGTGGAAGCGGACGCGGTACTGACGGAAGCCGAGGGCTTTGATGGCCTCTTCGCCGTCTTCGACCGTTTTGATAACTTCCTTGGTGACGGCCGTGCCGTAGGGGATGCGGGAGCTGAGGCAGGCGCTGGCCGGACGGTCCCAGGTGGGCAGGCCGGCGCGGCGGGAGAGTTCGCGAATCTCGGCCTTGGTGAGGCCGGCTTCGACGAGCGGGGCTTTGACGTTGTGGGCCTTGGCGGCACCCTGACCGGGACGCCAGTCGCCGAGGTCGTCGACGTTGACGCCGTAGACGACGTTTTCGATGCCGCGTTCGAGGCAGACGGCGTCGAGGCGGGTGAACAGTTCGTCCTTGCAGTGGAAGCAGCGGTTCTTATCGTTGCGGACGTAGTCCGGGTTGTCGAATTCGAAAGTTTCGATGTACTCGTGACGGATGCCGTACTGGCGGGCGAAGGCTTCGGCGTCGCGTTTGTGGGAGGCGGGGATGGAAGCCGAGTCGGCCGTGATGGCGACGGCGTTTTCCCCGAGCGCTTGCACGGCGGCCCAGGCCAGATAGGCCGAGTCGGTGCCGCCGGAGTAGGCGATGATCACCCGCCCGAGACCGCGGAGGTTGGCCAGGAGCATCTGCTCTTTGGCTGCCAACGCCGCGGTATCGATGGACGGAGAACCGAGTTGAACCAGAGAGGCCATGAGCTTATCTTACTGGACTTCGGATTCGGCATCCGGCTCGGGGCCGGAGTCGGGCACCTTGCAGGCGGCGGCGACCCGGTCGCCTTCTTCCATCTTGACGAGGCGAACGCCCTGGGTCGACCGGCCAGCCTGCCGGATTTCGCCGGACTCGATGCGGATAATCTTGCCTTCGGCGGTGATGATCATGAGGTCGGTGTTGTCGGTCACCTTCATCAGCGCCATCACATGACCGACTTTGTTGGTGGTCTTCATGTTGATGACGCCGAAGCCGCCACGGTGGGTGAGCCGGTAGTCTTCGATGGGGGTGCGCTTGCCATAGCCGTTTTCCGAGATGGCGAGCATCAGCCCTTCGGCCTCGGTGACCTCGGCGCCAACGATGTAGTCACCGACTTCAAGCGCCATGGCTTTGACGCCGCGGGCGGGCCGGCCCATGGGCCGCACTTCGTTCTCGGCGAAGCGGATGGCCATGCCCTGGCGGGTGCCGCAGAAGACGTAGCTGTTGCCGTCCGAGATCATGGCCTGGATCAGTTCATCGCCTTCGTCCAGGGCGATGGCGATGATGCCGCGGGCCATGGGGTTATCGAACTCAGTCAGTTCGCACTTCTTGATGACCCCGTTGCGGGTGACCATGATGACGTACTTACCCGCCGTGAACTCTTTCACGGGCAGGAACGCCTTGACGCCTTCGTCCGGCTGCAGATTAATCAGGCCGGAGATGTGCTTGCCCTTCGAGGCGGTGCCGGAGTCCGGAATGACGTAGTTCTTGAGCCAGTAGAGGCGGCCCTTGGTGGTGAAGATGAGCAGGTAGTTATGCGTCGAGGCGATGATGAGGTGCTCGACGACATCCTCCTGCCGCGTGGTCATGCCGATGCGGCCCTTGCCGCCGCGGGTCTGGCGGCGGTAGGTATCGACGGCGGTGCGCTTCAGGTAGCCGCCGCGGGTGACCGTGATGGCGACGTCTTCCTGCTGAATGAGGTCTTCGAGCAGGATTTCGCCCGTGTCCTCGATGATCTGCGTGCGGCGTTCGTCGCCGAAGTCCTTGCGCATCTCTTCGAGTTCGCCGGTGATGACTTCCCGCAGGCGCTTCTCCGAGCCGAGGATTTCGAGATACTCGGCAATCATGCGCTGGATCTCTTCGAGTTCCTTGAGGATCTTATCCTGCTCCATGCCGGTGAGGCGCTGGAGTTGGAGTTCGATGATGGCCTGGGCCTGGCGTTCGGTGAACTGCGGGCCGGTGGCGTCGACGAGGGCGGCGTAGCCGGCGGCCTCTTCCGGGGTGATGAAGGCCATCAGGCCGTCGCGGGCTTCACGCGGGGTGCGCGAGGCGCGGATGATGGCGATGACCTGATCGAGATTCTGCAGGGCGCGGCGGAAGCCGAGCAAAATGTGTTCGCGATCGCGGGCCTTGCGCAGCAGGTAGTTGGTACGCCGGCGGACGACTTCGACGCGATGATCGATAAACCGCTTGATCATGTCGACGATGCCAAGTTCGCGGGGCTGGCCGTTGACGATCGAGAGCATGATGACGCCGAAGTTCATCTGCATCTGCGTGTGCTTGTACAGGTTGTTCAGCACGATGTCGGCCTGTTCGCCGCGCTTCAGTTCAAAGACGATGCGCATGCCGTCGCGGTCGGATTCGTCGCGGATTTCGGAGATGCCTTCGATCTTCTTTTCGTTGACGAGGCCGGCGGTGGCCTCGATCATGCGGGCTTTGTTGACCTGGTAGGGCAGTTCGGTGACGACGATGGCTTCGCGATCTTTGCCTGACTTTTCGATTTCGGCCTTGGCGCGCATCTTGATGGAGCCGCGGCCGCGGCTATAGGCGTCGAGGATGCCGGAGCGGCCGAGGATAAAGCCGCCGGTGGGAAAGTCCGGCCCGGGGACGATGGCGAGGACTTCGGCGAGCGTGGCCGCTGGGTTGTTGACGAGGAGAATGGTGGCGTCGATGATCTCGCGGATATTGTGGGGCGGGATGTTGGTCGCCATACCGACGGCGATGCCGGAGCTGCCATTGATGAGCAGGTTCGGCACGCGGGCGGGGAGAACTTCCGGTTCGTGTTCGCTATCGTCGTAGTTGGCCCGGAAATCGACGGTTTCCTTGTCGATGTCATCGAGCATGGTGGCGGCGATTTTGGTGAGCCGCGCTTCGGTGTACCGCATGGCGGCGGGGGGATCGCCGTCGACCGAACCGAAGTTACCCTGGCCATCGACGAGGGGATAGCGCATCGAGAAGGGCTGGGCCATGCGGACGAGTGCGTCGTAAATGGCGCTGTCGCCGTGCGGGTGGAACTTACCCATGACTTCGCCGACGATCTTGGCGGATTTGCGAGTGGGCCGGTTGTAACTGAGCCCGAGTTCACTCATGCCGTACAGGATGCGGCGATGCACCGGTTTCAGGCCGTCGCGCACATCGGGCAACGCACGTCCGATGATGACGGACATGGCGTAGTCGAGATACGACTTGCGCATCTCGTCTTCGATGTTGACGGGGATGAGAGCCGTATTGTTCGCGCCGGGGACGGGCGGATTGGGATTCTGTTCGTCGGCCAAAGGTAGCTCCTTACAAAACTCGCTCTATGATATCAGATCAAGCAGACGTAAGTCCTGTATTCTATTAAAGATGCGACGTGGAAGTTGGCGCTTGTTTTGCCTTTTGTTTGCCCTGGGAACGGGTGGTGCGCAGGAGGCGCCGCCGATGGGGGCCGTGAGCGGCCGTGTGGTGCACGGAATGACAGGCGAGGCGGTAGCGAAAGCGCTGGTGACGCTCTCCACCGAGCGGGGCGCCGTGCAGGCGATGACCGGGGCCGACGGGGCGTTCCGGGTTCCGGCCGCGCCGGGCGAGTACCGGCTTTCGGCCACGCGGAATGGATTTTTGCGGGCCGCTTACCGGACCCGCGTGAAGGTAGAGGCCGGCCAGACGGTGAGCGGCATTGAGTTTCGGCTGAATCCGCAGAGCGTGGTGGCGGGGCGGGTGGTGGACGAGGACGGGGATCCGGTGGAGCGGGCGTTTGTCGCGCTGGTGCCGGCGCGGGGCAGCCGGGCGGCGGGGCGGCTGGGGCCGTCGCCCGGGGCGGCCACCAATGATCTGGGCGAGTTCCGGCTGGCGGGGGTGGCGCCGGGGCGTTACTACCTGGTAGCGCGGCGGGAGGGAAGTTTTCTGGCGCCCGGCAGCGCGCAGGAGTATGGGTATCCGGCAACTTACTATCCTTCGGCGCGAGAGGAGAGCAGTGCGGCGCCGGTGGTGGTGCTGGCCGGTCAGGACGCCACCGGCTTGACGATTGTGCAGCGGCGGACGACGATGCAGCGGATTCGCGGCCGCGTGCAGGGCACCGTTCCGGGAGGGGGGCGGGAGGGCTACCAGGTGATGGTGACGACGGGAGGGACGGGGATGGCGCAAATGGGCCGCGGCGGGTTCGCCGGGGGGGGCGGGCGCGTCCGGGGAGATGGGGAGTTCGAGACGGCGGGGTTGCCGCCGGGGTCGTACACGCTGCTGGTGGTGCATTTCGGGCAGGGTGCGCCGGTGGTGGTAGGCCGGACGACGGTGCAGTTGAGCGACAGGCCGGTGGAGAACCTGGTGCTGTTCGCCGGGGCGCCGCTGACGGTGCAGGGGCAGATGCGGACGGATACGGGGAGCCCGGCGGAGTGGACCAAGGTGCGCGTGATGCTGGGTGGGTTCGGGGGGGGGATCGTGCAGACCACCGGTAAGCCGGACGGCACCTTCGTGCTGACGCGGGTGGGGCGCGATGTCCTGCCGGTGAGCGTGACGGCGCCAGCGGGCACTTACCTGAAGGCGATTACGCTGGGCGGCCAGCCGGTGCCGGGGATGAGCCTGGATCTAACGGCGGGGGAGGCGGCGGCGCCGGTGGAGATCCTGTTCGGAACCAAGCCGGCCGCGGTGAGTGGTCAGGTGACGGGGGCGAAGGGGGGAGTGGTCTGGCTGAACGGGCCGGTGCCAAATGCTCCGGTCGTGGCGACGATCGATGAACAGGGACGATTTCGCCTGGGAGGCTTGGCGCCGGGCGAGTACCAGGCCTTGGCGCTGGAGACAGCCGAGATGGCAGCCGAGATGGATGAGGAGAATCAACGGAAAGTGCAGAGTCGGCTGACCACGGTGAAGGTGGGTGAGGGGGAGACCGCTACGGTGACCTTGCAGTTGGTGACGCAGAAAGAGCTAGAAGGCGGGGATTGAGGCGGGCTAGGACTTGCCGTGCCTGGCTTCGAGCGCGCCGAGATACTGTTCGATGGTGGCCGCCTGGTTCAGAAACAGGTGGAAGACGAAGCGGAAGACGGGGTGGTAGATTTCGCCGTTCTCGGTGAGGCGCAGACGGGTGCCGGAACCGGCGGGGGTGAGTTCGTAGGTCCAGACGCCGGCGAAGGGCTGGTCGTCCCCGAGGAGGCGCACAACGAGGCGGGAGGGCGGCTGGCTTTCGGTGACGGCGTAGGAGATGGCTTTGCCGCTGCGCTCGACTTCGCGCCAGGCGGGCAGGCCATTGACGGGCGGCAGAACATCGACGCGGGAGAGGCCGGGGCGGAGGCTGGGGGCGTTCGAAAAATCGGTGATGGAGGCCCAGACGGCTTGGGGCGGGGCGGCGAGAACGGTTTCCCGCGTGGCGGTGTGTTTCTCATCGAGCAGGAGGCCGATGCCGACGACGGCGCCGAGCACCAGGAACGTGCCAAGCGCGATGCGGAGCAGGAGCCGGAAGTAGCTCGCGAGCATAGGCGCTAGAGCGTTAGCCGGTCACCGCCGGCCGCGCGGGAGGCCAGCAGGACGTGGGCGAGATGGACGGCGTTGGCCGAGTCGCGGGGGGAGCAGACGAGGGGCTGCTTGCCTTCATTGACGCACTCGGCAAAATACTGGATTTCGGCCGCGTAGCCATCGACGTTGTCGAGCGGCAGAGTCTCTTTTTCGCCGTCGAACTTGTAAAGGGTGGGGGGGCGGTTGTCGGTGGAGTAGTCGAGGGTGCCGCCATCGGCCGAGACGGTGTACTCCATCGAGAAAGGATAAGACTTGGGATGGTGCCAGCCGCCCGAGACGACCACGGAGGGGATATCGGGGTAGTGGAGGGTGGCGTTGAGGAAGTCGATGCCGGTGTTCAGGTCTTCGTAGCCGGTGGCGCTGACGGCGGTGGGGAGGCCAAACAGGTGGAGGCACATGTCGATGTCGTGGATGAGGAGGTCGAAAACGCCGCCGCCGGACTTGGCGGAGTTCTTGAGCCACTGGCTCCAGAAGGGCGCGGCGCAGCGGCGGCGGAAGAGTGCGGCGCGGACCTGGCCGAGTTGGCCGGTTGCGAGTTGCGCGCGGAGGGCGGTGTAGGCGGGGAAGAAGCGGAGGACCTGGGCGGTCATGAGCACGCGGCCGGCTTTTTCGGCTTCGGCGATCATCTCATCGCACTGAGCGAGGTCGAGGGCCATGGGCTTTTCGACGAGCACGTGCTTGCCGGCGCGGAGGGCGGCAATGGAGAGCGGAGCGTGGAGGTCGGTGGGCAGGCAGAGGTCGACGGCGTCGATGGTGGGGTCAGCGAAGGCCTCTTCGGGGGTGCGGTACTGCTTGACGCTTGAAAAGTCGAGCACTTCGCCGGGGCCGCCGAGGTTGCCCTGGATGGCGCTGAGATCGCCGGCGAGCTTCTTGGGGTCGTTGCTGACGACGGCGGCGAGTTCCACGCCTGGGAGGTTTTGCAGCGCCTTCAGGTGGGTGCTGCCCATGAATCCGAGTCCGATTACGGCGAGTCGCATAGTAACCCCTTATTATCACTCGGCGGCCGGGGGCACGGGGGCGCCGCGGAGCTGATTCTGCCGGTAGCGGGGCAGTTTGGCGAGGACGAGGTCGTAGGAGGTGCGCAGGAGCGGTGCGAGTTGGGAGCGCGGGAGGTTGGCGGTGGGTTCGAGCGCGACCCACTGGCGGCGGGCAAAGTAGGGGGCCTGGATGACGCCGGGCAGATCAGTGAGTTCCGCGAAGGCTTCCGGCGCGCACTTGAAGCAGAGCATGACGGCGTCGGGTTCGAGACTGAGGAGGGCGAAGATTTTTCCGTCGATACAAAACGCCAGTTTTTCCCACTTCATCTCTTCGGTGGCGCCCGGCAGTTGACGGCAGAAGCTACGGACCCAGGAGAGGCTCATTTTGAGATCAGTGTAACGCCGCGCGGGCGGGCCAAAACTTGCGCTCGCCGGACGTGGTTCGATACAAGGGAGGCAGGTCTTTTTTCTGATCAATTTGCTGGAGCGTCGAACGGCTTCAGCGGGAGCGTGAATTCATGCAACTTCGAGTCCTGGCGTTTGTGTTGGCCGGAGGTAAGGGCACCCGCCTTTATCCTCTGACCAAAGAACGCGCAAAACCGGCGGTGCCGTTTGGCGGCCGCTACCGAATCATCGATTTCGTGCTCAGTAATCTGGTGAACTCGGGGGTCTATTCGACCTATGTGCTGATCCAGTTCAAGAGCCAGTCGCTGCTGCAGCACATCCGCGACGGCTGGGAGTTCAGCGGGCTTTTGAAGAACCACTTCGTGATTCCGGTGCCGGCGCAGATGCGTTCGGCCGGCGAGACCTGGTACCGCGGCACGGCCGATGCCGTCTACCAGAACATCAACCTGATTGAGCAGGCCGACCCACACCTGGTGGTAATCTTCGGCGCCGATCACATCTACCGGATGAACATCCGCGAGATGATTGAGTTCCACGAGCAGAAGCGCGCGCAGGCCACGGTGGCGGCGATTCCGGTGGACAAGCAGTACGCGAGCGAATTTGGCGTCATCGAAGCCGGCCCGGACGGGCGCATCCACGGCTTCCACGAGAAGAATCCCAATTCGCCCACGATACCCGGCAAGCCCGACCAGGTGTTTGCCTCCATGGGCAACTACGTCTTCTCGACCGGCCTGCTGCTGCGGGAGCTGTACGCCGACGCCGAAAACGAGAACTCTTCGCACGACTTCGGACGCGACATTCTGCCTTCGCTCGTCGGCCGGAGTGAGCTGTTCGCCTATGATTTCCAGACCAACCGGATTCCGGGCGACCCGCCCGGAGCGCAGTCCTACTGGCGGGACGTCGGGACGCTCGAGGCCTACTACGAGGCCAACATGGACCTGCGGTCTGTAGACCCGGCACTGAACCTGTACAACCGCGAGTGGCGGCTGCGGACGGCCGGGTACGAGGATCCGCCGGCGAAGTTCACCTTCGATGAGGAGGGGCGGCGCGGCGTCGGCATCGACTCGATTGTGGCCGGCGGGACGATTCTTTCGGGCGGATCGGTGAAGAACTCCGTCATTGGACGCGGCTGCCGGATTCACGCCGGGGCGATGATTGAAGACTCGATCGTCTTCGACAACTGCGACATCGGCCGGCGGGCGAAGATCAAACGGGCGATTCTTGACAAGAACGTTCGGATACCGGAGGGCGCGACCATCGGCTACGATCTCGAGCAGGACGCCAAGCGCTACCACGTGACCGAGAGCGGCATCGTGGTAGTGGAGGGCCATCGCAGCCACGTCGACGTGGCCACGATGCAGGTTTAAGCGGGCTTTTTCTTTTCGACGAACGAGAGGCCGAGGCCGACGGCGATCACCACCAGGCAGCCAATGACGTTGTACCAGAGAAACGACGTCATGCCGCTGAAGTGGAGCGCAAAGATCGCCGTCTCGCCCGCGATGACCCCGATAAAGGCGGCCCAGGGGCCAACCCGCTTCGTATACATCGCCAGCACGAAGACGCCCAGGATGCCGCCGTAGAAGAGCGAGCCGAGCAGGTTGACGGCTTCGACGAGTGAGCCCATGTTGCGGGCAAACTGCGCGGTGACGACGGCGTAGATGCCCCAGAAGAGCGTGGCGATGCGGGCGGCCCAGAGATAGTGCCGGTCGTCCGCGTTGCGGTTCCCGTAGCGGCGGTAGACGTCGATGATGGAGACCGTGGCAAGCGAGTTGATCTCGCCCGAGATGGTGGACATGGCGGCGGCGAGAATGGCGGCGATGACGAGGCCGACAAGGCCGGCGGGCAGGTAGTTCGTGACGAAGTTGAGGAAGATGTAGTTGGTGTCGTTGAAGCCTTTTTCCCCGAGCACGCGTTCGGCGAGTTGGGAGCCTTGTTTGCGCACGCCGTCGAACTCGGCGGCGGCGGCCTGGTAGGCCGCTTTATCCTGAGCGATGTTTTCGGCGGCGGCGCGGCGTTTGGCAAAGGCGGCATCGTAGCGGGCTTTGAGCTCGGGATACTCGGGCGCCTTTTCAATCTGCGACTGGGCGTGTTTCTGGAACAGCAGCGGGGGCTGGTTGTAGGTAAAAAAGGCGAAGACGATACAGCCGGTGAGGAGGATGAGGAACTGCATCGGCAGCTTGGCGACGCCATTGAACAGGAGGCTGAGGCGGCTCTGGGCGATGGAGCTGCCCGTGAGATAGCGCTGCACCTGGCTCTGGTCGCAGCCGAAGTAAGAGAGCGCGAGGAACATGCCGCCGAAGATACCGCTCCAGAGGTTGTAGCGATCGTTCCAGGAGAAGGCGGTGACGATGGGGTTGATCTTCCCTGCCCCGCCGGCAACTTCGAGAGCTCCGAGAAAGCCGACCTGGGCGGGCAGCATCCAGACGGCGGTGGCGAGCGCAATCGCCAGACCGAACATCATGATGAGCATCTGGTAGAAGTCGGTCCAGGTGATGGCCTTCACGCCGCCGAGAGCCGTGTACAGCACAACGGTGACGCCCATGACGATCGTCGTCACTTCGGCGGGCCAGCCGAGGATGACCGTCAGCACGATGGCGGGCGCCGACAGGGCAAGGCCGACGGCGAGGCCGCGCTGGATGAGGAAGAGAATGCTGACCAGCAGGCGGACTTTGCTGTCGAAGCGCTGCTCGAGATACTCGTAGGCCGTATAGACATTGGCGCGGTGGAACACGGGCACGGCGGTGACACTAAGGATCACCATGGCGATGGGCAGTCCCAGGTAGAACTGCACGAACCGCATGCCGTCGACATAGGCCTGGCCGGTGGTGGAGATGAAGGTGATGGCCGAAGCCTGCGTCGCCATGATGGAGAGGGCCATGGCGTACCAGGGCATGGTGCGGCCGGCGCGGAGATAGTTGTCGGTGGTGTCGCTGCCGCGGGCTTTCCAGAGCCCGTAGAAGATGACTCCGCCGAGGGAGAGGAGGAGAACGACCCAGTCAAACAATCTCATGACCAGGTCCGGCCGAACCAGTAGAACAGGGCAATCAGCACGGCGAGATAGACGAGGACCGCGGCGTAGAGCCGGGACCAGGTGCCGAGGAGAGGGGGCGGTTCATCGATCATGGTTTGCCTGCCGAGAGGAGATTGGCAAAGATACGGAAGGCGCCCGGCACCCCGTTGGGTAACTGGCGGAACCAGCTGAGCGGACTAAAGACATAAGCGCCCTTACCAATCGGAGCATAGAGGGTTCCGCCCTGCAAAGGTTTTTCGCCGGGATCGTTCATGGTGAACAGGCTCGTGTAGCGCTCGTCGAAGCGGGAGGCGAAATAGAGTCCGCGCTCCTGCACCCAGCCTTCAAAATCCTTGTTGGTGATGCGATTGGGCTTCTGCAGCAGCGGATGGGTGGCCAGGAACTCGACCGGCGCTTCCTCGACGGTGACCCGCTCGTTGGCGGTCGTGAAGGGATAGGGGCCGGCCTTTTCGAGGATCTTTGGATTGCCGCCCCAGAAGCCGCCTTCGACGACGTTGTACTGCACCAGGACGGTGCCGCCGGCGGCGGCGAAATCGTAGACGCGCTGGATGTTGGCGCGGAGGTCGGCGCGGGTGTTGAAGGCGCGGACGCCAGTGACGATGGCGTCGAACTGCTGCAGGTTGCCGGTGGCGAGGTCGCCCGCCGAGAGCAGCGTGACCTCACAGCCGAGTTGGCGCAACGCCTGCGGCACCTCGTCGCCGGCGCCCATCACGTAGCCGACCTTGCGGGAGAGGGTTTGCACGTCGACACGGACGGCCTTAGCCTTGGCTTCGCTGAAGACGGCCTGCGGAGGAATGTGCGGGTATTCGACCGACCCCATCGAGAGGGAAAACTCGCGGCCATCCACCTCGACCGCGGCCTCGAGCGAGGCGGTCGACTCCCGCGCCGGCGGCGTGACCTGGAACTTGACGGTAGTCTGTTCGGCGGCATCGGCCAGCGAGAAGGGCTGCGTGGCAGGCTGCACGCTCCAACCGGCGGGGACGCGGAGGCGGGCGATGCCGTTGGCGCGCGGCTGCATGGCGGTGATCTGCAGCGAGACTTCGCGCGGTTGGGCGGTGGCGAACAGGTAGGATTTTTCGCTCAACGAGACCGTCGCAGGCGGGGTGAAGACGAGCGGGCGGGTGAGTTCGCCGTAGATACGGTCGGTGTAGCGATGCCAGACGGGGCGGGTGAGTTCGAGCGACTCTCCGGCGACGGTGAGTTGGAAGCGGGCCGCGAGCGCCGCGGGTTGCTCGGCGTCGGCGAGGACGGTCTGGTCGGCGATCGAATACATGGTTTCAAGACGCGGTCGGGCGAGCCAGTATTGGCGGGTGAAGGGCTGCGAGGCGGGCACCTGGACCGTGGCGGCGACCACCTCGTTGTTGCCCGCAAGAAGCGGCTTGTTGATGGTCTGCGGGGCGAGGATGGTCGCGCTGTTCCAGGATACGGCCACGGGCGAGCGGTTGATGGCGAGGAGGCGGACGTTGAGCGGGGCGCCAGGTACGGCGTAGTATTTGTCGGCGCTGGCGTCAACGAACAGGCCGAGGCAGTCGGCGATGGTTTCGTCGAGGGTGCGAAGCTGGGCGGGGACGGCGGGGTGCGGCAGTGGGGCCATGGCGCGGCGGGCGGCGAGCAGGGTAGGAACGATGGCGTGGGGCTGGCGCGGGTTGAAGGCGGCGAGGGCGGCGGCGAGGAGTTTGGCGGTTTCGGCGCCGCCGGGCACGCGCGCCCACGTCGTGTCGATGCCGGCGAGTAGGTCGCCGGTGGCGGGTTCGCCGGCAAGATTGATGAAGTAGTTTTTCTGCGCGCCGCGGTCTTCGCGGGCGCCCATGGCCTGGCTGCGGTGCTGGCTACGGGAGATGGCGGCGACTTCGCCGAACGAGAGGCCGGTAATGGGGTCGTAAACGCCGAGGTCGAGAGAGATCTTGTCCGGCATCTTCTCCGCTTCGGCCTGCATTTGGGGGGTAAAGGCCGCCACGTTCAGCAGCAGGCGTTTCGCTTTCCAGGGCTTGAGCTTCTGGTCGGGGAAGCGGGCGGGGTCAGCAGCGGCGGCGAACGCTTCGCGGCCGAGGAGAGAGGAGGCCTGATGCTGGCCGTGGCCGTCGCGCGGGGTGCCGGAGAAGCGGAGGACGATGACGTCGGGCTGAAAGCTGCGAATGTGATAAACCACATCGCCGAGGACCTTTTCCCGGTCACACTTGGCGAGCGTTTAGGCGGCGGTCTTAGAGAAGCCGAAATCGATGGCGCGGGAGAAGAACTGTTCGGCGCCGTCGACGCGGCGAGCGGCGAGCAGCTCCTGGGTGCGGATGACGCCCATCAGTTCGCCCTGTTCACTGCCGATGAGGTTCTGGCCCCCTTCGCCGCGGGTGAGCGAAAGATAGGCGGTGCGCAGATGGCGGCCGCGTGCGAAATACGCCAGCAGCGCCGTATTTTCGTCATCCGGGTGCGCGGCAATCATGAGCACGTTGCCGACCGTTTGCAGCCGTTCGAGCGACAGCTGGATCTTGGCGGAGCCGGTAAGCGGGCGCTGGGCGAACG
>JADCJL010000117.1 GCA_020247055.1 Acidobacteriaceae bacterium | reverse complement strand
GCACTCGAGGACCTGCGCGACCGGGAAGACGAAGTGCTGGGTCGCGACGCGGACGAGCAGGCCGTCGATGATGGCGAGGGTGAGGGGCAGCTTGAGGGTGATCTCGGTGCCGCGGCCGGGGGTGGAGGTGAGTTCGATGGTGCCGCGGAGGGCTTCGACATTGCGCTTGACAACGTCCATGCCGACGCCACGGCCGGAGACGGAGGAGACGGTGGCGGCGGTGGAGAAGCCGGTGCGGAAGATGAGGGCGAAGACTTCGGCTTCCGTGAGATCGGCGTGGGGATCGATGAGTCCTTTCTCGATGGCTTTGGCGCGGACGCGGGCGGGGTCGATGCCGCGGCCGTCGTCGGAGACGCGGATGAGCACGTGGGAGCCGGAGTGGGCGGCGGACAGGACGAGGCGGCCGCCGGGGGCTTTGCCGGCCTGACGGCGTTCGGCGGGCGATTCGATGCCGTGGTCGACGGAGTTGCGGATGATGTGGACGAGGGGGTCGGCGATCTGATCGATGACGCTCTTATCGAGTTCGGTGTCGCCGCCTTCGGTGACGAGTTCGATCTGTTTGCCGAGTTCGCCGGCGAGGTCGCGGACGAGCCGGCGGTAGCGGGCGAAGGTGGCCTCGATGGGCAACATGCGGATGCTCATGGTGTTGTCGCGGAGCATGTTGGTGAGGCGTTCGGTCTCTTCGGCGATGTAGGAGATTTCGATTTCGCCGGACTCAACGGCGAAGCGGGAGAGCCGGGCCTGCATGGTGACGAGTTCGCCGACGATGTTGATGAGCTCGTCAAGCTTGGCGGCCGAGACCCGGAGACTGGAGGTGGCGGCGTGGCGAGCGGCGGCGGCATTATTGGTACTGGCGGCCGCGGCCGGGGAGGCGTCGGCGGCGGCGGCGCGGCCGGGCGGCGGCGGGACCGTGATGGTGAGCGAGTCGCCTTCGTCGACAAAGACGAAGACATCGCGGATGGCCTCCGGGGTGCAGGCCGAGCGCAGTTGCATGTCGAAGGCGAGATAGCACTGGCCGGGGTCGAAGGAGGAGAACGGGGGGAGGGCCGCCGTATCGGTGCGGACGGTGAGTTCGCCGAGGCCGCGCAGCTCTTCAAACAGCGGCAGCAGGTTGGCCCCGCGCGCGAACAGGCCGGGGGGCGGGAGGAAGCGGATGGTGTAGAGCTGGACGTCCGGGGTGATGGCCGCGGCGGGGTTGGCGGCGGCCGCGGGATGGCCGGCGCGTTGGCCGACGATCGATTCAATGCCGGCGAGGATGCTCTGTCCGGATCTCTCGGCGATGGGAGCGCCGCTGACAGTGGTTTCGAGCAGATGCAGGATATGGTCGCGGGCGTTGAGGGTGAGCGAGATCAGAGCCGGGGTGACGGCGAGGGCGCCGGAGCGGACCAGGTCGTAGGCGTTTTCGATGTTGTGGGTGAAGGAGGCCACGGCATCGAAGCCGAACATGGCGCCGGAGCCTTTGATGGTGTGCATGGCGCGGAAGACGCGGCCGATGGTTTCCTGGTCGCGCGGGTCGGCTTCGAGTTGGAGGAGCGCGGCTTCGAGGTCGGCGAGCAGGTCGCGGGCCTCCTCGCAGAAGATCAGGCGGCGGTCGGCGACGGCGTCAAACCCACTCATGCGAGCACCTTCCGGATGGTGGCGAGGAGCTGTTCGGGCTGGAAGGGCTTGACGAGCCAGCCGGTGGCGCCGGCGGCTTTGCCTTCGGCCTTGCGAGCGGGGTCGGACTCGGTGGTCAGCAAAAGGATGGGGGTGTAGCGGTGCGTGGCGTTCGCCCGGATGGCCTTGGTGAGGCCGAGACCGTCGAGGTTCGGCATGTTGAGGTCGGTGAGGACCAGATGGACCGGGGCGGTCAGCTTGGCGAGGGCGTCTTTGCCGTCGCAGGCTTCGATGACCTGAAAGCCGGCGGTGCGCAGGGTGTGGCTGACCAGCTGCCGGATGCTGGCGGAATCGTCTACGGCGAGAATGGTTTTAGACATCGTGGTCTCCTGGGGCGAACGTAATGGGGTCGATTCCGGCGGACTGGCAGGCGGCGACAAGGGGCGCCGGCCGGTCGGGGGTGAAGCGGATGCCGGGTTCGGTAGCAGCGGCGAGGAGCAACTGCAGGCCGGCGAGGTCGATTTCCGCCGTGGCGGAGAGGTCGACTTCGACGGGGGCGGACTGGGACCGCAGAGTGTCGAGGAAGCCGGCGAGGGTACGCAGGGTGAGTTCGACGGGGGCAGCGAGGGGTTGGGCGTTCATAATCTTTTCTCCTTGGCGAGCTGAATGAGCGCCGGGGCGATTTTATTGAGGGGCAGGATGCGGTCGACACCGCCCCGCTTGATGGCTTCGTTGGGCATGCCGAAGACGACGGAGGATTCGCGGTCCTGGGCGATGGTGACCGCGCCGGCCTGTTTGAGTTCGAGCATGCCGGCGGCGCCGTCGTCGCCCATGCCGGTGAGGATGACGCCGATGGCGGAGCGGCCGGCCTGCTGGGCGGCCGAGCGGAACAGGACGTCGACCGAGGGCCGGTGGCGGGCGACGGGTGGGCCGTCGAGGAGTTCGACCACGAGGCGGCCGTGGTGGCGACGGAAGACGAGGTGGCGGTTTCCGCGGGCGAGCAGGACCTGGCCGTAGCGGACCTCGTCGCCGGCGGCGGCCTCTTTGACCGAGAGGGCCGAGAGGCGGTCGAGCCGTTCGGCGAAGGAGGCGGTGAAGAACTCGGGCATGTGCTGGACGATGACGATGCCGGGCATGTCGGCGGGGAGGTCCTGGAGCACGCGCACGAGGGCATCGGTGCCGCCGGTGGAGGCGCCGATGACGAGAACGGGATCGGTGGAGCTCATCGGCCGGGTGTGGCGGGTTTTGGCGAGCACAGCATCGGCGCTGAGTTTCGGAGGAACCGGCGCGGTGCGACGGGCGCGGACGGCGACCTGGGAGGCAGCGTAGACGGTGTCGCAGATGATCTCGCGGGCCTCTTCATAGGACTCGCGCGTGCCGAGCCGGGGTTTGGAGATGAATTCGACAGCGCCGGCGTCGAGGGCTTCGAGCAGCAGGCGGGAGCCCGGTTCGATGGCGCCGGAGCACATGACCACGGGGATAGGATGCTGGGCCATGAGCCGGCGCAGGAAGGTGATGCCGTCCATGCGAGGCATTTCGACGTCGAGGACGATGACATCGGGGACCTGGTCTTTCATCCGTTCGGCGGCGATGAAGGGATCGGCGGCCGGCGGGAGGAGGCAGAGCCGGGAGTCGGAGTCGAGGATCTCGGACAAGGTTTGGCGGACAACCGCGGAGTCGTCCACGATCAGCACAGTTTTAGGAGAAGTCATAGAATAGCCCCTTGGGGAGTAGCTCTTGGGGGAGTAAGTCCTTGGGCGAGGGGGCGGATCCAGACGCTGCCGGAGGCGGTGTCGAAGATGAGGTAGCGGCCGCGTTCACCGCCGGTCTCCCCGGCTTGAGGGGAGATGGCGAAGCGAGCGAGGGCGGAGACGGCGTGGTGCGCGTTGAGCGTTCCTACGGTGAGTTCGGATGAGCGGTCCGAACGGATAAGAACGTCGGCACCGCCGAAGAGCTTGGCTTCGAGGCGAGCCGCGGGAATGCGGCGCTGGTCGAACCAGGCGAGCATCCCCTCGATGGCGGTATCGCAGAAGCGATAGCGTTCCTCGTCCGCGGCCCAGGGAGGGGCCACGGGCAGCAGGCAGTGGCAGAGCGCGGCGGAGGCGGTGAGGGGATCGCGCAGGGTGACGGAGACACAGGAACCGAGAATGGTTTCAATCCGTTCTGGCTGATCCGCGAACCGGACGGCGCCGGGATGGAGGAAGAATCGCGTCATGCAGCACCTCGCGAGGCCGCCGGGAGCCCGGCCGAGGCCGGTTGGTGCTGGTAGACACTCGGGGCGAGGGGGGTAAACGGCAGGTCGGCCGCGTGGAGCGATTCCGAGTGACCGACAAACAGGTAGCCTCCGGGGAGCAGATGGCGGGCGAGCTTCCGGGCGACTGCGAGCTGCGTTTGGCGGTTAAAGTAGATGAGCACGTTACGGCAGAAGATGATGTGAACCTTTTCGGGCAGGCCGTAGTCGGGATCCATCAGGTTGAGTTGCCCGAAGCGAACGCGAGCCCGGAGAGCGGGCGAGATCCGAAACGGGGCCGGGGCGGCCGGGCCGCGCGCCCGCAGGAGGTAAGCCTGACGCCAGGCTTCCGGAAGGGGAGCGATGACGTTGGACTGATAGGTGGCCTGACGGGCTTGCGCGAGCACACGGGTGGAGATATCGGTCCCCAGGATGGAGAACTCGAAGGGACGCCGGGAGCGCCCCCATTGGTCGAGTACCATGGCGAGGGTGTACGGTTCTTCCCCGGTTGAGGAGGCCGCACTCCACAGCCGCAAGGGCGTTCGCGAGCCGATGCCGGCGCTGTAGAGATGGGGCAGGATAGTGTGTTCGAGAATCTGGAAGTGAGCAGGCTCACGGAGGAAGTCTGTCTTATTCGTAGTCAGCGCATCCGTAAGCGGACCCATTTCGCTATCCCGGCGTTGGACATCCGCGAGCAGACTCCAGTAGTCGGAGAAGGAGCGGAGGCCGAGTTGTTGTAGTCGTTTGCGCAAACGGGCCTCCACCATGACCCGTTTGCTTTCCGGTAGTTGTATGCCGCAACGTTGTTCGATAAGCGCACTCAGCCGGGCGAAATCGGCCGGGGCGATACCGGCTGGCGAGGCGCCAGCGAGAGAATCGCTCGGGGAAGACATTCGCTTGTACCGTTGGTTACTGAATGGCGTCTACAACGTGGGCGACATCGGCGGTGGAGAAGATCCGATCGATGTTCAGGATCATGAGGAAGCCGTTTTCCCGCTTCCCCATGCCCTGAATGAAATCGGTCTGGATGGCCGAGCCGAGACGCGGCGGCGGCTGGATGTCGGCCGCGTCGATGTCAACTACCTCTTCGACGGCATCGGCGAGGGCACCCACAATAATGGTTTCCGACGCCATTGCCACTTCGACGACGATGATGCAGGTATTCACCGTCGGGTCGACCGAGTCGAGGCCGAAGCCCAACCGGAGATCGACAACCGGAACGACGCTACCGCGCAGGTTGATGACCCCCCGCAGGAACTCGGGCGTGCGGGGGATCTTGGTGATGGTGGTAAAGTCGAGGACTTCCCGTACCTTGCTCACTTCGAGGGCGAAGACTTCCGCCCCCAGTTTGAAAGTGAGATAGGGCTGGACATTGGTTGCTTCAATCACAGACATGGTAATCAGTTCTCCAGTCAAGTCCGGTGTACAGGCTCGATTTCCTCAGTACTTCTGATACTGCTGATCGAGTTCGTCGGCGCCTGAGAGCAGGTCGAGGCTGACTCCGCCGCCCTTCCGGGTCTGGCCCGCGGAGCGGGTGACCGGGGGGAGGGAGTTCCGCGCCGGGGTAGCGGGCGCGGTCCGGGAACGGACAGCCGGGCCGGCGGCCGGGCGGGCCGGCGGAGCGGGCGTGGCGGGACGAGCCGCCACGGCGCGCTCGAGACGGATGATGGCCGGCTCTTCGTCACCGGATTCCGCGACGCGGAACCGATCCACGGAGCTGAGCATCTGTTCGGCTTGCGAGGAGAGCTCCTCACTGGTAGCCGCCATCTCTTCAGAACCACTGGCGTTTTGCTGGATGACCGACTGGAGCTGCTGCAGAGCGGTGTTGATCTGCTCGGCTCCGGTCTGTTGTTCGGCGCTGGCAGCGCTAATTTCCTGGACGAGAGAAGCGGTCTTCTCAATGTTGGGCACGAGACGGATGAGCATTTCGCCGGCTTTTTCGGCCACTTTGACGGTGGAACCCGAGAGCTGGTTGATCTCGCCGGCGGCCTTCTGGCTGCGTTCGGCCAGTTTGCGGACCTCGGCGGCGACCACGGCAAAGCCTTTGCCGTGCTCTCCGGCGCGGGCGGCTTCGATGGCGGCGTTGAGGGCCAGCATGTTGGTTTGGCGGGCAATCTCTTCGATGATCGAGATCTTGCTGGCGATCTCCTTCATCGCTTCGACGGCATCGCCCACCGAGCGGCCGCTTTCCTTGGCGTCGGTCGCCGAGCGGGTAGCGATCTTCTCGGTCTGTTCGGCGTTCGAGGCGTTCTGGCGGATGTTGGCCACCATCTGTTCCATGGCGGAAGAGGCCTGTTCGGCAGCGGCGGACTGCTCACTGGCGCCTTCGGACAGCTGCGTTGTCGATGTGGACAAAGCGACACTGCCGGAGGAGACTTCACTGGCCGCCGTTTTGATTTGGCGGATCATGGAGGTGAGTGAGTTGACCATCGCGGCGAGCGACTTCATCAACTGGTCGTGTTCGGACCGCTGGCGGACCTCGACGGTGAGATCGCCCTGGGCGACGGCGTCGGCGGCCTGGCTGACGCGGTGCATGGACTCGATCAGAGCGTTAAGGTTCTTCCGCAGGGTATCGAAATCGCCCTGGTAGGTTTCGGTGATCACCGGCGGCAGGTCGCCGATGCTGATGCGTTCAATGTAGCCGGCGGCGGTATCGAGCGGACCGATGACGGCATCGAGGGCGCGGTTAACGCCTTCGACCACCTGGCGGAAGCTGCCCTGGTGGACGGCGACGTCGGCGCGGTACTTGAGGTCGCCGCGCTGGGCGGCGCCGGCGAGTTGGGCGGTGTCGTTGATGAGCCGCTGGATGGCCGTGGCGGTGGAGCCGAGACCCTTGTTCAGTTTCTCGAAGTTGGTGACGACGGCCTGAATATCCTCTTCGCCGGTGGCGATGGAGGCGTCGAGACCATCGAGAGCGCCGGCACCGAGCCGTTCGAGGTTGGTGACCAGGCGCGCCACTTCCCGTTCCTGGAAGGCGGCTTCGCGGCGGTTCCGCTCTTCCGAGAAGAGGCGCTCGATGGTGCGGGAGATCAGGCGCGAGACGTTGCGCAGGGCCTCCATCCGCTCCGCGCTCGGGACGAGCCGGGTGAGGACGAAGAAGTCGAGCGTCCCGAGGACGCTGCCGTTGAGCATCAGCGGCAGAGCGATCCCGCTCTTGACGCCGAGGCGCATGGCGGATTCGCGCCGGGGGCAGTCCACCATGGTCCCGAGGTCCTCGACGAAGACGAGGTCGCGGGCCTTCCAGGAGCGGCCGTTGAGACCTTGGCCTTCGCGGAACCGGGATTCGGCCGAAACGCGGCGGAACTCTTCGCTGACCGTGCCGGAGTCCTGGCCGAACCGGAGTTCCTGGGTGGCCTGGTCGACGGTCCAGTAGGAGCCGTAAGCCCAGCCGAAGGCATCGCGAACAATGTCGAGACCGCTCCCGATGGCCTGGTTGACGGTGGTGGCGCGGCCCATGGCGTCGAGCACGCGATTGATGGCTTCGGTGTCCCGGGCGTTTTCGACCTGGCGGAGCCGATCAAAGGCCGAGGAGACCAGTTGGCCCACGCTTCGCAGCGTGTTGAGGCGTTCGGGGCTGAGTTCAATCGTCTCGAGCATGAAGAAGTCCATGGTGCCGATGACTTCGCCATCCTGCATGACGGGGAAGCAGACACCGGACTTGACGCCGGCGCGCTGCGCCGATTCCCGGCGGCAGCAGTCGACCATCTCGCCGAGGTCACGAACGAAGTAGATGTCCCGCGCCCGCCAGGTGCGGCCGGACAGACCAACGCCTTCGTTGAAGCGGGCGGTCTGCGTGATGCGGTGGAACTCTTCGGTGACGGTGCCGGACTCGGCGCTGAACCGGAGGTTGTTTTCCTTGCGGTCGAGCACCCAGTAGGAGCCGTAAGCCCAGCCAAAGGCGGAGCGCACGGTATCGAGAGCGATCCGGACAGCGGCATCTTCCGAGGTGGCGGAACCGACGGCGAGGAGCACGCGGTTGACCGCTTCGGCGTTCTCGGCAACGGCCTTTTGCCGGTCGAGTTCGCGAATCCGTTCGAGGTTGGCGGAGACGAGCTGGCCGACCTTGCGGAGGGACTCCAACCGCTCGGGGCTCGGATCGATGGTTTCGAGCATGAAGAAGTCCATGGTGCCGATGACTTCGGAGCCCTTCATGATGGGGAAACAGACACCCGACTTGACGCCAACGCGCATGGCCGACTCCCGGCGGGGGCAATCGACCATTTCGCCGAGGTTGCGCACGAAGAACAGATCGCGATTGCGCCAGGCGCGGCCCGAAAGCCCCACGCCCTCGAAAAAGCGGGTAACCTTGGTGACGCGGTGGAACTCGTCGCTCACGGTGCCGGATTCGAGGCTGAACTTGAGGGCGTTTTCCGCGCGGTCGAGGGCCCAGTAGGAGGCGTAGGCCCAACCGAAAACGGCGCGGACGGTATCGAGGGCGACGCGGATAGCTTCCGCTTCGGTCGTCGCGGCGCCGACCGCTTCAATCACCCGGCTGACGGCGCTCGAATCCTGCTGCTGGTTTTCGACTTCGGCGATTCGTTCAAGGGCGGCGGAGACGTACTGCCCGACTTTCCGCAGGGCGTCCAACCGCTCCGGGCTCGGATCGATGGTTTCGAGCATGAAGAAGTCCATGGTGCCGACGACTTCGCCCTTCCGGGTTATGGGGAAGCAGACGCCGGACTTGACGCCCACGCGCATGGCGGATTCGCGACGGGGGCAATCGACCATTTCGCCGAGGTTGCGAACGAAGAACAGATCGCGATTGCGCCAGG
>JADCJL010000116.1 GCA_020247055.1 Acidobacteriaceae bacterium | reverse complement strand
CACCCGCCGCGCCGGCGAATCCGTCACCCTCGAAGCCGATTGCGCCTCGGCCGAACTCCACTTCCTCCGCCAACCCGGCGGCGGCCGCGTCGAAATCTCCGATAATGGGACGGTCCTCGAGACGATCTCCACCGAGGGCGAACCCGGCCCCGGCGTCTATTCTCTCCCCGTCCAGCCCGGCCCCCACCGCTTCACCGCCCGCACCCACGGCGGTCCCGTGCGCCTGTTCGGCTGGGTCGCCGAAAACACCCGCGGCCTCACCTACGACATGCTCGGCATGAACGGCGCCCAGGCCAGCATCGGCCTCCGCTGGGAAGAGACCGTCCTCGCCGGCTACTTCCACCGCCGCCCTCCGGCCCTCATCATCCTTGCCTACGGCACCAACGAAGCCCGCAACCGCGATTGGACCTTTGCATCCTACCGCGACATGTTCACGCAGCTCCTCGCCCGCTTCCGCCGCCTCGCCCCCACCGCCTCCCTCCTCGTCATCGGCCCCCCGGACCACTTCTATCGCTCCGGTGGCCGCCTGGAATCCCACCCGAAAATCGACCTCATCCTCGAAGCCCAGCGCGCCGCCGCCGGCGCCGCCGGCGCCGCCTTCTGGGATCTCCGCGAGCGCACGGGCGGCAAAGGCGCCATGGGCCGCTGGGTCACCGCCGGCCTCGCCCAAAGAGATTACGTACATTTCACCGCGGACGGCTACCGTCTTCTCGGTGCGGCATTGTATAAGGAATTGATGGCCCAATACGCCACCTATCAGCGCGTGCGCAGCGAGGCCCTCCCCGCTCGCACGGCGAGCGATTCTACGGTCATCCCCACAGCGGTACGAATCATCAATGGACAAACGAACGAAAATCAATGAAATCCTGAACGGCATCGCCGGCAAACCCATCGCCCCCGCAGCCGACGAGTCGCTGTTCGACTCCGGCCTGCTCGACTCGTTCGCCCTCGCCGACCTCGTCGCCGCCCTCGAAAAGGCCTTCGACCTCAAGATCCCCGACGCCGACCTGAACCCCCGGAAGTTCGACTCCATCGAGCGCATTGAGTCCTATCTCGAGGACCACGGGAAGTAATCGCATTGCCCTTTCTCCGCGAATTTGCCTCCTACCTCCCGGAACGCGTTGTCTCCAACGCCGAAATCGGCGCCCACGTCGGCTGCGACGCCGAATGGATCAAGAACGTAAGCGGCATCGAACAGCGCCGCTTCGCCGCCCCCGAGGAATCGGTCGCCGACCTCGCCCTCCGCGCCGCCCAGGCCTGCCTCGATAAGGCTCGGCTCTCCGCCTCCAGCCTTGGCATGATCATGATCGCCAGCGGAACCGCCGACCGCCAGTTCCCCGGACCCGCCTCCACTGTCGCACATCGCCTCGGCCTCGACTCGACTCCCGCTCTCGACGTCCCCATGGCCAGCGCCGGCACCCTCTACGCCATGGCCCTCGCCTCCCGCCTGTGCGACAGCATCGGCGAAATCCTCGTCGTCGGCGCCGAAAAGATGTCCAGCGTCGTCCTCCGCCCGCCCATGGAACGCGGGGTCGCCATCCTGTTCGGCGATGGCGCCGGAGCCTGTCTTGTCAGCCCCACCGAAGGCAAAGCTCGCGTCCTCGGCAGCACCCTCCACTCCGACGGCGCCTTTGCCGAAGATCTCAAGCTCAGCTTCGACCGGCCCCTTGAGATGAACGGCCGTTCGGTCATCCTGCAGGCCTCCCGCAAGGTCCCGCGCGCCATCGGCGAACTCCTCGCCCGCCACGGCCGCCAGGCCGCCGATGTCAGTACGTTTCTGATGCACCAGGCCAATCAGAACCTCATCGACCGCGTGGCCCAGGCCCTCGAAGTCCCCGCCGAACGCTTTTACTCGAACATCGCCCGCTACGGCAACACGAGCTCGGCCAGCATGCTCATCGCCGCCGCCGAATGGGCTGAACGCGGCTGGCCCCCCGGCGCCCCTGTCTGCTTCACCGCCTTCGGCGCGGGCTTCCACTGGGGCGCCCTCCTCGCCGAGGCCTGATCCCCCGCGCGCAAAGCCTCCCGCCTCGCGGGACTTCTCCGTGCCGGGCAGCCGAGATAGTAACATCCGGCGGCGGTGGCCGCGCCGCTTTCTTGCTATCTTGGGAATTTACAAGCCGTTAGTCGCCTCGTTGGTGCGGTGGGTAACGGTCCCATAGAAAAGATCCTTGCGAATCCCCGCCGCGGCGCACTCAGCATTGGTCGCCGCTTGGAGTTACGGTCCTATGCCCGGTTTCCTTGTTAGGCAGACTCTCCTCGCCGGATTGATTGTGGTCAATCTCCTGCTTCTGATCCTTTCTATCGATTGGCTGCTGTTTGAGCCGATCGCCGCTTCTCTGTTTCTGCTCTTGTTGGTCCTGGCGCTCCTCGCCATCGCCGTAACGGGCCTCTTAGTCACGGCCGGATCCCGTTACACCCGGCCCTACCGCGCCGTGATGGGCTACCTGCTTTGGGCTCCCAATCGCGCCAGCCGGTTCTCGGCTCACTTCCTCGGCCTGCTGCTGCTCCTCGCCACCCTCTGGCTCACCGTCCCCCGCGCCATCTTCCGCTTGGAGGTCAACTGCCAAAGCGCCCCGGCCGTCTCTGCCGCCGGCTTTCTCGGCCGCATCGTGCGCATTCCTTGCGCCGAACAGCGCGCCACCGTCCAACTCTATCAACCCTTTCGCACCCTCGATTTCGCCAAAGATCGCGTCTCCTGTGTCGATGCGGCCGGTGCGCTCTACCCCGCCGCCAGCGAGATCGGGCCCGCCATCGCCTGCCGCAACTCTCCCTCCCGCGCCACCCTGCGCATCGACCGGCTCGAACCGCCCGTCATCGAAGCCAACCACATCCGCCGCTACCGCCTGCATGGCGCGGGCCTCACCAAAGACCTCTCCATCACCCTCGACGCGCCCTCCTTCGTCGGCAGTTCGCTATCCCGCGACTCCGATCAGCACCCCGTTGAAGTCGATCCCAACGGCCAGTGGGCCGACGTCTTCCTCAGCGTCATGCCCGTCGCCAACCGGGCACAAGTGTCGTTCCAGCTCGCCAACGAAAGCAACCAGACCGCCGCGTTTACCGCCCCGGTTCAGGTTACCGCGCTACGATAGAATCAAGTCACCGAACTCGGTTTAGGAGTGCCTATGTTTCGCCTCGATGCGGATCGCCCTGTTGAATTCTGCGACGGAACCCGGCGCCGGGACTTCCTCCACGCCGGAGCGCTTTCCACCCTCGGCCTCGGCCTCGCCCAGTTCGCCGGCCTCAAAGCCCACGGCGCCGTCGACCCCAAAAAGGACGTCAACTGCATCCTCCTGATGCTCGTCGGCGGCCCTTCCCAGCTCGACACCTGGGACATGAAACCCAACGCCCCCATCGAGATCCGCGGCCCCTACAAGCCCATCAAAACCAACGTCCCCGGCATCGAAATCTCCGAGAACTTCCCCCGCATGGCCAAACATGCCGACAAGTTCTCCATCGTCCGGTCCATGTACCACACCGCCGCCGCCGTCCACGACACCGGCCACCAGATGATGCAGACCGGCCGCCTCTTCCAGGGCGGCGTCGAACACCCCCACTTCGGCTGCGTCGTCGGCAAACTCCGCGGCTCGAAAGGCGACGTCCCGCCCAATATCCTCCTGCCCCGGCCCATCGGCGCCACCGGCGGCAACATGCCCCACGGTCACGCCGCCGGCTACCTCGGCAAAGCCTACGACCCCTTCATCCTCAACGCCGACCCCTCCGATCCCAACTTCCGCGTCCCCGACATGCTTCCGCCCGACTACCTCTCGGCCAGCCGCGTCGACCGGCGGAAGAACTGGCGCGAAGCCATCGACAAATCCGTCAGCAAGTTTGAAACCTCCCAGGACGCCCGCCTGCTCGATTCCAGCTTCCAGCAGGCCTACACCCTCATGTCCTCGGCCAAAGCCCGCGCCGCCTTCGAACTCCATCGCGAACCGGAAGCCGTCCGCGAAAAGTACGGCCTCAACCGCTTCGGCCAAAGCTGCCTCCTCGCCCGCCGCCTCGTCGAAGCCGGCGTCCGCTTCGTCACCATCAACATGTTCGAAACGGTCTTCGACGAAATCACCTGGGACATCCACGGCTCCAAGCCCTTCTCCCCCATCTCCTGTTACAAAGACCTCGTCGGCCCCATGTTCGACATGGCCTATAGCTCCCTGCTCGAAGACCTCTCCCAGCGCGGCCTCCTCGCGAACACGATGGTCATCGGCACCGGCGAATTCGGCCGCACCCCCAAGGTCAATCCCGCCGGCGGCCGCGACCACTGGCCCCAGTGCTGGTCCATCCTCGCCGGCGGCGGCCCGCTCAAGGGCGGCACCATCATCGGCGCCTCGGACGAAATCGGCGCCATGCCCAAGGACCGTCCCACCACCCCGGCCGAAGTCGCCGCGACCATCTATAAAGGCCTCGGCATCGATCTTGAAACCGAACTGCCCGGCGCGCAGGGACGCCCCATCCCCGTCGTCGACCGCGGCACCGAACCCATCAAAGAACTCTTCGCCTAAGCCATGCGCCTCATCCTTCTGCTCTGCTGTAGCGCGGCCCTGCTGCCCGCCGCGCCGTCGCTCTCCATTCTGCCGAAGGAGGTGACCCTCGCCACCCCCGAATCCCGCCAGCAACTGCTCGCCGAAGCCCTCCTCGACGGCGGCGTCCACTCCGACTGGACCCGCCACGCCGCCTGGTCGTCTTCCAATCCCGCCGTCGCCGCCGTCTCGCTCACCGGCCTCGTCACCCCCAAAGCCGACGGCGAAGCCACCATCACCGCCCGCCACAACAACCTCTCGGCCTCGGTCACCGTCCGCGTCCGCAACGCCACCGCGCCCTTCACCTGGTCGTTCAAAAATCACGTCATGCCGGTCCTCACCAAAACCGGCTGCAACCAGGGCGCCTGCCACGGCGCGCTCGCCGGCAAAAACGGCTTCAAACTCACCCTCCGCGGCTACGACCCCGAACTCGACTACGACGCTCTCACCCGCCAATCCGCCGCCCGCCGCGTCAACCTCGCCGAACCCGCCCGCTCCCTCCTCCTGCTCAAACCCACCTTCGCCATCCCCCACATGGGCGGCCTCCGCTTCAAAACGGATACCCGCGAATACCGCGTCCTCGCCGAATGGATCGCCGCCGGCGCCCCGCCCCCCGCCGAAAAAGATCCCGAAGTCACCGGCCTCGAAGTCTTCCCGCCCGCCTCCATCCTCGCCCCCAACGCGACGCAACAGCTCATCGTCCGCGCCCGCTACTCCGACGGCCGCACCGAAGACGTCACCAACTGGGTCAAGTTCTCCTCCGCCAACGAAGGCGTCGCCACCGTCGACGACTCCGGCCTCGTCAAACTCACCGGCCACGGCGAATCCGCCATCACGCTCTGGTACGCCTCCAAGGTCCTCTACGCCCGCGTCACCGTCCCCTTCGTCAACCCCTCTCCCGCCGTCTCCGATTTCCGGCCCCGCAACTTCATCGACCATCTCGCCGCCGCCAAGTGGAAGTCTCTCAACCTTACCCCCTCCCAACTCGCCGACGATTCCACCTTCCTCCGCCGCGCCTACCTCGACGCCGCCGGCATCCTCCCCACCGCCAGTGAAGTCGAAACCTTCCTCGCCGACCCCGCCCCCGACAAACGCGCCAAAGTCATCGACCAACTCCTCAACCGCGACGAATACGCCGACTACTGGGCCTATAAGTTCTCCGACCTCCTCCTCGTCAGCTCCCGCAAACTCCGCACCCCGGCCATGTGGGCCTTCTATAACTGGATCCGCGACTCCGTCCAGGCCAACAAACCCTGGGACCAGTTCGCCCGCGATATCTTCACCGGCGCCGGCTCCACCCGCCAGAACGGCGCGCTCAACTACTTCGTCCTCCACAAAGACACCATCGAAATGGCCGAAAACGTGACGCAGGCCTTCCTCGGCCAGCGCCTCACCTGCGCCCGCTGCCACAACCATCCCATGGAAAAGTGGACCCAGCGCCAGTACTATCAGTTCGCCAACCTCTTCGCCCGTGTCGGTATCAAAAACGGCAGCACCGCCGCCGACAACGTCGTCTTCGCCAAAACCTCCGGCGATATCAACCACCCCCGCCTCCTCCGCCCCCTCTCCCCCACCCCCCTCGACGGCCAGCCCATGCCGCTCGACTCCACCGCCGACCGCCGCGTCCACTTCGCCAACTGGCTCACCAAAGACAACGACTACTTCACCCGCAACATCGTCAACCGCGTCTGGGCCAACTTCCTCGGCCGCGGCATCGTCCACCCCTACGACGACGTCCGCGCCACCAACCCCGCTTCGAACGAAGAGCTCTTCGCCGCCGTCGCGGCCGACTTCGTCAAACACGGCTACGACCTGAAGCACCTCATGCGCACCATCATGAACAGCGCCACCTATCAGCTGTCTTCAGAATCGAACGCCACCAACCAGGCCGATAACGTCTTCTACTCGAAGTACATCATCAAGCGCCTGCCCGCCGAAGTCCTCCTCGACGCCATGTCCCAGGTCACCGGCGTGCCCACCGCCTTCGCCGGCTACCCGGCCGGCACCCGCGCCATGCAGCTGCCCGACGTCCGCGTCCAGAGCCAGTTCCTCACCTCCTTCGGCCGCCCGGAACGCATCCTCTGCGACGCCGCCGAACGCAGCTCCGACCCGTCCATCTCCCAGGCCCTCCACGTCATCAACGGCGACACCCTCAACAAGAAACTCGCCGACCCGCAGGGCAACATCGCCCTGCTGCTCAAGCTCGGCCTCGCGGAGAAAAAGGTGATCGAACACCTCTATCTCACCGCCTACTCCCGCCCACCCCGCCCCGACGAAACCGCGCAGATGAGCAAACTCTGGGCCGAAGCCAAAGCCGCCAAACAGGAAGGCCTCGAAGATCTCGTCTGGAGCCTCCTCACCAGCAAAGAGTTCCTCTTCAACTACTGACATGCGCGCCACCCTGCTCTTGCTTGCTGCCACCCTCTGCCGCGCCCAGGACTTCGAAGCGGACCTGCAGCCCGTCTTCCGCAAGTACTGCCTCGATTGCCACGCCCACGGCGTCAAGATGGGTTCGCTCGACCTTGAAACCATCGGCGGCATCCGCGCCGGCGGCAACCACGGCCAGATCGTCACCCCCGGCAAGGCCGACGAGAGCCGCTTGTATCTCATGGCCGCCGGCAAGAAAGAGCCCTTCATGCCCATGGACGGCCGCAGCCTCGCCGCCGCCGAACTCGACGTCATCAAAAACTGGATCAACGCCGGCGCCAAAGGCCCGGCCGTCGAAGCCGCCCCCCGCTCCGCCAACGCCATCCCCGACATCGCCCCCCGCCTCGCCCCCAAGCCCCAGATCTTCGCCGCCGCTCAATCGGCCGACGGCTCGCTCACCGCCTACGCCGGCCACAAAGTCGTCACCCTCAACGGCGCCCCCCTCGCCGGCCATCAATCCACCGTCCGCGCCGTCGCCTTCTCAAAGGACGGCGCCCTGCTCGCCGCCGCCGGCGGCCTGCCCGCCCAGAAAGGCGAAGTGAAAATCTGGGACCTCGCCGCCAAAACCGTCCGCCTCACCCTCACCGGCCACAAGGACTGCATCTACGCCGTCGCCTTCTCCCCCGACGGCAAAACCCTCGCCACCGCCTCCTACGACAAAATGATCTACCTCTGGGACACCGCCACCGGCCAACAGCTCCGGCCTCTCAAAGATCACGTCGACGCCGTCTACGCCCTTACCTTCTCCCCCGACGGCTCCCGCCTCCTCTCGGCTTCCGCCGACCGCTCCGTCAAAGTCTGGGACCCCGCCACCGGCGAACGCCTCTTCACCCTCTCCGAACCCACCGACGCCCTGCAGGCCGTGGCCATCTCCGCCGACGGCAAACTCGTCGCCGCCGGCGGCAACGACAAGTCCATCCGCCTCTGGGAGCTCTCCCCCAAAGCCGGCGCCCTCAAAAACTCGCTGATCGCCCACGAAGACGCGATCCTCCAAATCGCCTTCTCCCCCGACGGCCGTACCCTCGCCACCGGCGCCGCCGACCGCACCGTCAAGCTCTTCCGCACCGCCGATCTCACCGAACTCAAAACCTTCGCCGGTCAATCCGACTGGCCCACCGGTCTCCATTTCTCGCCCAACGGCAAAACGCTCCGCGTCGCCCGTCTCGATGGCACAACCCAAACCTATCCGATCCCCTAAAGAGCACCCATGCGCTACCTCGTCCCGCTCCTCGCCGTCACCCTCTACGCCCAGTCCCCCCGCACGACGCCCCCCACCGTGCAGTCCATCGTCCCCCGCGGCATCGCCCGCGGCATGACGGCCGAACTCGTCATCGAAGGCTTCAACCTCGCCAAGGCCTCCGCCATCTTCTTCTCCGATCCCCGCGTCACCGGCAAAATCCTCCGCGTCAAAGAGCTTCCCGACCTCCCCGACGTCCGCATCGGCGCCAACGGCACCCAGTCCTCCATCGACGTCGGCCCGCTCCCGCCCCGCAACCAGGTCACCGTCGAAGTCGAAATCGCCCCGGAAGCCGAAATCGGCGACGTCTCCTTCCGCCTCCAGACCCCGCTCGGCACCTCGCCCGAAGGCACCTTCCTCATCGAACCCTACGTCGGCGAAGCCCCGGACCAGGAACCCAACGACACCCTCGCCGGCGCTTTTGAAACCCATCTCCCCGCCGTCCTCACCGGCGTCATCGCGAAAGCGGGCGACCTCGATCACTTCAAGTTCACCGCCCGCGCCGGACAAACCATCGTCATCGAAAACTCCTCCGCCAAGGTCGGCTCCACCCTCCAACCGGTCATCGCCATCCTCGACGCCAGCGGCGCCGTCCTCCGCACCTTCGGCGAAGACGGAAGTTCATTAAACTTTATTCATAAAGTTACCAGCGCCGGCGTCCACTACCTCCGCATCACCGACTACGAACGCTCCGGCCGCGCCTCGCACCAGTACCGCATCAAGGTCGGCGAGTTTGGCTTCGTTTCGCAAATCTTCCCTCTCGGCCTCCGGCGCGACGCCGTCGCCCCCATCCAGCTCACCGGCCACAACGTCCCCGCCACCGTCCAGCTGAAGGGCACGCCGCTCCCGGAAGACCCCTTCTCCGCCCAGCTCCGCCCGGAAGGCGCCTACAACCGCGTCAAGCTCGCCCTCGGCAGCGACCCCGAACTCACCGTCACCCAGCCTTCGCCCCTACTCACCCTGCCCGTCACCCTCAACGGCCGTCTCGACAAAGCGAAGCCGGTTCACCGCTTCCCCTTCCAGGCCAAAAAGGGCCAGACCCTGGTCTTTGAAGTCATGGCCCGCCGCCTCGGCTCCGATCTCGACTCGACCCTCGAAATCCTCACCGCCGACGGCAAACCCATCGAAGTCGCCGCCGTCCGCCCCGTGGTCGAGACCTTCACCACCCTCCGCGACCACGACTCCGCCTCGCCCGGCGTCCGCATCACCCACTGGAACAACATCAACGCCGGCGACTACATGCTGCTCGGCCGCGAAATCGTCCGCGTCGCCGAACTCCCGCGCGGCCCCGACGAAGACATCCGCTACGAACAGCTCAACGGCCAGCGCCTGACCTTCTTCAATACCGCCGCCGAAGCCCACGCCATCGACAAAGCGGTCTACAAAGTCCAGATCCATCCCCCCGGCGCCCAGTTCGCCGCCAACGGCCTGCCCGTCACCCGGCTCTACGCCCAGAACGACGACGGCGGCCCCGGCTTCGACAAAGACTCCTACCTCACCTTCACCGCCCCGGCCGACGGCGCCTACCAGCTCACCGTCCGCGACGTCACCGGCGCCGCCGGCCCCTACCGCCTCAATATCCGCGAGCCCCGTCCGGACTTCCGCCTCGCCGTCAACCCCCGCAACCCCAACGTGCCCCGCGGCGGCTCCATTCCGCTCACCGTCACCGCCACGCGCCTCGACGGCTACGCCGGGCCGATCGACCTTTCTCTCTCCGGCCTCCCGCCCGGCTTCACCGCCACCCGCGGCCGCATCGAACCCAACCAGAACACCGGCGTCCTCCTGCTGTCCGCCGCCGCCGAGGCGCCGCAGACGGCCGCCTTCCCCTTCACCGTCACCGGCTCCGCGCTCGGTCTCACGCGGCAGGCCAACCCCGAAGATCGCCTCAAGCTCATCGCCATCGGCTCCCAGCCCGACGTCCTCATGACCAGCCCCACCCGCCGCGTCGAACTCGCCCCCGGCGAAACCGCCGCGATTCAGGTCAAAATCAGCCGCCAGAACGGCTTCGCGGGCCGCGTCCCGGTGGATGTCGTCAACCTCCCGCCCCGCGTCAAGCTGCCGGACTTTGGCCTGAACGGCGTCCTGCTCAACGAAGGCGAAACGGAGCGGACCTTCTACATCGAGGCGACCCCCGCGGCCGAACCCGGCGACTACACCATCGCCGTGGCCGGGCGTGTCGAAACCCGCAGCACGCAGCAGAATCTCTCCGCCGCGCCGGAGACGATCGCCGTTCGCATCAAGGCCAAATAGCCCGCGCTACATAACGTCGATGAAGCCCTTGCGCAGCTTCCGGAACACGGCGTAGCCCAGGTAGAAAAAGAACAGCGACCACACCCAGATACGCACCACCTCCGGCCACGCCGGCGCCGTGTTTTCTAAGAACAGTTGCCGGTAGCCGGTCACCAGCTTGAGCATCGTGCTCCGCCGCAGCACCGTCCAGGCCCACTCCGGTACCGCAGATTGCGGGTAGCAGATCGGCGTCAGGAAGAACAGCAGCGTCAGCAGAAATCCGTTCACCTGAATGAGATCCCGTACATAGACCCCCACCGCCGCGAACAGCCACGCCACGCCCATCGTCAGCAGCAGCTGCGGCGCCACGTACACCGGCAGCCAGAGCGCCTCGGGCGGAATCCGCTCCCGCGTGGCCATCAGCAGAAACAAGTAGACAATCAGCGCCAGACCGCTCGTGCACAGCCCGGCGAACGCCAGGTTCACCGGCAGAATCTCCACCGGAAAAACCAGCTTCTTGACGAAGTTCCGGTGCTCCCAAATCACCCCCGGCGCCCGGCCCACCGCCTCGCTGAAGGCGAGCCACGGCAGCATGCCGCACAGGAAATACAGCGGAAACCCGGCCATGCCGTCCTGGCCCGGAAAACGCGTCTGCAGCACCAGGCCGAAGACGAAGTAGTAAGTCACCATCAGCAGCAGCGGGTTCAGAATCGTCCACGCCATGTTGCCGAACGAGCCGCGGTACCGCCCGCGAATATCCCGCTCCACCATCGAGGCAATTAATCCCCGCTGCCGGTAGAGCACCTGCCACGGCTCGATCAGCAGCTGCCAAGCCTGCCGCGGCAGCATCCGCCAGCGCAACTGCCGCATGGTGGTCCGGCGCTGCCGTATCTCGGCCCGGCCATTGCGGATGGCCGCTTCGAGCAGCAGAAAGCTCTCGCCGCGGTCGTAGCCCCAACCGTGTTCGGTATCGATCGAGGAGACGAGCACCCGGTAGTCTCCATCGGCCTCGGGCAGCGTGACTTCGAGGCTCCCGCCCGGCCCCCACGGCCCCTCGGCCACGCAGAGGCCGCTGCCGGTCTCGAACACCTGCCAGCCGGCGTTACGCCCGGCGCCGGGCGTGAACTCAACCACCGTGGTCACTCGCCGCCCTCGTACAGCCACGCCGGGTAGCGCTTGCCGAGCGGCCCGGTCTTGCGGCCCACGGCGTAGATGCCGTCGCCGCGCAACTCCTTCGGCAGCAGGTAGCGGTCGAGCAGATGGTAGATCCACTGGTCTTCCGGCCGCGGCAGGTCGCGGAACTCCCCGGTTTCGAGTAACTCCACCGAGAAGCCGCTATCGAGCAGTAAGTGGTAGATCTCCTTGGCCGTATACTCGCGGGCGTGCCGCGCCTCGACTTCGGCGCCCGGCTGCGCCGGCTTGATGTAGGCGGGGAAGAAGCCGGGGTGGTAGCCGTCAAGAATCGCCCGCAGCGCGCGCAGGCTGGCGATGTTGGGCGTGGTCAGTACGAAGTGGCCGCCCGGCCGGAGAATCCGGTTCACCTCGGCCATCATGTGCATCGGGTCGGTGGGCAGGTGCTCGATCAGCTCGCAGCACAGGACGGTGGAGAAGTGCTCGTCGGGGTAGGGAAACGGGTCCTTTTCGGCGTCGAACAGGTCCACGTCGCAGGAGAAGACTTCGCCGGTGGAGGAGGTCACCTTCCGGTGGTCCACCTGCCCGGCCGGGCCGTAGTAGCAGCCGCGGACCTCGCCGTAGCCAAGCTGGCTGCGCAGCGCGGGGGTGATCTGGAGGTAAGCCCCCATTTCGAGGATCCGGTCCTCCGCCGTGCCCGGCGGCGTGATGGCGAGCGTCTTCTGAAACCGCGACAGATGGATCTCGCCGTACTGCCGGGCCTCTTCGGTTTCCGCCATCCAGGATTGAATGTACTCCGGCGCGACGGTTACCGCCGCCGGCGGCGCGGGCGCGGGCGTCTCTTCGTTCGGTTCCGCGGCCGCGGGAGCGGCGGGCGGCGCCCACGGCCTTCCCTCCGCAACGGCCTCGAGAAACCCGGCGTACTGCCGCGCGCAAAGGTCCCAGTTGCACTCCGTCTCCACCCACGCCCTGGCCCGCGCCCCCATCTCCCGTGCCCAATCCGGCCGGTTCACGAGCAGGTTCAGATACTCGTAGATCGTATCCTCTTCGGTCGCATCGACCGGCGCCTTCAGGCAGATCGAGTCCGGGAACTCGGCAAAGCTGCCGATGTTACTCACGACGACGGCCCGGCCCATGCCCAGGCTGCGGAGTAGCGTGCCGGAGCTTTCGCCCACGGTGGGGAAGCGCAGGTTCAGAATCACGTCGCAGGCGGCGATGTAGCCGTTGAAGTCGGCAATCGGCGTATAGCCCAGCATCCGTACCTGCTCGTCGAGACCCAGGCTCCGGATCAGCGCGGCCAGCGGAAACTCCGGATGCGGCTCGCCCACCAGCACAAGCCGGGCGTCGGGCCGCACCCGCACCAGTCGCCGGAAGGCCCGCAGCGATTCGGCGATGCGCTTGTACGGTTTCAGAAAGCCGAAGATGCCGATCAGCGGCGTCGTCTCATGCAGCCCCAGCCGCGTGCGGAAGCCCATGCGGTCGCCCATCTCGGGCAGCCAGGCGCCGTGCGGAATCTTGGCGAGCGGCCCGGTGTAGCCCGCGGCGCGGACGTCGTTCGCCACCGCCTCGCTGTGCACAATCACGCCGCGGCTCGCGCCCAGAATCCGCTTGAGCATCGGGACGCCTTCGTAGTCCGGGCCCACTTCGAGGCGCCGCACCCGCTCGGCGAAGGCCCGGGCCGCCGGCCCGCCGTCGAAGGCGCACTCGCGCACGTAGCCGTCCCAATCCTGCCGGCAGATCGTCAGGTCCGTGATCAGATGATGCAGGTTCGATTCGTGCAGTACGACGACGCCGGGCCGCCGCAGCGCCTCTTCATAGACATAGGCGTGGAAGCCGTTGTTGCCGATCTGATAGAGACCCAGGGTAGCTTCCTCTCGGGGTGCCTCGCCGGGCTGGTCAAACACCGTCAGGTCGACATACCGGCTGAGTGTTTCAACCAGAGCAGCCGAGTAGTCGGCGATGCCGCTCTTGGCCGGCGGCATTGGAGAGAAGAAGGAGACTTTCAACGAACCCATTCCAAAGCAAAGCTTCCCATGACAAAGGGTACCTTCACCAGCGCGAGGGTGCGCGCCGGATCGGTGGCGAAGTAGACATCAAACTCCCAGCGCGACCGCGGCCCCACTACCACCGCCCGGAAGTGTTCCGTGTCCGTGGGCACCTCGGCCACCGTCACCCGCGCGGCGCCGATGCGCGTGAGGCGGATGTCGTAAGCCGCGCCGAAGTAGATGCGTTCCGGCGCCGGCAGCCGGCCCGCGGCCAGCTCGCGCCGGGCGTGGAACAGATAGGCCAGCGCATCGTGCGCGCAGGGCGGGACGGCGAACTCCGTGCCACCCCCGCCGGACCCGGTCGTCCGCCGCGCCGTCGCGCCGGTGAACACGGTCGACTCGCGCCGCTTCTTCGCGCCGTGGACGGAGTCGAGCGAGAACTCGGCCGAACAGAGCGCTTCGCTGGCGGTGCTGCGGAAGGTATCAACGACTTGAAAGCCCGGAATCGCCGCTTCGAGCGTCAGGGCGAGTTGCCACCGCCCGCTCTCTTTTTTCGTGGTTAGCTGGCCTTCGCCCAGGCTCAGGCCGCTCGGCCAGCTGATCTGGTAGCGCGTCGACTCCTCGGCGCCCCACGCGGCCGCCGCGGCGAGCAGGAGCAGGTACTTATGCATGCTGGCTAACCGGCGCGCGGCGCTTGGCCTGCTCCACCACGCCGTGGTAGAGATCCAGCGTCTGCCGGGCCGTCTGCCGCCACGAATAGCGGGCGGCGTTTTCCCGGCCGCGGTGGCCCATCTCGGCGCGGTAGTCCGGGTCGAGCAGCAGGTCCCGCATGGCTACCACCATCTCGCGCGTCGAGTAGGGGTTGAACTGATGCGCCGCCTCGCCGGCCACCTCCTGCATGGCCGAACGGTTCGAACAGGCAACCGGTACGCCGCAGGCCATGGCTTCGAGCAGGGGAATGCCGAAGCCTTCGTAGAAGGAGGGGAACACGAACAGGTCGCCGGCGTTGTAGAGCTGCAGCAGCTCGTCGTCGTTGACGTAGCCGGTGAAGTGAATCCGGTTTCCGAACGGCGACGCTTCCGCAATCTGATGCACGCGCGGAGCGAACCAGGTATCTTTGCCGACAAAGACGAGTTTGTGGGTTAGTTGCGGATAGTTCGCCACTAATTCCTCGAAGGCGCGAATCAGGCCGATCGGGTTTTTCCGCGGCTGCAGGTCGCCGACGCAGAGGATGTAGGGCGAGCGGATAGAGAAGCGGCCATCGACAAAGGCCTGCGCCTGCGCCCGGGGCTGCGGGCGGAAGATCTCTGAGCAGGCCGCCGGGACAACGGCGATCTTCTCCGGATTCATCCCGTAAGCCCGGGCGATGCCGGCGCGCGAGAACTCACTGAGCGTGACCACTTTGGCGGCCCGCCGCACGGTCCGCTCGACGGTCCAGCGCAGTTGGATCCGGCGCGCCCGCGGGAAAAACTCCGGATGTTCGAGATAGCTGACATCATGCACGCTCACCACCACCGGCACTTGGCAGAGCAGCGGCGCGGTGTACTGTACGTGCAACAGGTCCGGTTGGTCCCGCCTTACGCCGCGGGATAGGTCGAAGCCTAACCGGCGGAAAGGGTTGTTGCTGACCCAGCGCTTCTCAAAACGCTCCGGGACTAACTCGTCGGCTCCGGGCATGGAGACGTAGGCGAAAAACTGATTATCGCGGTCGAGGCCGTCGTATTGTTCGAGAAGATTGCGGACGTAAACCTCATTCCCCGTCAGGTGCCGTCCGATGGCGTGGGCATCAATGCCGAAGCGCATGCTGGTTTACTCAGTATAGAGGAATTGGTCCTCTAACGCCCCTCGCCGCCGTCGAGCAGGCGGGCCTCGTCGAGTTGCCGCCAGGCCGCGGCGCGGTGGAAGGTCCGCTCGTAGAGATGCCGCCCGGCGGCCCGCAGGCGCGCGGCCAGAACCTCTTCGGCCAGCACCCGGCGGACGGCGGCCAGCAGATCCGCCGGCGAGTCGGCCAGCAGATAGTGCTCGCCGTCCCTTCCGGGCAGTCCTTCGGCGCCGATACGCGTGGAGACCACCGGCGTTCCGGCCGCCCAGGCTTCGAGGATCTTGACCCGCGTCCCGCTGCCGGCCAGCAGCGGGACGACGGCCACGGCGCCCCGGGCGATTTCGGCAAAGGCGTCGTCGACGGCGCCGGTCCACTCTACCCCGTCGAGTCCCGCCAGGCTTCGTTGCACCGCCTGCGGATTCATCCCGACGAGGCGCCAGCGCAGGCCCGGTTCCGCCCGCTGCAAAGCCGGCCAGACGGACCGCGCGAACCAGGCAACGGCCTGCTGATTCGGGTGGTATTCGAGGTTGCCCGAAAAGACGACTGTTCGCTCCCGCGCCCCGGCCGGCAGCTCGCGCCACGGGATCGTGTTCGGGAAAACCGTGAGCGGCAGGCCCGGCGCCAGACCCGTCACCCGCGCCGCATCCTGTTCCGACGTCACCAGGGCGGCCGAGTAGCGGGGCAGGTAGCGGCGTTCGAGCTGTTCCGAAAGCCCGGCGAAGCGCTGATGCACGAGGCGCCCCGGCCACGGCTCGGCGCGGCTGAGGCTGGTGAAGAACGCGCTTTCGACGTTATGCAGGTCGCAGACCACCCGGTCGCCGTAGCCGCGGAGCAGGTCGACGTAGGGGCCGAGCCAGAAGTGCTCAACGAAGATCACGTCGTAGCGCTCGCCGGCGAGCGCCGCGGCGATTTGCGTTTCGAAGCCGGCCAACCGGTCGATGAGCGGCGGGACCCCGCGGAGGAACCGCCCCGCGTTCCGCAGTACCCGGGCGGCGAACGACCGTCCGTTGGCCGGCAGCGCGATGTGGCGGCAGCGCGCGACGGCGCCGGGTGGGGGGGTGCAGGGGGCGAAGGTAAGCAGGTCGACGGCGGCCCCCCGCGCGGCGGCGTATTCCATCAGCGAGGCGATGCGCTGGGCGCCGCCGCCGAGGACGGGGAATGGCGATTCCGGGGTGAGGAAGAGCACGCGGCGGGGCAAGCTTCTACTCTTCCCTTTGGCCGGTCGTAGTTTCGAGCAGCTGCGCGATGTGCCGCCGGCCGTGCGCGGCCAGAAAGAGCAGCCACTGGTAGCCATCGAGCATGCCGAGGAACGGGTGCGCGCAGCGGCCTTCGCGCAGGGGCAGCGGGGTTTGTTCGATCCAAGCGTAGAGGGCTTGCCGCTGCGCGGCGTCGGCCCGGTGAAAGTCGGCCTCGACCGGCCAGCGGCCGGTGGGACGGAGCCGCTCCGGCGCCTCGACGGCCCGCCCGCGCCGGGCGACGCGCCGGAAGAGCTGTTCGTCGGTTAGTGCCACCGGCGTGAGGTCGTCCTGGCGCAGCGCCGGGCTTTGGATCAGTTGCAGGACCATGGCGTCAGTTCTGTGGAGGTGTTCGGCGATGGCGGCGACGGACCAGGCTCCTCCCGGTGGGGCCGGCTCATTCCAGGCTTGGCAGGCTTGGCGCAGAGCGGCTTCCTGCTCGCGCAGTTCCCGCAGCAGCGTGTTCCGTTCCTGTTCGGTAAGCGCCATCTCTCCAGCCTACCCCCGCCGCACCGCTTCCTCATAGACGGCGTGCGTCTCCCGGGCCGTGCGCTCCCAGCTAAACCCCGCCGCCCGCCGCAGCCCCGCCGCGCGCCATTCCGCCAACCGCTCCGGCTCGGTCACGCACGCCGCCATCGCCTCTACCCACGCGCGCGCATCGGACGCCTCCCCCTGCCACGCCGCGCCGCCGGCCACCTCGGTCACCGCCGGGTCGCGCGAGGTCAGCACCGGCGCGCCGGACTGCATCGCTTCGAGCACCGGCAGCCCAAACCCCTCATACAATGTCGGGTAGACCACGGCGAGGGCGTTCGCGTACAGCGCCGGGAGATCGGCCTCGGCCACCGCGCCGCGCAGCTCGAGTCCCTCTTCGGCGGCGAACGCCGGCCCGTCCTCGCGCCGGCGGCCGGCCAGCACCAGCGGCACGCGATGCCGACGCCAGACCTCGCGCCACGCCTCCACCAGAAACGGCAGATTCTTCCGCGGCTCCAGAGTCCCGACGTAAAGAAAATACGGCGCCACCGCCGGATCCCTCGGCTGCGGCCGGAAGCGGGCATCGGCCGCCAGCGGCACGGCCGCCACCCGCTCGGGCCGCAGCGAAAACCGTTCGATAGCCTCCCGCCGCACCGCCTCGCTGAGGGTGAGCACCAGCGAAGCCCGGCCCAGCCGCAGCAGCCAGGGCGTCCGGCGCCGCACCCGGTCCGCCCCGCAGTGCCAGCCCGCTTCGCGCCACGGCGACAGATCATGCAGCGAGAGCACGCTCGGGCAGGCGCGGAGATAGGGAACCGAAAAGTCCGTGCCGTGGAACACGTCGAGGCGCTGGCGGCGCAGCGTGAGCGGCAGCCCGAGCAGCCACCATTTCGATGCCCACGGGCCCGGCGGCGGCGTGGTCCAGGAAGCGGGCCAGTCGGGCCGCCGGGGCACGGGCTGATCGCTCAGGAACTGATAGCCGTCCTCCGGGAACGCCGCTTCGAGCGCCCGCCGGAGCTCGACCAGATAGCGGGTGACCCCGCCGGTGGGGACGGTGAGCGGCGTGGCATCGAGGCCCACCCGCATCGGTTAGGGCAGGTCCTCAAGCACGGTCTCGAGCAGCCGGGGCACGTACTCCCGGAGCTTCTGCGGGGCTCCTTTCTTCTGCCGGGGCAGGGCCTCGAGCGGGGCTTTGACGGGCGCGGCTTTGGCGCCAAGATAGTCGAGGGCGTTGAGCGCCTGCAGGGCGACGAAGACGCCGTGCTTTTCCATGTCGGCCAGGTCGACCAGGACGGCGAGCGCGGCCGCCAGATCGGCGGGGGCGCCGTAGCGGCCCACGGTTTCGGCGGCGACGATGCGGACGGCCGGGGCGGGGTCTTTGAGCAGCGGAAGCAGCGGGCCCGCCTGTTGGTTGATGAGATGGCGGATGGCGGCCCAGTAGCGGACGGCGCTATCGGGGTCGGCGAGGCCGGCGGCGAGTTTGGCGGGGTTGGTTTCGCCGGCCATGGCGTGGATGCGGGGCAGGCTGGTGAGCTGGCGGCCGGCGTCGTAGGGGGCGCCGGAGCCCGCGCGCTCGTGGATCTCGTTTTCGGGCAGGAAGCCGATGTCGCGGATCCGGGTGGCCAGGTTCTGCTGCGCGGCGCGCATTTTCCGCAGGATCGGGGCCATGCGGGCGTCGCCGGCGAGGTTGTTCACCTCGTCGCGGTCCGCCTGCAGGTCGTAGAGCTCTTCGGCCGGTTTGGTTTTCCAGAACTGCTGCTGGGCGGCGTTGAGCTTGCCTTCGCGGAAGAGCTTCTGCCAGACCTGCGTCGTGGGCGTTTCGAACATGTAGGCGATGTGCTGGGCGTAGATGCGGTGCGGCATGTACTGGCGCAGATAGACGTAGCGGCCGTCGGTGACCGAGCGGACGAGGTCGTAGCGCTCATCCATGCGGCCGCGGAAGCCGTAAACGTAGGGCTGGCGCGGCTCGGCGGCCTTGCCGAGAAAGGCGAAGCCCTGGTGGTAGGCGGGCTTGGGCAGACCGGCGAGCGAGAGCACCGTGGGGGCGAGGTCGACGAAGCTGACCGGGCGGTCGGTAGCGGCGCCCGGCTTGTATTCGGCGGTGGCCAGCGCCCGCCACTTCTCCGGGAAATGGACGATGAGCGGGACGCGGAGACCGGAGTTGTAGGGCCAGCGCTTGCTGCGGGGCATGCCGCTGCCGTGGTCGGAGTAGAAGAAAACGATGGTGTCGCCGGCGAGCCCGTCGGCCTTCAGTTGGTCCAGGACTTTGCCGGCGAGGCCGTCCATGGTGTTGACGTTGTCGTAGTGCTGGGCCCAGTCGTGGCGGACCTCCGGGGTGTCGGGGTGGTAGGCGGGGATGCGGACCTCGGCCGGGTCCAGGCGAAGCTGGTGGGGCCGGGTGCGGATCTGGCTTTCGTGGGTGATGGTGAAGTTGAAGACGGCGAAGAAGGGCTGGCCGGGTTGGCGTTTGCGCCAGTGGGCTTTGTTGCTCGATTCGTCCCAGACAACGCCGGTTTGGTTGATGTTGTAGTCCTCTTTCGAGTTGTTCGAGGTGTAGTAGCCGGCCTCGCGCAGCAGCTGCGGGAACATCTTCTGGCCGGCGCCCATGCGGGTCTGTGAGCGCATGTGTTCGGCGCCGAGCGAGGGCGGGTACATGCCGGAGATGATGGTGGTGCGGGCCGGGGCGCAGACGGGGGCGTTGGACCAGCAGCAGGTGTAGCGGAGGCTTTCGGCGGCGAGGGCGTCGAGCCGGGGGGTGTGGGCGACGCGGTCGCCGAAGCAGCCGAGCGAGGGGCTCATGTCCTCGCAGGTAATCCAGAGAATATTGGGCCGGGCGGCGGGTTGAGCGGCCGCGGTGGCGGCGGCTACTGAAGAGAGAAAGAGCCTGCGCTGCATGAATTTCGGTTGTATCACACGAGGGCGGCCCGCGAGCGGAAACGCTTCGGGGGGCCGTCGCACTACTGGATTATAATCGTCGAGTAGTTCCGCGCCTCAAGGAGTGCTTTGTGAGTATCAACCCTGCCCAGCGTGACGCCTACCTCACCGAACTCCGCCGTTTGGATGGGCAGATTGGGGCGGCGCGTGCGCTCGACGAGCTGAAGCCGATTTTCTACCGCCTTGAGGAGATCAGCCGGGCCTGCCCCGGCGATGCGGCCATTCAGTCGGCGATCAGTGACGTCCGCGGCCGGATTGTGGCCTTCGGGCAGCGGCTGGTGGAGATGCAGAGCACGGCGGAGCGGGAGGCCGCAGCGAAGCTGCCCGGCGGGGGCCTGGCGCCTCCGGTGCAGATGCCGACGCAGGTCTTTTCGAGCGGTTCGCTGACGGCGCAGCCACCGGCCTACCCGGTGCCCGCGCCTCCACCCGGCCCGGCGGCTCCGCCTCCGCAGGCCTTCAACTGGAAACGGGCCGTGGCCGTGGGCGGGGTGGTGGGGCTGCTGATCGCCGCCGCGGGTATCTTCACCATCCGCAACGCGCAGAAGAAAGCGGCCGAGCAGCGGCAGGCCCCGGACGGTTCGGCCAGCATCGCCATCCGGACCGCGCCCGAGGGCGCGTCGATCCGGGTGAACGGGGAGTTGAAGTGTACGTCGAACTGCAGCCTCATGCTGCCGGCGGGCGCCTACGAGGTGCAGGCGGTGCTGCCGGGCTACGAAACGGCCACCAGTCCGCTGCGCGTGGTAAGCGGAGCGCCGGGCGAAGTGGCGCTGACGCTGCAGCCGATGCCGCTTTCGGTGCGCTTGTTCACCGACCTGCAGGCGGGCAAGGTGACGCTGGACGGCAATCCGCTCGGCGACCTGCAGGATGGACAGTTGGTGCTGGACCGCGTGGCGCCGGGCAAGCATGCGGTGAAGGTGGCCAATCAGGGGACCGAGGCGGCGTTTGCGTTCGAGGCCCGGCTGGGGGAGGCCCCGGTGATCACCGGCCCGGTGGTGGCCCGCAATGTTCTGGCGATTGTGGTGGCCAACGCGGGCAATGCGGCCCGGGTGCACGCCTCGGCCAATGTGAAGGTGCAGGTGGATGGCAAGGCGGCGGGTGACGCGGGGCCGAACGGACTGAGTCTCGAGGCGCTGGCGGCCGGCGACCGGGAGTTGACCATTAACGATGGTTCGGTGGAGCGGAAGCTGCTGGTGTCGGCCGGTCCGCAGCCGACGCTGACGGCGTATTTGAAGCTGGATGTGAACCTGGGCAGCCTGTATGTGGCGGCGGGCGATTTGGATGATGTGACAGTGTTCCTCAACAACACGGAGCTCAAGCGGAAGACCAAGGGCGGGCAGCTGAGGCTGTTGGGTCTGCCGGTGCGGCAGTACACCGTGCGGGTGGCCAAGGAGGGCTTCACGGTGGAAGCGGCCAAGTCCGTGACGCTGGCCAAGGGACAGGAGACCAGGGTAGAGTTCGCGCTGAAAGCGATTCCGAAGCTCGCGAGCCTGCGCATTGCCGGCGCACCGCCCGGTGCGGCGGTGCTGCTCGACGGGCAGAGCCTGGGGGTGATTGGCGCCGACGGGGGGTACGCCTCGACGGCGATTCCGCCGGGTGAGCATACCGTGGAGTTCCGCAAGGATTCCTTTGTGCCGAAGCGGCATCCGCGCCAGTTCCGGGCCGGCGAGACGGTGGAGCTGGCCGGGGCGGATGTGACGCTGGTGGCGGCGGCCTCGACGATCCGCGTGAATGTGAAGCCGGCCGGCGCGCAGGTTTTCTATCGCAAGAGCGAGGAGACCCAACTGCGTCCGGCCAGCGGCAACCCGATCAACCTGGGCGCCGGGAGTTGGGTGGTGGTGGCCCGGGCGGCGAATTTCGTCGAGGGTACGGCCACGGTGCAGGTGGCGGCGGGCGAGAACAAGACCGTCGAAATCGCGCTGAAAGAGATTCCGAAGCCGGTGGTCGCCAAGAAACTGGGTACGATGGTCGATTGGGAGCAGCCCGGGGAGTGGACGCCGCAGGAGGGCTGGACGGTGCACAAAGGGGGTAACTTCGTTCTGTACGGCATAACTCCGGCCAACGGGACGTTTACTTTTAACATCGGGCTGCTCAAGGGCCGGCGGCTGCAGTGGTTTGTGAGCTACACCGACGCCAAGAACCATGTGCTCTATCAGTTAGACCGGAAGAACTTCTTCCGCCGGGATGTGGTGAACGGGAAGTCGAGCGAGTATAAGATTGCGCATGACCTTGAAAAGCAGGAGAGCTACACGATGCAGATCGATATTGCTCCCGGCGGGGTCCGGCACTCCGTGCACAACGGCGCCAAATGGGTGGATCTCGATGCGTTCTCCGTGCCCGGCCGCAACCTGAGCGCCGGTAAGTTCGGGCTGTATATTCCGGGCAACGATGTATTTGGTTTGAGTAACTTCCGATTTAATCCGAGGTAATAAGCATGCCAATCGGCGTAAATACTTTTCTGTGGACGGCCAATTTTACGGCTTCCCATCTGCCGTTGATCGCCCGGGCCGGAGAGTTAGGGCTCGACGGGATTGAGATGGGCGTTTTTGACTTTGCCGCGTTTCCGGCCGAGGCCGTCCGGCAGGAGTTGGCGGCGCGAGAGATGACCGGGCTGATCTGCACGGCGCTGACCGGAAATCAGAGCCTGGGGACGGAGGATGCGGCGGTGCGGTCGGCAACGCTCGAGTTTCTGCGCACCGCGATCCGCGGCGCGGCGGAGGCGGGCATATCCATGGTGGCCGGGCCGTTCTGTTCGGCGGTGGGGCTGCTGCCGGGCCGGCGGCGGACCGCGGCGGAGTGGCAGCGGGCGGTGGAGGGGTTGCAGGAGTTGGCGCCGGTTTGCCGGGAGCACGGCGTGCGCCTCGCCGTCGAGCCGCTGAACCGGTTTGAGACCTACTTTCTGAATACGGCGGCCGACGCGAAGGCGTTGATTGATGCCGTGGGCGAGGCGGAGGTCGGGGTGCTCTATGACACGTTTCACGCCAACATTGAAGAAAAGAATCAGGCCGAGGCGATCCGGCTGCTGGGGTCGCGGATCTTCCATGTGCACACGTGCGAGAACGACCGGGGGACGCCCGGCACGGGTCCGATCGACTGGATTGGCGTGGTGGGTGCGCTGCGGGAGATCGACTATCGCGGCTGGTGCGTGATCGAGACGTTCGGACCGGCGATCAAGGAGATTGCGGCGGCGGCGTGCATCTGGCGGGATCTGGCCGATAAGCCGGAGGATATTCCGGCCATCGGGGCGCAAAACCTACGGTCACTCGGGCTGCAATAGCGGGCCGGTACTCGCGTTTAGCTTTTGGCGAAGTAGAGGGAGGTTGCGCGTTCGAGGTCTCCCTTGGTCATGCGGATCGGCCGGTTTTCGTACTGCGAGATCGAGGCCAGAATCTTGCAGATGTCCATGGGGTAGCAGGCGCGGAGCTCCGAGCGTCCCTCGCGCAGACACAACTCGCGGAGGTACTCGGAACTGTCGGCCTCGCACGGGATGCGGCGGGAGGCGACCACGCGGTTAAAAATCTGATCAAAGACCTGGTCGGAGACGCTTTCGACGTAAATCTTGTTGGGGATGCGGCGGAGAAAGGCTTCGTCGGCCAGGTCACTCGGGTCGAGGTTGGTCGAGAAGACGACGAGGAGTTCAAACGGGATCTGAAACTTCACGCCGTGGCGGAGGGTGAGGTAGTCGACGTGCCGGTCGAGCGGGACAATCCAGCGATTGAGCAGATCGCGGGGCGACATGAGCTGGCGGCCGAAGTCATCGACGATGAACAGGCCGTTGTTGGCCTTCATCTGCAGCGGCGCTGTGTAAATGCCGCTGGCTTCGTCCAGACGTAATTCGAGCATGGAAGGGACCAGTTCGCCGCCCACGACGATACAGGGACGGCGGCACATCACCCAGCGCGGGTCGAGGTCGCTCTCCTCGGTGGCGAGGGCCTGGTGGACAACCGGATCGTAGACGCTGATGATCTGGTTGTCTACCTCAATGGCGTGCGGAATCATGACCGCGTCCTGATAGACGCGGAGCATCCGCTCGGCGATGCTGGTTTTCCCGTTGCCGGAAGGACCGTAGACGAAGATGGAACTTTGGGCGATCAGGGCGGGTCCCAACTGGTCGAGCAGACGGTCCGGAACCACCAGATCCCCGAAAGCCTGGCGCAGCGTGCCACGGTCCACCTGCACTTTGGCCGACTGCGCGCGGACGGCGGCATGATAATCGCGCAGCGACACGGGACAGGCGCCGGCGTACTGACTGGTTTGGAACCGTTCCGTGGCGGTTTGCCGCCCGAGAGCCGACAGCACGAAGTTGTAATCGTTGCCGGTCATGCTCTTGACTTCGATCATCTGTTGGTTCCGCATGAAGCGGAAGATGTGATCGACAATGGGAGCCGAGACGCGGATTTTCTGCGCGATGGTTCGCAGATTGCTAGACCCTTCGAGCAGCAGACGGCGCAGGACCAGATCGAGGAGGAGGTTCTCCCGAATGCCCAGCCCGGCGATGTCCATGGGCGTGGGAGGGGCGAATCCGATGGGCGGGTGCGATTTGGTTGTGGTGGGCGGCTTCGGCTGCAATCTTTTCGGTTTATCGGCTGTGCGGAGCAGAACTTTAGTCCACGCTTGGCTCCCTCGCTGCGTCACCGTTTCAGAGCAGTGCTGCGTTTTCTCCTGGTATTCGTGTGCGGGGTCGCGCTGGGCTTGGCCCAGGAATCGGCGCGCAGCCTTGCCCGGCGGGCGGCTCGCGCCGAAAAGGCGGGTCAACTGGCGGAGGCGATTCTGCTCTACAATCAGGCGGCGGCCCGCAAGCCGGCCGACCGGCGGTACGCGGCCAAAAGCCGGATGCTGACCGCGCGGGCGCTGGCGCAAAGCGCTCCCCCCGCTCCCGCGCCGGTGCCTCCGGCCGAGGCCGCCCCGTCCCCCGGTCCGGTCATCTCGCCCGCCGAGTTGCGGGAGGCGCGGCAATTTCTGCCGCCGCCGGAACTCTCGCTCGGGCCGGGACCGTACTCGGTCGCGATGCGGGGCACGCCGCGTGAGGTGCTGGAGCGAACGGTGCGGCAACTGGGTTTGACCGTGCGGTTTGACGACGAGTTCCCGGAGGGCGGCGAACCGCTGCGCTTTGCGGTGAGTGCGGCGTCCGGAGCCGAGGTGCTCGAAGCGGTCGCCGCGGCTACGGGCGCCTTCTTCGTTCCCCTGCAGTCGGGACGTCTGTTGGCGGCCAAGGACTCGGAGCGGAAGCGGCAGGAACTTGAGCCGACCGTCGCGGTCGTGCTTTCGGTCCCCGAGCCGTTCAGCGTGCAGGAGATCCAGGAGTTGGCGCGCGCTGTCCAGCAAACGATGGAGCTGCAGAAGTTTGCCGTCGATAATGGGCAGCGCCTGGTGCTGATGCGGGACCGGATTTCGAAGGTCCGCCCGGCCCAGCAGATCTTCGAGCAGATGATGGGTGCGCGACCGGCCATCGCCGTGGAGGTGGAAGTTTACGAACTGCGGCGCAACCGGTCGCTCAACGCGGGAACGCGGCTGCCGAGTGCAACCGAGATCTTCGCCGTGGCGGAGAACCCGGCCAACGGCGTCGACCGGCGCCTCCCGGCCATTCCGCTCTCCTCGGCCCGGATGGTGGAACCCCGCCTCGCCATCACGCTGGGCGATGCCGCTCTGGTGGCCAACCTGCTGAAGACGGCCGGTAGCCAGCGGCAGCGGTCCGAGGTCCGGACCCTGCACGGCATGCCGGCGCAGTTTGCCATCGGCGAGCGCTACCCGATCCTCACGGCGGGCTTCTTCGGCGGCGAGGTTGAGGACAACGCCTTCCGGCCCCCGCCAACGTTTCAGTTTGAAAACCTTGGCCTGACCCTAAAAGCCACCCCCTACGCGCATGGTCTGGGGGAGACGACGGTGGAACTGGAGGCCGAATTCAAGCTGCTGGCCGGGGCGCAGATCAACGGGATTCCCATCCTCACGAACCGGAAGTTCGCCTCCACCGTCCGGCTGACGAACGGAGAATGGGCGCTGATCTCGGGCGTCGGCGCGGCCTCGCGCACCTTGACCACGGCTGGACCGGCCGGCCTCGCGCGGCTTCCTCTTATCGGCCGTCTGTTCCGCCGGAACACGGTAGAGTTCGACGAATCGGAGACGGTGGTTCTGCTCCGGCCGCGCCTGCTGGGCTTGCCGGCCAGCGAAGAGTGGACGCGGGAGATCCGCCTCGGCAGCGAGACCTATCCGCGCATCCCGCTCTAGACCGCCGCGGCGCGCCCGCTGAGAGCCTCGACCACCCCGTCCCACAGCGCCACGCGAGAGGCAAGCGCCCGGCAGGCCGCCGCCTCGGCCTCCTGCCAGCGCTTGGCGTCGTTGCCGCACAACTCCTGCAGCAGCGCCCGCGCCATGGGCCCGTGCGAGCCGGAGTCGACTTCGATGTGGCGATCGAGGTAGTAGAAGAACTGCGGATAATCCTGCCGGTGCATGGCGCACTCTTCGGTCACGCGGACGAACATTTCGGGCACCAGATCCTCCCGCGTCAGCGTAAAGACGGCCGCCACTTCGTGAATCGCTCCGTGCAGCACGATGGAAAACGTCGTCTCGACGAACTGCACAACCGAGGGCGGCGCCCCGCAGGCGCGAAGAGCTGGCAGCACCGCCTCTCCTTTCCGCAGGCCGTTGATAAACCGATCGATCCACTCGGTCGGCGCGCCAATCTCAGCCATCGCCCCGCGATAGAGTTCGTAGTGGCTGCGGTAGCCGTCCGGCGTCTCGTCCGACTCCTCGCCGAGCACAATTTCGTTGATCAGCCGGGCTGCGGTCGGATAGGCCGAAGGCAGCCACGGGAGTGTAACGCACGTCAAGTCCCGCTGCAGGCGTTTGAGCAGACTCATGAAGTCCCAGACGGCGAAGACGTGGTGGGAGGTGAACAGCGCGAGCGCGGCCGGCGAACGCACGGCGGCGTAAACACCGTGGGTGTCTATTTTTTGCCGGAGAGCAGCAAGGGCTGGCGAAAGTTCGGAGGGGAGAACGGGTGGGGAAGACATGGGTCGTGCCAGTGATATAGAACCCAGGATTACATATACTGGCCAACATGAGCACCCGCCGCACCTTCGTTTGCACGCTCGGCGCCGCCGCCGCCTTTGCCCAACGCCGTCCGAACGGCCCGATGCGCTTCACCGCCGATTGGAATTCGCTGCGCCGGCATCAGGTGCCCGCCTGGTTCAACGAAGCCAAACTGGGCATCTTCGTCCATTGGGGGCTCTACTCGGTACCGGCGTGGGCCCCGCCCACCGGCGAACTCGGCAAGGTCGATTTCTCCACCTGGTTTGCCAACAACCCCTACGCCGAGTGGTACCTGAACTCGATCCGCCTCAAGAACTCGCAGACCTGGCGCCATCACGCCAAGACCTACGGCGAGGACTTCGACTACTACCGTTTCGCCGAAACCTTCAACCGCGAAACCGCCAAGTGGCAGCCCGCCGCCTGGGCCAAACTCTTCGCCGCGGCCGGCGCCCGCTACGTTGTACTCACCACCAAACACCACGATGGCTTCACCCTCTGGCCCAGCCGCGTCGCCCATCCCGAGCGCCCGGGGTTGAACTCGCAGCGGGACCTCGTCGGCGACCTCACGCAGGCCGTCCGCGCGGCCGGCCTGCGCATGGGTCTCTATTACTCGGGGGGCCTCGATTGGAGCATCAACCCGACCCCCGTCACCTCCATGGCGCAGGTGGCCGGCACCGTGATCCATACCGAACCGTACGCCCGCTACGCGGATGCCCACTGGCGCGAACTCATTGAACGCTACCAGCCGTCGGTGCTGTGGAACGACATCGGCTACCCCCGCCAGGGCCAGCTTCCCGAAATCTTTGCCGACTACTACAACAAGTTCCCGGAAGGCCTGATCAACAACCGCTTCACGCAAGACCATTTCGACTTCACGACCCCGGAGTACGCCGTCATGGACCGCATCCAGGGCAAGAAGTGGGAGGCCTGCCGTGGCCTCGGCTTCAGCTTCGGCTACAACCAGGTGGAGGGGCCGGAGCACGTCATGTCCGCTGCCAAGCTCATCGCTCTGCTGGTCGACATCGTCAGCAACAACGGCAACCTGCTGTTGAACGTCGGCCCCCGGCCGGACGGATCGATCAGCGACATCCAGCAGGATCGCCTCACCAAACTCGGCGAATGGATGGCGCGCAACGGCGAAGGGATCTACGGCAGTACTCCCGCCGCCAACCCGGCCGGCAAGACCGCCGACGGCGGCAAAGTGAACTTCACTCGCCGCGGCGACACCCTCTATGCCTTCCTGCACGACCGCACGACCGGCCCGGTTACGATCGAGAACCTCTTCCTGGATGCCGCCGGCAAGGTCAGCGTGCTGGGCGGCGGCCCGGTCAAGACAACGCAAAAGGGGTCGGCCCTGCAGGTGGAACTCCCCGCCGCGCCGGCGCCCTATACGCTCGCGCTGAAGATCGAAAACGGCTGGCAGTTGGCCCGCTAGCTCCCTTGACGCTTTTCTGTTGCGAAGTCAAATACGATACGCTATTCTCATCTTCTCAGATGAGAATGCGATCTCGTAATGAATAGCGACTTCCTCAGCCTCCTGCTCGCCTTCGCACTCCTCGCCGCTTTGCGCGACGCCTGCGTGCTGACCGGGATCGCGCTTACGCGTCCGCGTCTGACGATTCTGGCCGGCTGGCCGGTGCTGGCGCTGCTGGTCGGCGGGGAAGCCGCCGACCGGTTGCCTCCGGCGCAGACGATGAGTCTGCTGCGCCCGGTGCCGGTCTGGGCCGGCTGTCTCGCTGTTCACGCGTTGCTGGCCGGCTGGCTGATGCGCCAGGCGCCGGACCGGCCCCGCCCGCTGCTCAGCCTGTGGTCCGGCCCCGTGTTTATGGCCTTTGCCGTTGGCTTTCCCGCCGTTCTGCTCCAGCACGCTCCTCTTCCAAACGGCCTGCTGGCGGGCGTTGCCGCCGTGGTTGTCTACGGCCTGCTGGTTGGCCTCTTTGCGGTGCTGTTCCGGCTGCGCCGCCCTTCGGCTGGGCGGATGCAGGACCTGCTCGCCGGGTCTCATTTGTCCGCCCTGCTTCTGGTCCCCTTTGCCGGGACCACCGGTCTTACCATGAACTCCCTTCACGATCTTCTCTACGTTCTCTCGAATGCCTTTTTGCTGCCGACGCTCCTCGGCACCCTGGTTGCTTTCGCCTACGGCGTCTGGGTTGTTGGACGGTTTCTGGCCGACCGGGCCGAGCATCGCCACAACGCCGCGGCGATCGCCCGCCTGATGCAGGGGGAACCGGAACAGACGCGTTTCCTCGAACTGCCGCTGCGCGGCGACTGGCGCCGGTTGCAACGGGCCGTAGGCCAGCATGCGGACTTTCCAGCGATGATCGACAAGACCGTGGCGGACCTCGAACACCTGATGCAGGGGCGCGTCGAGCGGTTGGGGATCATGGCCAAAGTGGGGCCGATGCTCGGCCTGGTCGGCACGTTGATCCCCCTGCAGCCGGCGCTGGCCGGTCTGGCCAAGGGCGACATGCAGGCGATGGCGTCCAATCTGCAGATCGGCTTCACCACTACGGTGCTGGGTCTGCTGGTCGGCGGCGCCTGCTACGCCGTGAGTGTGGTGATGCGCGGTTGGTATCAACAGGACCTCGCTGACATGAGTTTTCTGTTGGCGTTGTGGCTGCCGGAGGAGAACGGCGCGCCCGGTACCCGGGACTCCGGGGAGTCGTCCCGGCTTACTCCAGTGAGGCTCGAATCGAAATGAAAAAGAAACTGGCGATTGCCCTTGCCACCCTGGCCCTCTTCGCGGGCGGCTACTTTGCCTTCCGGGCGTTGACGCGTCCGAAGATTCTCTTCCTTGGCTTCGCCGATCAGCTCGTCATCCTGGCTGAAAAGGCAGCCGAAAAGAGCGGGATCAAAGTAGAGACCTGGTCCCGGGAGACGGTCGATGCCGCCACCAAACCCTTTGATCTGCTGCCCTTCAAGGTGGTTCTGATCAGCGGCTTACGCGCCGAGCCGTACTCGAAAGAGGCCCAGCAGGCCTTTGCGAACGCTGTCAGCGCCGGGGTGAAGGTGATCGTCCTGCCGCCCCGGCAGGCCGAAATGATGCGTCTGGGCAATGCGGACTTTGCGGGTAAGGACAAGTTTGTCAGCGGCTATTTTTCAAACGGCGGCGTCGAGAACTGGGCGCGGCTCCTCCGCTTTCTGACGGCGACCTACGCCGGCGGCAACGCCCCGGTCGAACCGCCCGCCGCGCTCCCGGAGAGCGGCTTCTATCATCCTGGAGCCGCCGATGTCATGACGACCACGGCGGCCTACAAAGCCTGGTACGCCAAGACCGGTCGCGAGAAGCCCGGCCAACCCTGGGTCGCGCTCGACTTCTCGCAGGGCTGGAAAACCGGTATCACCCAGGGTACCGACGGCCTCATCAACGCCTTTGAAAAACGCAACTTCAACGTGGCGGCGCTCTTCGGCGCCACGCAGCTCGGCCAACTCCTCGAAGAGGTCAAGCCGGATCTGATCGTCAACCGGTCGCACGGGCGCTTCTTTCAGGGCGAGCGGGGAGTCGAACTGATGAATGCCCGCATCGACGCTCCCATTGTGCGCGGCCTTACGTTGATGTTTGAGCAGAAGACCATCGACGAATATCAAAAAGACAAGGGCGGCATCCGCGGCCCGGGGCTTTCGATTGGCACCGTGGTGAGTGAACTCGACGGGACAGTGGAGCCGGTGCTGATTGAAGGCATGGTGAAGGACACCGCCGGGCGCCGCGTGGAGGCGCCAATTGCCGAACGGGTGGAGCGCCTCGTGGACCGCGCCGAGCGGTGGGTGCGGCTGCGGCGCGTGGCGAACGCGGAAAAGAAGATCGCCGTCGTCTACTTCAACGGCATCGGCAAGGCGGACTTTACAGCGCAAGGGATGAATGTTCCGCGCAGCCTGGTGGGCTTTCTCAATCGGATGAAGGCGGCCGGTTACCGCGTCGAGAACAACCCGCAGGACGCCGAACAGTTGCTCCGCTTGATGCAAGCCCGCGGCCGGAACGTGAGCGAGGCCGAAACGGGCGAGATGGAAAAGCTGGTGGCGGAACCGGGTGTCACCCTGCTGCCGGTAGAGGGTTATAACGCCTGGTTCGCCAAGCTCCCGGCGGCCATGCAGACCGCCGTCACCGAAGCCTACGGCCCCCCGCCCGGCGCCTTCATGACGGTGCGCCGCGAAGGGAAAAGCTTCTTCGTGCTGCCCACGCTTTCCTTCGGTAACGTCGTTCTGCTGCCCCAGCCGGCCCGCGGCGCGGTGATGGACTCCAAGCTGGCACACTCCGATAAGGTCCCGCCGCCTCATCAATACCTCGCGCTCTACTGGTGGCTGCAGGAGGGCCTACGGGCCGATGCGCTGGTGCACTACGGCACGCACGGCACCTATGAGTTCCTACCCGGCCGGCCGGTGGGCCAGATGGAGGACGACTGGTCGGACCGGGTCGTCGCCGCGCTGCCGAATGTCTACGTCTACACGATGGACAACGTGGGCGAGGCCCTGATCGCCAAGCGCCGCGGCTCGGCCGTGCTGGTCAGCCATCAGACGCCGCCCATCCAGGCCGCGCAGCTGTCCGCCTCCGACCAGGAGATCGCCACCCTCTACCGCGAAACGCAGCGCTTCGTCGCGCAGGATCCGGGCCTGTTGAAGGAGCAGATGCGCGCACGCATTGCCGAAGTGGCCGTGCGCCGGAAACTCGATCAGGACCTGCGCTACGACTGGCGCCGCGCCAAACCCACCGACGAGCAGGTAGCCGCCCTCGACGCCTACCTCGACGAACTCGAGGAGTCCCGCATCCCCGTTGGCATGCACACGCACGGCGTGGCGAACGACCCACGGGAGCTGCGCCAAACCATGGTGGAGATCCTCGGCCCCGAGTTCCTGGCCAAAGCCGGCGGCGATCGCCAGCGCGCGGCCGAACGGGTCGGCTCCCTGATGGCCGCCACCCCGGCTGTTCCCGTGCGGCTGGCCGGTTTTGAACGCCCGTTCGCTCCCACCCCCGGCACCGGCAAGCGCGAGTTCGCTCCCGAAACGCAGCCCGCCAAGCCGGCTCCAATCGCCAGCGGACACCCGGCGTGGATCCCCAAAATCGGTGCCCCGCCGCCCGACGTGCAGGCCCGCATGCAGCGCGCCAACAGCCCGGTGGCCATGGCCTTCGGCGATGGACCAGCGGCTCCGGCGTCCGGCCCCACCCCCGCGCCCGCGCCCACGGACGACGCCTCCCGCGTCGCCATGCTTAAAGCCGCTTTCGCCGAATCCGCCAACGAGGTCAACCAGACCCTCCGGGCGCTCGATGGTCGCTACATCCGCCCCGGCGGCGGTGGCGACCCCGTCCGCACCCCCTCCGCGCTGCCCACCGGACGCAATCTGTACGGCGTGAACCCGGCCGAGATCCCCACGCGCGCCGCCTGGGACGTCGGCGTTGCGCTCGGCGGCCAGCTTCTCGACGCGGAACGCAAGCGCCTGGGGCGCTGGCCGAAGAAGGTGGGCTTCAACCTGTGGCCGACGGAACTGGTTCGCCAATATGGCTCGGACCTGGCGCAGGCGCTCTTTCTGCTCGGCGTCAAGCCGGTGTGGGATCAGCGCGGCATCGTCATCGATCTCGAAGTGATTCCCATGAGCGAACTCAAGCGGCCGCGCGTCGACGTCGTCCTGCAGGCCGCCGGGCAGTTTCGCGACTCCTTCCCCGATCGCATGGAGCTTCTTGATAAGGCTGTCCGTCTGGCCGTACTCGCCAAGGACGGCGACAACTACGTGGCGCAGGGTTCGGAGGCTTTGGAGCAGTCTCTCAAGCAGTCGGGCCTTTCCGCCAAAGAAGCCCGCCAGCTTTCCCACGCTCGCATCTTCTCGAACGGACCCGGCGGCTACGGCACCGGCCTTACCGGCGGCATCTCCAACTCCGGCGCCTACACCAATACCAAAGAGCTGACGGCCGAGTATCTGGACCGCGCGGGCGCCGTCTACACGCAGGGCGCCGAGTGGGGCAGGAAGGTGCCGGAGCTCTATCAATCCGCGCTCAAGGGCACCGATGCGGTCTCTATCTCGCACTCGTCGAACACCGTTTCGGCCCTCACGCTCGACCATTACTTTGAATACTCCGGCGGCATGGTGATGGCCATCCGCGACACCACCGGGCAGAACGCCGCCGCCTATTTGGCCGATACGCGCGACGCCAACAAGTCCCGCGTCAAAACCGTCGAAGACGCGCTGGCCGCCGATCTCCGCACGCTCTACTGGAACCGCAAATGGATCGACGGCATGAAGCAGAACGACTTCTCCGGCGCCTCGGAGATCGCCAAACTCGCCTCCAATCTCTACGGCTGGCAGGTCACCAAACCGGACGCCGTGAAGGGCTACATGTGGGACGAAATCCACCGCATCTATGTCGAGGACCGCGACAACCTCGGCCTCAAAGAATGGTTTGACAAAAAGAACCCGTACGCCTTCCAAAACCTCTCGGCCACGCTGCTCGAAACCGCTCGCCAAGGCTACTGGAAGCCCGATGCGCAGGTGCTCGCCACGCTGGCGCAGGCCTATGCGCAGTCGGTGGCGGCGCACGGCACGGCGGGCGGCGAGCGCACCACCGGCAACAAGGCCCTCGCAACCTTTGTGCAGCAACAGTTGAACGCCCCGGGCAACGGCAACGGCCAGCAACTCTCCCGCCGCTACGCCGAGGCGCTCGCCCGCGCCAGCACCGGCAATCAGTCCAGCGCCATCGTGGCCGGCCAAAAGCTCGTCCGCGAAATGGCCGCGCCGGCCGTGCCCACCACGGTGCGCAACTCTCTTCTCGGCGGCCTGGCGCTTGTCTCCCTGGCCGCTCGCTTCTACTTCGGAACTCGCAGGAAAAACTCATGAAGCGCCT
>JADCJL010000115.1 GCA_020247055.1 Acidobacteriaceae bacterium | reverse complement strand
TGGCCGGCGCCGAAACCCTCGCCGCCATCGCCGCCGGACAAAAAGAGACCGCCGCCCTCGACGCCCGCCTGGCCGCCCTGCCCGCGCCCCAACTCGTCTACTCCGGCGCCGCCTACTTTCCCCGCGCCGGCGCCTTCCGCCCGTCCCTCACCCCCCGGCCGGTTCACATTCTCGACCGCGGCAACCTCAGCGCCCCCGGCAAACCGGCCACCCCGGGTGCCCTCCGCTGCGTGCCCGGCCTCGGCGCCGCCTTTTCCGATTCCGGCAGCGAAGAAGGCCCCCGCCGCGCCGCCCTCGCCGCCTGGATCACCGCCGACGCTAACGTCCTCACCTGGCGCTCCATCGTCAATCGCGTCTGGCACTACCACTTCGGCGCCGGCCTCGTCGATACCCCGAACGACTTCGGCCGCATGGGTTCGCTCCCGTCCCACCCCGAACTCCTCGACTGGCTCGCCGTCTGGTTCCGCGACGAAGCCAAAGGCTCGCTCAAACAGCTCCACCGCCTGCTCGTCCTCAGCGCCACCTACCGCCAAAGCTCCGCCCACCGCGACGCCCCCGCCAAACTCGACGCCGGCAATCGTCTCCTCTGGCGCATGAACCGCACCCGTCTCGACGCCGAAAGCGTTCGCGACTCCGTCCTGCTCGCCGCCGGCAAGCTCGACCTCACCATGGGCGGCCCCGCCGTCCGCCAGTTCGGCTTCAAAGACGACCACTCTCCCGTCTACGACTACGCCGCCTTCGACCCCGATGCCCCCGGCGGCTACCGCCGCAGCATCTACCGCTTCCTCGTCCGCAGCGCGCCGGACCCGTTCATGGAGCGCCTCGACTGCCCCGCCCCCTCGCTGCTCACGCCGAAACGCACGACGACGCTCACGGCCATTCAGGCGTTAGCCATGTGGAACAACCGGTTCATGGTCCGCATGGCGGAGCACCTGGCCGCCCGCGCGGCCAACGGCGGCGATCGTCTGGGCCGTCTCGTTCTCGGGCGGCGCCTGTCGACGGAAGAGGCCTCCTACGGCGCCCGCCACGGGCTCGCCAATCTGGCCCGGGTGCTGTTAAACACCAACGAGTTTTTGTTCGTAGATTGAGGGTAACCATGCGGCGACGCGATCTGTTGGGTTCGTTTGGCGGTTTAGCCCTGGCCCAGATGCTGGGGCAGGAGGGCAACGCGCCCCATCACACCCCGCGCGCTAAACGCGTCATTCAGATCTTTCTTTCGGGCGCCGCCAGCCAGTGCGACAGCTTCGACTACAAGCCGAAGTTGATCGAAAAGGCGGGCCTGCCCTGGGACCCGGGCGAAAAGGTCGAGCTTTTCCAAAGCAACCCCGGCGTAGTCATGCCCAGCCCGTGGGCGTGGAAGCGCTACGGACAGTCCGGCAAATGGGTCAGCGATCTGTTCCCGGAAATCGCCCAGTGCGTTGACGACATCGCCTTCGTCCACTCCCTGCAATCCAAGTCGAACATCCACGGCCCGGCCACCTTCATGCAGAATACGGGTTTTATCCTGCCCGGGTTCCCCAGCGCCGGCGCTTGGCTCTCCTACGCTCTCGGCACCTTGAACGACAATCTGCCGAAGTTCATCGTCCTGCCCGACCACCGCGGCGTGCCGCCGAACGGCCCGGGCAACTGGTCGTCCGGCTTCCTGCCCGCGGCGCACCAGGCGACCACGGTGCGCGTCGGCACGCCGCAGCCCATCTATGATCTGGCGGCGCCCAAGCAGGCCGGCTACATCAGCCCGGAGAGTGAGCGCGAGGGCCTCGCGCTGCTTGACCGCGTGAACCGGCAGCACCTGGCCTCCCACCCCGGCGACTCGCTGCTCGAAGCCCGCATCGCCTCCTACACCATGGCGGCGCGGCTGCAGATGAGCGCCCCGGAGGTGCTGGCCATCGCCGGCGAGTCTCCGGCTACGCGGAAGCTCTACGGTCTCGACGATCCCGCCACGGTCGAGATGGGCGAGCGCTGCCTGGTGGCGCGCCGTCTCGTCGAGCGTGGCGTCCGCTTCGTGCAGATTTGGAGCGGGGCCGACAACGGCTTTCCCCGCCGCAACTGGGATAGCCACGAGAATCTGGCCAAGGACCATGGCGAGTTGGGCAAGTCGCTCGACCGCCCCGTGGCGGGCCTCCTGCGCGACTTAAAGTCGCGTGGACTGCTGAACGATACGATCGTCCACTGGACGACCGAGTTCGGCCGCATGCCCTGCAGCCAAGGGAGCCTCGGGCGCGACCACAACCCGGCGGGGTTCACGAGTTGGCTCGCCGGCGGCGGCTTCCGCGGGGGCGTCAGTTATGGCGCTACGGATGAATGGTCGTACAAGGCCGTGGAAAAGCCGGTCTATTGTTATGATCTCCACGCTACGATGCTGCATCTGCTGGGCATCGACCACCAGCGCCTGAGCTACCGCCACAACGGCATCGACCGCCGGCTGACCGACGTCCACGGCACGGTGCTACGGGAACTGATCGCGTAGCTGCGCTTCTCCCCCCAACCCCGCCCGCATCCGGCGCCAAGGGATCGGGCCGGGTGCGCCGTCCAGACGATGGCCAACGCACCCGGCGCAAAAAAACTACTTCACCCGCTTGGCGGTAAACTCCCGCGGCTCGCCCCGTCCCCCGGCCCGCTTCAGCTTCATCTCATCGCCCGCCACGGTCCCGGTAAACGTCCACTTCATCTGGTTGCCATTGAACTCTCGCGTCATCGTGAACGAGACGTTGTCGCCCTCCACCTTGCCGTCCGCAATCGGGGCCGGCTCACCCATGCCCTCCACCGTACCCGTCAGCACGGCGCCGTTCGCCTTCAAGTTGTAAATCTGTTCCCGGGTTTCCCCACCGCGGCCCGGCACCTGCGCCGACCACTTACCTGTCACATCTGCGGCAACCAAAGTGGTAGCCAGGAGCGTAAACGCTACGAGGAGTTGTTTGACCATTCCCGAAAGACGACGGATACTAAGGCGATGTTTCGCGCTGCCCAATATTTAAGTAACCGGACAATCTCCGTCGCTCCCTGCGTCCCCGTGGCCCCCTCCCCGGGCGAGGTCCAGATCCAGGTCTCCCATTGCGGGATCTGCGGCACCGACCTCCATCTGTTCCACGGCAACATGGACCACCGCGTCAAACTCCCGCAGGTGATCGGCCACGAAAGCTCGGGCACCATCACGGCCGTCGGCGCCGGCGTTGACGGCTGGGCGCCCGGTGACCGCGTCACCGTCCGGCCGCTCGCCCCCTGCGGCGTCTGCCCCACCTGCCGGCGCGGCCACTCCCACGTCTGCCCCAAACTCCAGTTCATCGGTATCGACGCCCCCGGCGCCATGCAGGGCCTCTGGACGGTGCCGGCGCACACGCTGCATGCCCTCCCCGCCGGATTGCCGCTCGTCGACGCCGCGCTCATTGAACCCATCGCCGTCGCCTGCCACGATGTCCGCCTCGGCCGCGTCTCGCCCGGCGAGTTCGCCGTCGTCATCGGCGGCGGCCCCATCGGCGCCCTCGTGGCGCTGGTCGCCCGGCATCACGGCGCTCGCGTCGTGGTCACTGAAATCAACCCCTTCCGCATCCGCCTGCTGCGCGAGATGGGCCTCGAAGTCCTCGACCCGCGCACCGCGGACGTGGCGGCCTTCGTGGCCGCCGAGACGGGCGGCGATGGCGCCGATGTCGTCTTCGAAGTCTCCGGTTCGGCGCCGGGCGCGGAGCTGATGACCAAGCTGGGCCGCGTGCGGGCGCGCATCGTCATCGTGGCCGTCTTCCCGAAGCCGGTGCCCGTGGACCTGCACAAAATGTTCTGGAAAGAGCAGGAGATGATCGGCACCCGCGTCTACGAGCCCGTCGATTTCGACGAAGCCATCGCGCTGCTCGCCGCGGGCGAGGTCCCCTTCCGCCGTCTCATCACCAACGTCTACCCGCTCGACCAGGTCGAAAAGGGGCTGCTCGAAATGGAGCAGGGGGCCGACGTCATGAAGATCCTTGTCGATTGCGCCTCGTAAGTCGATATAATCGCCCCACGTATGGGCATTCGTTATCTGACATTACTCCTCCTTGCCGCCGCTGGCGCGTTCGCGCAGAACGCTACCCAGGCCGGCAAGTTTCACGTTGAACATCCGACGCTGCTGAACCTGGGCTTTGAATGGCCCATCACCGGCGACGAAAACCGCAACGCCGCTGTTTCGGTCGAGTACCGCCCCGTGGGCGAAGCGAACTGGAAAAAGGGCATGCCGCTCCTCCGCATCGGCGGCGAAAACGTCTATCGCCGCAAAGAGAATCTGGACTACACCGTCCCGCACGGCTTTGCCGGCAGCATTCTGAACCTGACCCCCGGCACCGAGTACGAGTGCCGCTTCGTGATGACCGACCCCGACGGCGTCTCCGGCCAAACCACGCAGCTCGTCAAGGTCCGCACCCGCACCGAGCCGCAGCCCTACAAGGGCGGCCGCACCCTGCACGTCTACCCGCCCGACTACTTCGGCCCCCGCCAGCAGCCCGCCTTCACCGGTATCTTGCAGGCCTACTACGGCGCCGGCCTCGGCGACTGGTCCGTCGTCTGGGAGCGCCGCGCCCAGCCCGGCGATACGCTGCTCGTCCACTCTGGCCTCTACCGCCCCGAACGCCTCGACTACGTCGATCCCATGATGGCGCCCTTTGACGGCTCCATGTCGCTGACGCTCAAAGGTACGCCCGAAAAGCCCATCACCATCAAGGCCGCCGGCGACGGCGAAGTGATCTTCGATGGCGACAACAACCATCGCCTGTTTGACGTCATGGCCTCGCGCCATCACATCTTTGACGGCCTGACCTTCCGCAATACCGACGTGGCGATCTTCGCCGGGCAGAAAGAGGTCACCGGCGCCGTCGGCCTCACCGTCAAGAACTGCCGCTTTGAAAACATCGGCTTCGGCGTCTGGACCGAGTTCGCCGGCTCAAACGACTTCTACATCGCCGACAACCTGTTCATCGGACGCGACGACCGCTTCCGCCTCATCGGCTGGGGCGGCCGCCAGCGCGAACCGGGAGGCAACCAGTGGGTGGAGCCCCCGTTCAAGTCCCACCGCATGGTGAGCTACTACGCCATTAAAGTCTACGGCCAGGGCCACGTCATCGCGCACAACGCCATCGCCTACTTCCACGACGCCATCGGCATCTCCACCTACGGCACCCCGCCCACGGACCCGGACCTGCGCGCCTCCTCGATCGACATCTACAACAACGACCTGCATCTGTTCAACGACGACTACGTCGAAACCGACGGCGGCGTCCACAACGTCCGCGTGTTCAACAACCGCGGCACCAACTCGGCCCAAGGCGGCTACAGCTCGCAGCCCGTCTTCGGCGGCCCGGTCTACTTCATCCGCAACACGCTCTACCATACGCCGAGCGGCGTGGCCTTCAAGTTCTCGGCCAAGCCCGCCGGCCTGTTTGTCTATCACAACACGATCATCGGCGAGAATCTCATCGGCGATCCCTCGGCCAACATGCACTTCCGCAACAACCTCTACCTCGGCCGCGACACGCCGGACCGCGGCATTCTACGGTTGGCCAACTCCGTCTCCACCAACACCTCGGACTACAACGGCTACCGGCCCAACAAGGGCGTCACGAGCCAGTACAGCTGGTTCGCCCCACCGGCCGGCCAGCGCGTCTACGAACCGAAACCGACCGATTGGAAAACGTTCGCCACGCTGGCTGATTACAAGGCCGCCACGGGGCAGGAGGCGCACAGCATCGAAGTCGACTTCGACATCTTTGAAAACCTGCGTCCGCCGGATCCGGCCAAGCGCTTTGACGTCTATCACGCCATGGACATCAACCTGAAGCTGAAGCCCGGCAGCCGGGCCGTCGATGCGGGCATCGTCATTCCGACGGTGAACGAAAACTTCGTCGGCAAGGCCCCGGACCTCGGCGCGCACGAAGTAGGCGCGCCGCCGCTGCAGTATGGGCCGCGCTGGCTGAAGGGCCAGCCGTTCTACCGGTAGGCCGCGCCGGTCAGGCGAGCACCGGCTTAACGACGTGGCCGCCCACGTCGGTAAGCCGGTAGTCCCGCCCGCTATAGCGGTAGGTGAGCCGGGTGTGGTCGAGGCCCATCAGGTGCAGAATAGTCGCCTGCAGGTCATGGACGTGCACCTTGTTCTCGACGGCCTTATAGCCGAAGTCGTCGGTGGCGCCGTAGGCCATGCCGCCTTTGACGCCGCCGCCGGCGAGCACCGTCGTGAAGCCGTGGACGTTATGGTCGCGCCCGTTGCCGACGCGTTCGAGGCCGCTGTTCTGAATCATCGGCGTCCGGCCGAACTCGCTGCCGATGACGACGAGCGTATCTTCGAACAGGCCGCGCTGTTTGAGGTCTTCGAGTAGCGCCGCGATGGGCCCATCGGCGGCCTGCGCCAGCTTGGAGTGCACGCGGATATCGTCGTGGCTGTCCCACGGCTGGAAGTTGCCGAAGTAGACCTGCACCATGCGGACGCCTTTTTCGGCCAGGCGCAGCGCCATCAGACAGCCGCGGCCGAACTCGTGGTCGCCGTAGCGGGCGCGCACGTGCTCCGGTTCGCTGCTGATGTTGAAGATCTCGGGCGCCTCGGTCTGCATGCGGAAGGCGACCTCCATCGACGCAATGCTCGCTTCCATCTGCGGCTCGTGGCCGAGCTGCTGCAGGTAGCCGGCGTTGAGCCGGTCGAGCAGCGCCAGCTGCCGCTCCTGCTCGCCGAGCGAGAGTTTGGCGTTGCGGATGTTCTGGAGGATCTTCTCGGGGCCGCTCTCCTTCGTCAGCAGGTGGGTGCCCTGGTAGGTGGCGGGGAGGAAGGCCGAGTCCCACAGCTGCGGGCCGAGCACCGGATAGCCGGGGCAGAGGACGACAAATCCCGGCAGGTTGCGGTTGTCCGTGCCGAGGCCGTAGGTGAGCCACGAACCCATGGCCGGACGGCCAGGCAGGTTGTGGCCGCAGTTCATCATCAACAGCGACGGGCCGTGGTTGCCGTTGTCCGAGTACATCGAACGGATGACGCAGAGGTCATCGGCGCGCTTGGCCAGCTGCGGAAAAATCTCGCTGACGGGCAGCCCGCTCTGCCCGTGGCGGGCGAAACGGAAGGGCGACTTCATCAGGTTGCCGGCGGCGCGGTCCGTCTGCAGCTTGGGGCCGGGCATCGGTTCGCCATCGCGCTGGTCGAGCACGGGCTTGGGGTCGAAGGTGTCCACCTGCGACATGCCGCCGTTGAGGAACAGGAAGATGATCCGCTTGGCCTTGGGCGCGAAGTGGGGGCCGGGCGCCGCGGCGTGGGCCATGCCCAGCATGCCGAGGCTGCCGCCGATGCCTTTCAAAATATCTCTGCGAAGCATGATTAGTTCACCGCCGTGAATTCGGTTGCCGTCAGGAGGACCTGCGCGTACTGCGGCCAGGCGCCGCCGCTCTGCTGCAGGAATTGCAGGCCCATGGTCACCTCTTCGGCCCGCGGAGCGCGCAGGTAGAGGATCTCGTGGAGCTGTTGGATCTTGGCGCGATCGTCGCCCGAGAGGCGCTGCGTCAGGGCTTCGGCCTGCCGGGTGACGAAGGAGTTGTTCAGGAAGTAGAGCCGCTGCAGGGGGCCGAGCGTGGTCGTGCGTTTTTCGGCCGGGTTGTTGGGGTTGGGGAAGTCGAACAGCGCCAGGCTGGGGTCCGGCTTCGTGCGGCCGACGTAGCCGTAGACGGCGCGGCGGCGGAAATCGTCGGTGAGCGGCTGGGCGGGGCCGCCGGCGCTGCGGTCGAGTTGGCCGGAGACGGCGAGCAGGCTGTCGCGAAGCGATTCGGCGTCGAGCCGGGGCTTCAGGTTCGCCCGCCAGAGCAGCTTGTTTTCGGGGTCGATCTGCGCGTTGGCGGCCGAGTAGGAGGAGCTCATGGCGTAAGCCTCCGAGAGCAGAATGCGGCGGTGGAGCCGCTTGAGGCTCCATCCGTCGGCGACGAAGCCGGCGGCGAGGGAGTCGAGTAGTGCCGGGTGGGTGGGGCGTTCGCCGAGCTGGCCGAAGTTGGAGGGGCTGGCGACGATGCCCGCGCCGAAGTGCCCCTGCCAGACGCGATTGACGATCACGCGGGCGGCCAGGGGATGGCCGAGAATGGCGTCGGCGAGTTCGGCGCGGCCGCTGCCCTGGGTGAACGGTCTGGGTTCGTTTTCGCACAGCGCGCTCAGGAAACGGCGCGGCGCCTCTTCGCCCAGGTTCTGCTCGTCGCCGCGGATGGCTACCTTGGCGTTGGCGGGCTTGTCAGCGTCCTTGAGCGTATGGAGAAACGGGTACTGCGCGGGCAGGGTGTCCTGCAGCTGTTTGAGTTCGCGGCGCAGGCGGTCGTGTTCGGCCTTCCAGAGCGGGGAGAGCCAGCGGTCGATCTCCTTTTCGCCGAAGTAGTAGATGCCGCCGCCGAAGGAGAAGAAGTCCTTCTTGTAGGGGTCTGAGGCGAGGTCGCGCCAGAGGTAGTACTCGAGAATGGGCAGCGATTCGAGGTTGGTCCACTGGCGGGTGGATTCGTCGCGCAGGCCCTTGGTGCCGCCGAGCTTGACGAAGTTGCGCTCCTCCATGCCGCGGCGGTCGGCGAAGATGCGGTTGACGAGCGCCTGGAACTTTTCGGGCGTCGTGTTTTCAAGAAACGGGTGGTCCTTGGCCGGGTTCTTCAGATAGGCCTGCCAGCGGGCGAAGATCTCGGGGTCGAGGCCGTCGGCGGTCTTGGCGGTCATGTACTGGGCGGTCTGCCGGGCGAGGAGTTCGGCGAGGTCGGCGGCCTGCAGCTGCACGAAGCGGTCGAGGGCGAACTTGGCGTCGTCGATGCGTTTTTTGTGGTCCTGGTAGGCTTTGACGATGGCTTCGTCGGCGAGGGGATATTCGTGGCTCTTGCTGCTCTTGAAGACGCCGAGGAGGGAGTAGTAGTCTTTGGTGGGGATGGGGTCGTACTTATGGTCGTGGCACTGGGCGCAGGCGACGGTGAGTCCGAGGAAGGTCCGGGTGGTGACGTCGAGCTGGTCGTTGGCGCCGTGGCCGAGGGCCTGGAAGCCGAGGGCGGCGAGGTCGGCGGGGTTGCCGGGGTGGGCGTCGGCGGCGATCTGGGCGCGGGCGAACTCGTTATAGGGGCGGTCGGCGTTGAGGGCGTTGATGACCCAGTCCCGGTAGCGGTGGGCGTTCGCGTAGGGAGTGTCGCTGCTCGCGCCGAGCTGGCCGTCAGCGTAGCGGGCGAGGTCGAGCCAGTGGCGGGCCCAGCGTTCGCCGTAGTGGGGCGAGGCGAGGAGGCGATCGACGACCTTGGCGAAGGCCTGGGGGGAGCGGTCGGCTTCGAAGGCGGCGAATTCGGCCGGGGTGGGGGGGAGGCCGGTGAGGTCGTAGGTGACGCGGCGGAGCAGGGTGCGTTTCTCGGCGCGGGGGTTGGGGGTGAGCTTGGCTTCGTTTCGCAATTTAGCCAGTTGGGCGTCGATATCGACGGGGGCGGCCGGGGGGAGCGGCTGGAACGCCCAGGTGGAGGGCTTGCCCGGGGGCGGCGCGGCCGGGACGACAGCGCCATCGCGAATCCATTGGGCGAGGTCGGCTATTTCGGCGTCGGGCAGCTTGCCGGTGGGCGGCATCTGCAGGGTGGCGTGGGTGCGGGCGACCGCTTGATACAGCACGCTGGCTTCGGGGTTGCCGGCGACGACGGCGGCGCTCGATAGCTTGGCGATGGGGTGGCAGCCCTGGCAGCGCTTAACGAAGAGCGGGCGAATACGTTGTTCGAAAAAATCGGAGGGCGCGGCGGCGCAGAGCGCCGGAAGCAGAGCGAGCGCGAAGCCGAGGCAGCGATTTGCCATGACGAGATCTTATCACCAGAGTGCGTGTTACCATCTATTGTGCCCGCCAGAGTTATAGGAATTATTCCGGCGCGCCTGGCCTCTACGCGATTTCCAGGGAAGCCCCTCGTCCCTCTGGACGGCAAGCCGATGCTGCAGCACGTTTATGAACGCGCCTGCCGCTGTTCTTCCCTCGATGAGGTCGTCATCGCCACCGACGATGAAGCGATTGCCGCCGCTTGCCGCACGTTTGGAGCCCCGGTTCGGATGACCGCCTCCACCCATCTCTCCGGCACCGACCGCGTGGCGGAGGTGGCCGCCGGCCATCCGCAGGAGATTGTCGTCAACATTCAGGGCGATGAGCCGCTGATTGACCCCGGCGCCATTGCCGTGGCCGTCGAGAGTCTGCTCGAAAACCCCGAGGCGCAGATGGCGACGCTCAAGCGCCGCATCGAGCGCCTTGATGAAATCACCAATCCGAACGTCGTCAAAGTCGTCACCGACCGCCGGGGCTTTGCCCTTTACTTTTCGCGCAGTCCGATCCCGTTCAACCGGGGCGGCGCGGTGGATTACTTTAAACACATCGGGCTGTATGTCTACCGGCGGGAGTTTCTGCTCGGCTACTCCGGGCTGCCGGTGGGCCCGTTGGAGCAGGCCGAGCGACTCGAACAGTTGCGGGCGCTCGAGAATGGCTTTGCCATTCACGTTGCGGAAACGGAGTACGAATCCTTGGGGGTAGATACCCCGGAAGACCTTGTTCGCGTCCAGAGGCATCTGGGCACTCTCTCTTAATTTTCTATGGCCAAATACATTTTCGTGACGGGTGGCGTGGTGAGTTCCCTTGGCAAAGGGATCGCCGCGGCATCCATTGGTTGCCTGCTCGAAAGCCGCGGGTTGCGCGTCACGCTGCAAAAGTTTGATCCGTATCTGAACGTTGACCCGGGGACCATGAGCCCCTATCAGCACGGCGAGGTGTTCGTCACCGACGACGGCGCTGAGACCGACCTCGACCTCGGCCACTATGAGCGGTTCACCCACGCGCCGCTCACGCAGGCCAACAACCTGACCTCGGGCCGGATCTATGAGACCATCATCAGCCGGGAGCGCCGGGGCGACTACCTCGGCAAGACCGTGCAGGTGATCCCGCACGTGACCAACGAGATCAAAGCCGGCATTGAGCGCGTGTCGCCGGACGTTGATGTGGTCATCGTTGAAATCGGGGGGACGGTGGGCGACATCGAGTCCCTGCCGTTTCTTGAGGCCATCCGGCAGGTGCGCCACGAGAAGGGCCGGGACAACACGATCTTTGTGCACGTGAGCCTGGTGCCGTGGATTGCGGCGGCGCACGAGCTGAAGACCAAGCCGACGCAGCACAGCGTGAAGGAGCTGCGGGCCATCGGCGTGCAGCCCGATATTCTGGTCTGCCGCAGCGAGCGGCCGCTGGGCGCCGACGTCAAAGAGAAGATCGCGCTGTTTTGCGATGTGGAGCCGCGGGCGGTGATCAGCGCCTCGGACGCCAAGACGATCTACGAAGTGCCGCTGATGTTCGCCGAACAGGGCGTGGACGAGATCATTCTGCACCAGTTCCGCATGGAGAACACCCCGCCGCGCGATCTGGCTCGCTGGACCGAAATGCTCGACCGCATGCAGAACACCGTGGATGAAGTGAACATCGGCCTGGTGGGTAAGTACGTCGAGTACGAGGACAGCTACAAGAGCCTGAAGGAAGCGCTGCTGCACGGGGGCTTGGCCCGGCGGCTGAAGGTGAACATTCACTGGATCGAGGCCGAGACCTTGACCTGGCCCGGATGCGCCGAGACGCTGAAGCAATATGACGGCATTCTCGTGCCGGGCGGCTTCGGCAAACGCGGCGTGGAGGGCATGTTGAACGCCATCCGCTACGCCCGCGAAAACAAGGTGCCCTACTTCGGCATCTGCCTTGGCATGCAGACGATGGTGATTGAGTACGCCCGTAATGTTTGCGGCATGCCGCTGGCGGATTCGACCGAGTTTGAACCCTCGACGCCGCACCGCGTCATCTACAAGCTGCGCGAGTTGAAAGGGATTGACGAGTTGGGCGGGACGATGCGCCTCGGCGCCTACCCCTGCCGCCTGGCGCCGGGGAGCTTTGCGCGCGAGGCCTACGGGCAGGAGCTGGTGAGCGAGCGGCACCGGCATCGCTACGAGTTCAACCGGGATTTCGAGAAGGTGCTGACCGAGGGCGGCCTGCAGTTGACGGGTCAGACGCCGGACGGCATTTACGTCGAAATCTGCGAGATTAAAGACCACCCGTGGTATCTCGGCTGCCAGTTCCATCCGGAGTTGAAGTCCAAGCCGCTCGAACCCCATCCGCTCTTCACCGCTTTTGTGGGTGCTTCCTACGAGGAGCATCTGCGTCGCATCGGCCGGAGCGCGGAGCTGATGCATGCCCAGTGAGTCGCTCGACCTGATTGCCGGCCCTTGCGTCATCGAAAGCGAAGAGCATCTGAACTTTCTCGCCGAGAGTATCGCAGCGGTCTCGCCGGATTTCGTCTTCAAGGCCTCCTTTGACAAGGCCAATCGGTCGAGCGTGCACTCCTACCGCGGCCCGGGCTTTGCCGAGGGCGTGCGGATGCTGCTGCAGCTGCGGCGGCGGGGCTACCGCGTTCTCACCGATGTCCACGAGCCGTGGCAGGTGGGGCCGGCGGCCGAGGCCTGCGACATTCTGCAGATCCCGGCCTTCCTGTGCCGGCAGACCGACCTGCTGCTTGAAGCGGGGCGCTCGGGCCGCGTGGTGAACATCAAGAAGGGGCAGTTCGTTTCGCCCTGGGATATTCGCCTGGCGGCGGAGAAGGTGGCCTCCACGGGCAACAACAACATCATCCTCACCGAGCGCGGGACCTCGTTTGGCTACAACAACCTGGTGGTCGATATGCGCGGCCTCGTTGTGATGCGCAGCTTTGGCTGGCCGGTGATCTTTGACGCGACGCACAGCGTGCAACTGCCGGGCGCGGCGGGGCAGGGCAGCGGCGGACAGCCCGAGTTCATTGAGCCGCTAGCGCGGGCGGCGGTGGCCGTGGGCGTGGACGGCATCTTTGTCGAGGTGCACGAGGCGCCGGAACGGGCGCTGTCGGACGGGGCCAATGCGCTGCCGCTCGATCAGCTGGCCGGATTCTGGCGCCGCTTGCAGGAGTTGGACGAGGTGACGCGGCGCCACCTGCGTCCAGTGGCGGAGTCCGATTAGTTCGGTAACTCGCGGATCATGAGGTTGCGGAAGCGCTGCTTGCCGCCGGGCACCCAGCGGTTTCCCGCGTGCACCTGCACGGCGACCATGCCGCTGGTGGCGCCGTCGGCGAGATGGTTGGCCGTGTCGGTAAAGTCGGTGATCAGAATCCCGTTCAGCCAGACGCGGATGCGCGGCGTGTCGCCTTCAATCCGGGCGCGCAGATGGTTCCAATCGGCGTTGCGATACCAGAGTTGCCAGCGGGGCACGAAGGTGGTGACGCCCTGCAGACGTTCGCCGTAGATGCCGCCGATGGCGCCGCCGTCGAGGTAGTCGAGCAGCACCTGATAGGCCTGCCCTTTTTCGTTGGCGCGGAGAAACAGGCCGCCGTCGCAGCCGTAAGTGGGGTTGACTTCAAGGCTGATTTCGAAGTTTTTGTAGGGGCGGTCGGTGAGGAGAATGCCGCCGTGGCCGGGCCGGTCCTGCGTGCCGGTCAGCGCGCCGTCTTCCACCTTCCAGCCCTGCGTGTTGCCGTGGTGGTTGACCTGGCTGATGTGCCAGCCGGTGAGGTCGCGGCCGTTCCACAGCGGCCGGAAGGCCGAAGGGCCGGCGACGAGTTCGAACTGGTGCGGCACGGGTTGCGCGGCGGCGCGCTGCTTGGCGGTGAGCTCGGCGGTGAGCGCGTCGATGGCTTCGTTAGCCTTGGCGAGGCCGGCGAGGCCGTCCTGGCTGAGCGGCACCTGCAGGTTGCGCCAGCGCGTGTTGTGGACGTTTGCGCGGCGGAGCGTGAGGGCGTGCACCTCGGCGGCCTGCGCCCACATGGGGGTGCGGAGCGTGGCGAGGTTGACGCCGGCGGCCCATTCGGCGGCGGTGCGGGTGGCGACCTCGCTGCCATCGATGCGGAGCGTGTGCGGGCCGGCGGGGAGGCCGGTGATCTTGAGCGTCTGCTGGTTGAAGCGGGCGACGAAGTCCGAGGAGTTGACGGCCAGGGCCATGGTGGGGTCGGCCATCTCGATGGGGAAGGGAAGGGCGCTGTCGAGTTGGGTCCAGGAGAGCTTGGCGAGATTGGTTACTTTGGCGTTGGCCGCGGCGGTGACGGTTTGGGTCTTGGCGTCGATGGTGACGGCCGAAACGAGGCTGGGCGCGTTCCAGCCGGCGAGCAGACCGCCGGCCATGATGAGGTGGCCGGCCGGGCCGGGGTGGACGCGGTCCGGGATGATCTTCTGCGAGAGCGCTGCATCGGTTGCCTTGGCCTTGGCGAGCATGGCGGTGACGGGGCGGTTGAGATCGGCCACGGTGAGTTGCTGGTCCTTGGCGAGTTGCGCGAGGAAGTCAGCAAAGCGCAGCAGGACGGCGTTGTAGCCGCCGGGGAAGCGGGGTTCGTAGGTGACGTCGTCGTAGGGCGAGGGCTGGATGGCGGTGATGCGGACGCCGGGGCCCTTGGCTTTCAACCCTTTGATGATGTTCCGGTAGCCGTTGGCATACGTGTCGAAGATCTGCTGTTCGTAGGGGCGGACGCGGCCGTCGTTCATGCCGAGCATGATGGAGACGACGGTGGGCTGGTAGGCGAATACGTCGCGGGAGAGGCGTTCGGCGATGCCGCCGCCGGCGCCGCCGGTGACGCGGTCGCCGCCCCAGCCCGAGTGGGTGAAGGTGATCTTGCGGCCGGGGAAGCGGGTGACGGCGAAGGTCTCCGTGAAGGTCGTATAGAGCCGCTGGTCGGTGATGGAGTCACCGAAAAAGACGACGCGGTCGCCGTCTTTGAGGTGGAACTCCTGCGCGAGAGCGGCGGTAGCGAGGAGGGCGAGAAGGGTAGGGCGCACGGCGGTATCGTATCTCATAACAAGTCTCATAACGCGGAGGGACGGCGTTCGCGGCTCGAACGGTAGATGCCCTGGATGAGGGCGACCACGGCGCGGCCGTCTTCGGCCGGGGAGACGAAGGGGCGGTTCTCGTCGATGGCTTCGAGGAAGTCTTTCACCTGGAGCCGGTGGTAGTGCGGGATGGGATCGACCGGGGCGTTGTAGGTGGGCGCGGTCTCGCCGGGGATGGTCCACAGGTCGTTGTAGGCCGGTTCGAGCGCGGAGCCGGACATGCCGGCGATGAAGGTGGCGCCGCCGTCGGTCTGGGTGCCGACCGAGTAGCCGTTCTTGCCGTGGACGTGGATTTTCGTGTGGATGCCGGGGTTCTGCGAGAGGCTGCAGACGATGTTGCCGAGGCCACCGCTCGCGAAGCGGACATTGGCAAGGGCCGTGTCTTCAACCTCGACGTAGGGATGGTTCAGGTTGCTCCATTCGCCGGAGACCTCGCGCATGGGGCCCATCATCCACTGCAGGATGTCGAGGTGGTGGGGGGCTTGATTGATCAGCACGCCGCCGCCTTCGGTGGACCATTTGCCGCGCCACGGGTCGGAGCGGTAGTAGGCCTCGTCGCGCCAGCTGAACATGGCGACGGTGCCGAGGATAGGCTGGCCGATCTTGCCGGCGGCGATGGCGGCCTTCATCGCCAGCACGGGTTCAAAGAAGCGGCGCTGGCTGACGACGCCGAGGCGGGCACGGCCGCGCACGGCGGCTTCGAGCATGCGGTCGCAATCATCGACGGTGGCGGCGAGCGGCTTTTCGACGAGCACGTGGATGCCGCGTTCGAGCGCCGGCAGCGCGGGGGCGGCGTGGAGCGGATGCGGCGTGCAGATGACGATGGCGTCGACGGCGCCAAGCATCGTTTCGAGATCGGCGTAGGGCGTGGCGCCGTACTGCGCGGCGAAGGCGGCGGCGCGTGCGGGGTCGTGGTCGCAGACGCCGGTGAAGGTGCTGAGTTCCGAGAGCGCGGCCGCGTGCAGGTGGCCCACCTTGCCGCAGCCGACGAGGCCGGTGCGCATATTAGTTCGCCTCCGGGAAGTACTGCGCGCTCATGCGGCGCAGGAAGGCGAGCGAGGCGACCATTTCGTCCATGCCGTTCATGCCGTCTTCAAGGCTGATCCAGCCGTTGTAGTTGTGGGCGGCGAGGATGCGGAAGATCTCGTGGTAGTCGTTGAGGCCCTGGCCCGTGACGCCGTGGCGGAGGTTGGGCGAGTAGCCGAGCGTGCCGTCGGATTGGCGCAGGTCTTCGAGCGAAGCGCCGGGGACGAGGTAGCGGTCGCTGGCGTGCATCGAAACCACGCGCGGGGCGACGAGTTCGAGCAGTTCGATGGGATCATCGCCGGCGACGAGGGCGTTCGAGGGATCGTACTGGACGCCGAAGTTTTCCGTGTCGTTGATGAGAGCGAGGAGTTCGAGGAAGACGTCCTTCTTCTGGGCAAACTCGGGGTAGCGCCAGAAGCCGTCTTTGTAGTGGTTTTCGAGGCCAAGGATGATGCCGTGTTCGCGGGCGACGGGCAGCAGCGACTCGATGCATTCGACCACCCAATGCAGGCCCTGTTCGCGGGAGAGGCCGGGGTAGCGCTGTCCGCTGAGGACGCGGCAGACCGCGCCGGGGCCGCCGAGTCGGCGTGTGACGGCGATCATGGCCGCTTCGCGTTCGACGGCGCGTTGGCGGGCGTCGGCGTCGGGGTTGGTGAAGTCCGGCGAGCAGCACAGCATCGGCATGTCGAAGCCGGCGGTGGAGATGGCCTCGCCGATCGAATCGAGGTAGGCCGGTTCGAGCGAGGTGAAGAAGCCGTCGTACATTTCAAGGCCGTCGGCGTCGAGGTCGCGCGCCATGGCGATCCAGTCAAAGACGGTCATCGTGGGCTTTTCGCCGGCGATGGCGTCCAGATAGCACTTGGGAAAGGCGGAGAGGCGAATAGGCATGTTGCTACAATGTGGGAATTATGCGGGTTTTGCTGCTTCTTATCGGTTTGGCCGCGCTGGCGGTGGCCCAAGATGATGATATCGTCTGGCTCGACAACTATGGGGAAGCCTTGAAAATGGCGAAGGCGACCGGCAAGCCGATTTTCCTCGAGTTTCGCTGCGAACCTTGAACGAACGGCCGAACATTTGACGCACAGGTTGTGCTGTCACCGAAAGATTCGCCCCTCGGCAAACTGCTCCGGCAGTACGTTACCGTGCGCATTATCCGCATGGATACGATCGATATTGGTCTTTTTGAACACGACCGGAACAACACGATCTACTTCTACCTGCTCAACGCCGACGAGCAGATCTACCTGCGCTACGGCGGGCGCGACAACGCTTCGCCGGATACTTATCTGAACCTGGAAAGCCTGACGCTGGCCGCGGCCAAGGGGCTGGAACTGCACGCCCACCGCCCGCCGGCGCCGCCGCGGCCGAAGCCCGATTTCCCGAAGAACTATTCGCTGCTCGTCGAACGGACCTTCGCGCGGAACCAGTGCGTCGAGTGCCATCTGATTGGCGACTACCAGAACCTGCACCGCCATCAGGACGGGACGCTCGACAAGATGGTGCACCTATACCGGTCGCCGGATCTGAAGCGCGTGGGCATCTTTCTCGATGTGCCGAAGGGGCTGGTGATCAAAGAGACCAACGGGGCAGCCGCCGCGGCCGGGCTCGCGGCGGGCGACCGCATCGCGCAGTGGGAAGGCAAAGTGGTGTGGACCTTCGCTGACGTGCAGCACCGTTTTAACGAGACGCCGCGGAAGGCGCGGGAAGCGCACCTGACCGTGGAGCGAGGCGGCAAGATGGTGGAGGTGACGATGGCGCTGCCGCCGCAGTGGTGGTGGTCGGAGACCAAGTTCCGCCAGTCGAGCGTGGAGCCGCGCTTCTACTTCGACGACCGGCCGCTGAGCGCGGCCGAAAAGCAGGAGCTCGGGCTGCCGGCCGAAGGCTTTGCCAGCCGCGTGAAGTATGTCTCGAGCACGGCGCGGACCATGGAACTGCACGGGCTGCAGGAGGACGATGTGATTGCCGGCATCGACGGCAAGCGCGTCGATCCGGATGCGCATACGGCTTCGTTGTATTTGATCCTGCGCAAGGCGCCCGGCGATGCGGCCACGCTCGAAGTGCTGCGGGGCGGCAAGCGGATTGAGATGCCGCTGAAGACGATGCAGATGAGCTTTCGAAAATGAAACTACTGAGCTTGGTTCTGTTGGCGACGGGTTGGGGCGCGCCCGTGCAGGTGATGGTCGACGACGAGGTGTGCGCGATCTACGATGCGCGCCTGGCGGGCGACCAACTGGTGGTGCGCGTAAAGCTGGGTAAGGGCTGGCACACGTTCGCGATGGACAACGCCGTGCGGGCCGTGGAAGCACTGAAGGGTAAGAAGGCGCTGAGCGCGGACCTGCCGACGAAGGTGATCGTGGGCGAAGGGCTGACGGTGACCGGGCCCTGGAAGCAGACCGCGCCGCAGGATTTCTCGAAGCCCGAACTGCGCATCTTCACCTGGGGGTTCGAGGGCGAAGCGCAGTTTGCCGCGCCGGTGAAGCGCGAGGGCGCCGTGGGCAAGGTGGGCGTGAAGGGGCAGGCGTGCACGCCGTCCATCTGCAAGAACATTGACGTGAAGGTGGACGTGGGCCTCGATGCGGGCCCCTTTGACGCGTCCACCCTCGTCGCGGTGCGGACGAACTAACTAGCTGTAGATGCCCGGCGCTTCGTGGCCGAGCGCCTGCACGTACTCGACGTAGGTACCCGGATAGACGCGGGGCACGCGTTCGGTGCCGGTTTCGCCGCCGAGTTCGAGGACGCGCGTGCCGAGGCCGCGCAGGAACGTGCGGTCGTGCGAGACGAAGATCATCGTGCCTTCAAACTCCGCCAGCGCTTCGACGAGCATCTCTTTGGTCGCCAGGTCGAGGTGATTGGTCGGCTCGTCCAGGACAAGGAAATTCGGCGGGTGGAAGAGCATGCGGGCCATGGCCAAGCGGGACTTCTCGCCGCCCGAGAGGGCGCGGATGCGCTTGTCGACGTCCTCGCCCGAGAACTGAAACGCGCCGGCGAGTGAACGGAGCGAGCCGATGGAATCGAGCGGGAAGTCTTTCTGGAGCTGTTCGAAGATGGTGAGTTCCGGGTCGAGCACGTCGAGCGACTGCTGGGCGAAGTAGCCCATCTGCAGACTGGCGCCGAGGCGTATGGCGCCGGCGTCGGGGTTGGTGGCCCCGGCGATCATCTTGAGCAGCGTGGTCTTGCCGGCGCCGTTGCGGCCCATGACGGCCCAGCGTTCGCCGCGGCGGATGGTGAGGTTGAGCCCGTCGTAGATGACGCGGCTCCCGTAGGCTTTGTGAATCTCTTCAATCACCGCCACCTGGTCGCCGGACCGGGACGGGGCGCGGAACTCGAACTTGACCACCTGCCGCTTCTTCGGGAGTTCAATCTTGTCGATCTTGTCGAGCGCCTTGATGCGGCTCTGCACCTGGGCGGCCTTGGCGGCGTGCGTTTTGAAGCGTTCAATGAAGCGCTGCTCTTTGGCGAGCATGGCCTGCTGCCGGGCGAAGGCGGCCTGCTGGTTCGATTCGCGGATGGCGCGCTCGCGTTCGTAGAAGTCGTAGTTGCCGGAGTAGACGTTGATTTCGCCGGAGTCGATTTCGGCGATTTTTGCGACGAGCCGGTTCATGAACTCGCGGTCGTGCGAGGTCATCAGCAGCGAGCCCTGATAGTTGCGGAGGAACGTTTCGAGCCAGAGGATCGATTCGAGGTCGAGGTGGTTGGTGGGCTCGTCCATCAGCAGGACATCGGGGCGGCCGAGCAGCACGCGGGCGAGGGCGACGCGCATCTTCCAGCCGCCCGAGAGCGCGCCGACGTCGCCGTCAATCTGATCGTCCTTGAAGCTGAGGCCATGGAGCACTTCGCGGGCCTGGGCTTCGAGCGTGTAGCCGTTGAGGTGTTCGTACTCTTCCTGCACTTCGCCGAAGCGTTCGAGGATCTTGTCCATCTCGTCGAAGCGGGCGGGGTCTTCGAGGGCCTGTTGGAGGAGTTCGAGTTCATGGTGCAGTTCGCCAACGCGGCCGGAACCGGCGATGGCTTCCATGAGCACTGAGCGGCCCTGCATCTCTTCGACATCCTGGCGGAAGTAGCCGATGGTGAGCCTCTTCGGCACGGTGACATCGCCTTCGTCGGGAGCCTCCTCGCCGATGATCATGCGGAACAGGGTGGTCTTGCCGGCGCCGTTAGGGCCGACGAGGCCGACCTTTTCGCCGGGGTTCAATTGGAAGTTGGCGTCGACAAAAACGAGTTGCTTGCCGTACTGCTTGTTGAGGTTGGAGAACGCAATCATCCGAACTTCCAAGGTAGCAGGCTTAGCGGGTGAGCCGGTTGAGAATCTCCCGGGCCTGGGCGTGGCCGGGGTGGAAGCGGAGCAGGCGGCGGAGGGTGGCGATGGCCGCCGGACGGTCGCCGCGCTGGAGTTGGGCGGTGGCCAGATTGAGGCCCGGGCCGGGCAGGCCGGGGTAGCGGGCGAAGACGTCCTGCCAGCGGGCTTCGGCGGCGGCCGTTTCGCCGCGTTGGGCCTCGTAGATGGCGAGGTTGGCGGCGGCGGTGGGTTCGGCCGGGTTAAGCCGGAGCGCTTCGCGGTAGACGCGGACGGCGTCGGCGCCGCGGCCGGCCTGGTCGTAGAGCTGGCCGAGTTGGGTGAGCACGGCAGCGTCTTTCGGTTCGACGCGTTCGAGGCGGGGGATGGAGGGTTGGGCGAGGGCGAGGTCGCGGGGCGGGATGGACGCGTTCCAGAATAGGCGGAGCGGGCGCGGCGGCGGGGCGGGGCGGCCGATGCGGTGGTTGGTGAAGGCGACATGGGCGTCTTTGCTGGCGGCCTTGGGCATGTGGCAGCTTTCGCACCGGGGGCCGCGGTGGCAGCGGTCCGGGGTGTGGCAGCCCTGGCAGGTGTTGGTCTTGCGGCCGCCGTGGGGATCGTGACAGGTGACGCACCAGAGTTTGTCGCCGGCCCCTTGCTTGCAGGCGCTTTCGGCGAGTTGTTCGGCGTGGTCGGTGGCGTTGGTTTTGGCGCCGTTGACGAAGAGGGAGACGAAGTCACCGAGACGGTCGCCGGGTTGGTAGTCGTAGGGGTTGCGCCCGGCGCGGGTGACCTTGGCGGCGCCGGTGAGGTGGCACTGTTCGCAGACGTTGTCGCGGCGTTCGGGCGGGAGCTTGGCCGGGTTGACGGAGTGGTGGGCGGCGGGGCCGTGGCAGCGCTGGCAGGTGACGCCGGGTTCAGCGAAGGGCGGATTGGCGTATTGGTTTTGCGTGCCCTTGACGAGTTGGACGCCGGAGGCGTGGCACTGCAGGCAGGGCTCTTCGACGGGGCGGAGGGTTTGAGCGTTGGGGAAGCCGGGGGAGATGCCGTAGGAGCGCGTGGCGGCGAAGTAGGAGCGGGGCGACTGGACGAGGAAGTTGTCGAGAAATGTTATATAGCTTTTGCCGATGGCGCCGGAGCCGAGCGACCAGTTCCCGGGCGATTCCGCCGCCGCGGTGCGGGCCATGCGGGAGCGGGAGAAGCGTTCGACGATCTCGGCGTGGCAGGGGGCGCAAACAGCACTGCCCGGGTCCGCGAAGACCCGGGCAGTGAAGACGGACAGCAGGAACAGCCGGCGCACTTAGAAAGTAAAGCGCAGGGCGAGTTCGATGTTCCGCGGACCCAACTGCTGGCCGGTGTACTGGCCGAAGAAGGGGCTGGTGATGTTGGTGTTCAAGCCGCCGATGCCGGCCCAGTTGAAGGCGTTCAGGAACGTGCCGCGGAGCTGGATGTTCCGCACCTCATCGAACTTGAAGAACTTCTGGATGCTGGCGTCGAAGCTGACGAGGTGACGGTCGCGGATGTTGGGCAGGAACGGGCCCACCGTGCCGAGCCGCTGCACGACGTTCTGGCCGCCGGCGAAGACCGGGGGATTGGCGAACGCCGCGCGGTTGAGGTACGCCGTACCGCCGTTGATGCCGCGGAAGTTGATGGGAGCATCGGCGTTGAGGACGATCGGCACCCCGGCCACCAGGTCCGGACGGACCGAGTTACCCGTGGGCAGGTTGATGCCGCCGGTGCCGATGGAGACCGGGTTGCCGCTGCGCCAGTTCTGGATGCCGCTCAACTGCCAGCCGCCGACGAGCGCGTCGAGCACGCCGTTGGTGTTGAGCGCGCGGCCCTTGCCAACGGGGAGCTCATAGATCCAGCTCAACTTGGCCACGTGCGGGAAGTGGTAGTTGGTGATGGACCGCTCGATGTTGCGGTTGAACACGTCGGCCACACCTTCGGCGTCGATGGCGTTGTCGGCGAGGCCGATCGCCTTCGACCAGGTGTAGGCGCCCAGGACGGCCAGGCCCTTTTTGAAGTGCCGGGTAACCTGGAGCTGCATGGAGTGATAGGAGGACGAGCCCATGTTCGGGAAGATGCTGTTGATGCCCGTGAACTGCGGGAACGGACGCAGCGCCTGGAGATTGGTGCCCGCAAAGCCGGGGAAGGGCTGCGGGATGGGGCTCGAGGGGCTCCACGGCCGGGGCAGGATGTCGCCAAACTGCTGGGTGACCGAGAAGGGCAGGTTGTTGGGCTGCTCGAAGCCCTTGGCAATCAGGCGGGTGCCTTTGTTGCCGACGTAGTTGAGTTCGAGCACCGTGCTGGCCGGGAGCTGATACTGGAAGCCGAAGTTCCAGTTCTGCACGTACGGCAGACGGTTGCCCTGGGGGCTGTAGTAATCGATGCCCTGGCCGTTGGCCAGCGTCGGAACCTTGTTGGGGAGGGTTCCGGTGAAGCTGGGGTAGGGGGTGGCGAGGTTGCCGATGGGCGCTTCGGCAAACGGAACGGAGGTGTTGCCGCTGTTGACGACGATGCTGCCGTTGTAGCCGAGCGTGCCGCCGAAGCCGAAGCCGTTCGAGATGGCCGGGGTGTTGTTGATGCCGTAGCCGCCGCGGAAGACGAGCTTGTCGGACATGGCGTAGGCGAAGCCGAACTTGGGTGAGATCTGCTTGTAGTAGTTGTCCTGGAAGCCCTTCCGGTTGCGGTCTTCGGCGAAGACGAGCGCGCCCGGACGGTTGCCGGCGCCGGGGTTGGGCGTGGCGAAGTCGATGGCCGACATCCGTCCGGCAACTTCGATCAGGCCGCCGATCATCTCCCAGCGGAGGCCGACGTTCAGCGTCAGTTTGCGGGTGACCTTCCAGTCGTCCTGGAAGTAGAAGCCGGCGGTGCGCCAGCGGTGACCGGGGTTCATCGCAATGATGCCGCGGCTCGTCGAGGCGTAGTCGCCGAGCAGGAAGCTGGCGAAGCTGTGGCCGGTCTGGTTGATGAAGCCGGGCAACGCGGTCTGGTTGGGCGAAAAGTTGAAGTCGCCGGAGCCGGACTTGCTGCGGGTGTTGTAGTAGTAGCGGCGGTTTTCAAAGCCGAATTTGTAATTGTGCTTGCCGCTGACTTTGGTGAAGTCGGTCTGGATGATGGTGGAGCCGTTGAAGCTGGCGCCGCGGCTGTTGGAGCCGAGGCGGCCGCCGGCGCCGATGCCGCCGCCCTGGAAGGGCAGGCCGGAGAAGTTCAGGGCGGGGAAGTGGACGCCCGGCACGTTCTGCAGGCCGATCTTGGCGGGCCAGTCCTGGTCGACGAAGACGCTTTCGTTGATGTTGCCGAAGCGGTTGTAGCCGAGGTTCAGGCGGCCAAGCAGCGTGGGGCGCAGCGTGAAGTCATAGGCGCCGCGAACCATCGTGCCCGGGGTGTCCTGGTTCTGGTAGACGTTGGTGGGCGATCCGGGAGGCCCGCCCCACCGGCCGGCAATGGAGTTGTTGCGGACGCGGAAGTTGCGGTTCACCATGCCGCTGATGCGATGGCGTTCGTTCAGGTTGTGGTCGCCCTTGAACGTCAACATGCGCTCGCGGAACTCGGGGCAGCAGGCGCCGAGGGCGGGGATGTTGTTGAGCATCGTGTCGAACTGCGGCTTGTCGATGGTGGCCACGTCGATGATCTTCTGCGAGACGGGGCTGAACCGCGTGCGCGGGATGATATTGCCGGGGAAGATGTCGCGCACCCAGCTGTTGCCGACCTGACGGGCCGAGCGCGGATCATAGATCGCGCCACCGATGACAGGCCGTCCGAGAGCATCGGTACCGACGTTCGTTCCGGAGACGGCGTTGCCGGTGAAGCCGGCGTTCAGGATGCGGCTGAAGTCACCCTGCTGGAACTCCGGCATGGGCAGCGTAGAGAAGCCGGCCTGGTTGTAGTCCTTGGTCGTCGTCCGTTCCATGTTGTGGAAAAAGAACGTGCGGTTCTTCCCGTTGTAAAGCTTGGGAATGATCACCGGGCCGCCGATCGAGTAGCCGTAGTTGTGCTGCTTGAAGGGCTGCCGGCGAACGTTCGAGGCGTTCGAGTTGAACGAATTAGCGCGCAGGGCGTCGTTCTGGCCATAGTAGTAGGCCGACCCGTGCAACTCGTTCGTGCCGGACTTGGTGGCGAAGTTGGCGACCGAAGTCTGTCCGCCCGAATACTGCGCCGACACCGTGCCGGTCTGCAGTTTGAACTCGGAGATCGATTCTGAAGACGGGCTGAACTCGCTATTGGCGCCACCGGCGAGGTCCATGCGGCCCACGGAGATGCCGTCGATCAGAATCTCGTGCGAATAGTTCTGGCCGCCGTTGATCGACCCCTGCCAGGTGCCGCCGGTCGTGCCGGGCAGCGAGGTGAAGATAAACTGCTGAATCTGCCGACGGCCGCCGCCCACGGCGATGGGCCAATCGTCGAACTCTTTCTTGGTGACGTAGGAGCCGATCTCGGCCGTGCCGGTTTCAAGCAGTGGCGTTTCGGCCGTGATGGTGACCGATTCGGTCAGGTTGCCGACTTCGAGCGTGAAGTCGACGGTGAGGGTCTGCGCCACGGCCAGAACGATGTTCTGGCGGACGGCCGTCTTGAAGCCGGGCGCCGAGACGGTGATGCGGTAGGTGCCCGGAGACAGCGAAGGGGCGCGGAAGACGCCGGCTTCCGTCGAAGCGGCGTTCAACTCAACGCCGGTCGCCATGTTGAAAATCTTCACGTTGGCGCCGGCCACGGCCGCGCCGGAAGAGTCAATCACGGAACCATTAAAAGTTCCTCTTTCGGCTTGGCCAAAGCAAGCCACAGCGGCTAACAGAGCCGAGAGCAAGATACGGGATATCATTACGACCTCCTGGAATTGCCCTGAGCATATCATGAAGAACTCCCTCCTTGAGCCGGTGTATCGTACCTGAATGGGTCTTCTCCGAGCCGTCTGCGCCGTTTTGTGTGGCTTCGTTCCCGTTGCCGCGCAAGCCCCCCGCCCCATTGCTTTTTCCGATTTCGACTCCTGGCGGTCAATTCAAAGCCAAACGCTCTCCCGCGATGGCCGCTATCTCGCCTACGCCCTCCTGCCGCAGTCCGGCGACGGCGAAGCCGTTCTCCGCGAACTCGCCTCCGGCCGCGAGACCCGCATCCCCATCGGCGCCATGCCCCCTCCCGCCACTGATGGCGAAGGTGAGGACGCACCCACAGCCACCGCCGGCCCGCGCATCGACTTCAGCGCCGATGGCCGCTACCTCTTCCTGACGAGCTATCCGCCGAAGGCCGCCACCCAGCAGGCCAAGCGCGATAAAAAGCCGGCGCCACCAAATGGCCTCGTCCTTGTCGAAGTCCCCTCTGGCCAAGTCACCCGCATCGACGACGTGCAAAGCTTCGCCTTCCCCGAAGACGTTACCAACGCCATCGCCTACCGCCGCTCCGGCAAAGGCGCCACCGAACTCGTCGTCCGCGCCCTGCCCGCCCAAACCGAACGCAAGTTCGCCGCCGTTACGGAGTACTCCTTCACCCGCGACGGCCAACTCCTCGCCTTCATTACCAAGGACGCCGTTCAACTCCTCACCCCCGAACTCCAAACCCTCACCACCGCCCCCGGTGCCTACGCCAAACTCACCTGGGACGAAGCCCAAACCCAACTCGCCTTCGTCACCAAACAAGCCCTCTTCGGCTGGAAGCGCGGCGAGGCGACGGCCGCCGAATGGCACCGCGCCAGTATCAGCGACCGCGCCAACCTGCAGTTCTCCCGCGATGGCGCCCGCGTCTTCTTCAACACCACCCCCGCGCGCCCCAAACGCCCCGCCGCAGACTCGGCTGAAGACAAAGCCGTCTTCGACCTCTGGCACTATCAGGACGACCGCGTTCCCACCATCCAAAAAGCCCGCGCCGAGCAGGAGCGCAACCGCAGTTACCGCGCCGTCTTCCACATTGCCGCCAAACAGTTCGTCCAACTCGCCACCCCCGACCTGCTCGACGTCACCCCCAGCGAAGATGGCCTTGTCGCCATCGGCGTCGACGACCAGCCCTACCGCCGCGAGAACGACTATAGCGACCGGCGCAGCGATTTCTGGCTGCTCAACACCACCACCGGCGAACGCAGCCGCATGGTCCAGCGCGCCGCCGGCACGCCCACGCTCTCGCCCGACGGCAAGCACGCCGCCTACTACGCCGCCGGCCACTGGTGGGTCATCAACACCGCGGCCAAAACAACGGCCAATCTCACGGCCCCCCTGCCCGTTCGCTTCCACAACGAACTCCACGACACCCCCGGCAGCCCCACCAGCTACGGCCAAGCCGGCTGGACCGCCGACAGCCGCCACTTCCTCGTCTACGACCGCTACGACCTCTGGGCCCTCTCGCCCGGCGCCCCCGCCCGCAACCTGACCGAAGGCGAAGGCCGCAAACAGCAGCTCCAGTTTCGCCTCGTCCGTCTCCGCACGGACCCGCGCCGTCGCCACCTCGACCCCGCCGACCCCCTCCTCCTCCGCGCCGAAAGCGAACGCACCCGCCAGACCGGCTTCTATCGCGACTCCTTCGCCGGCGATGCCCCGCCGCGCAAGATCCTCCTGGCCGCCAAAAACTTCCGCGCCCCCGTGCAGGCCAAGGACGCCGACGTCCTCCTGCTCTCGGCCAGCACCTTCACCGAGTACCCCGACCTGCTCATTACCAACTCCACCTTCACGAAACTCGACAAGGTCACCCGCGCCAACCCGCAGCAATCCCAACTCGCCTGGGGCTCGGCCGAACTGATGCCCTTCACCAACCTGAACGGCGTGCCGCTCCACAGCGTCCTCATCAAGCCGCCCGGCTTCGATCCCGCCAAAAAATACCCCCTGCTCGTCTACCTCTACGAGCGCCTCTCCCAAACGCTCCACACCTTCTACGACCCCGCCCCCAGCCACCGCGTTAACCCCGCCGTCTATGCCTCGAACGGCTACGTCGTCCTGCTCCCCGATATCGCCTACACCATCGGCTACCCCGGCCAGAGCGCCATGAACGCGGTGCTGCCCGCCGTGCAGAAGGTAGTCGACTCGGGCTACATCGACGAGGCCCGCATCGGCATCCAGGGCCACTCCTGGGGCGGCTACCAGATCGCCTACCTCGTCACGAAAACCAACCGCTTCCGCGCCGCCGCCCCCGGCGCGCTCGTCGGCAACATGTTCGCCGCCTACTCCGGCATCCGCTACGGCACCGGCATCCCGCGCCAGTTTCAGTACGAACGCGCGCAGAGCCGCATTGGCGGCTCCCCGTGGCAGTATCCGCTCCGCTTCCTTGAAAACTCGCCGGTTTTCTCCGCCGACCGCGTCGAAACGCCCCTGCTCATGCTGCACAACGACGCCGACGACGCCGTCCCCTGGACCCAGGGCATCGAGTTCTTCCTCGCCCTTCGCCGCCTGAACAAGGAAGCCTACTTCTTCAACTACAACGGCGAACCCCACGGCATCCGCAAACGCGCCAACCAGATGGACTACGCCCTGCGCCTCTTCCAGTTCTTCAACCACTTTTTGCGAAACGAACCCAAGCCGAAATGGATGCAGCAGGGCATCCCCTACATTGAACGCGACCGGCCGGAGCATCAGGCCACCTCCGCTCAATAAAGAGGGGACAATAGAAGCTGGCATGAACCATCACGATTCCCAACGCCGCACTGTCCGCGTCCGGCGCGTCGACGAAGTCAACTCTCTCGATGAACTGTTCCGGCACTGTCTGCCGGCCTTTGGCGGCGCCTACCTGCGCCGCATCTACGAAATCCTCGACCGCGCCATCGGCCAGGGCTGCCCGCTCACGCTCGCCATCGCCGGACCGGTCACCGTCTCCGGCCAGCACCAGGCGTGGCTGATTCCGCTGCTCGAAACCGGCTGGGTCGCCTACCTGTCCACCACCGACGCCGTCTGCTATCACGACGGCCACCGCTCGCTCGACGGCCGCAAAGATCCGGTCTTTGAAGTGCCTATCTTCGGCGACGATGGCGCGTTGCGCGATGACAAGACCATCCGCGTTACCGACATGGCCTTCGACGAGGACGTGCTGCTTGATCAGGACCGCTTTCTGACCGCGCTGCTCAACCATCCCGACTTCCAGAAGAAGATGACCGGCACCGAGATGCGCAACAAGCTCGGCCGCTGGTACCAGGCGATTGAAGAGCGCAACGGCGTCGAGCCGGGGCTGCTCGCCAAGTGCCACGAGATGGCGATTCCGGTCTTTGTTGGCGCGCCCGGCGACGGCAGCGTGTTCCTCAACTCGATGAAGCTGTGGGCCATGCGCGAAGCCGGACTGATCCCCTCCTACGGCTTCGACCTCGACCTCCACGCCGAGGTCTTTGAAGCCTGCGCCTACCATCGCTGGGGCCTGTTTGATACCGAAGCCAAGTCGCTCGCCACGTTCATGCTTGGAGGCGGCGTGCCCAAGAACTACAACCTGCAGCCGGAGCCGGCGCTCGGCCAGATTCTCGGCCTGCCCGATGTCCGCGGCTACGAGTTCGACGTGCAGATCACCTCGGCGCCGGTCACCGATGGCAGCCTGTCGAGCTGCCCGCCGGCCGAAGCCGTCACCTGGGGTAAGGTCGATCGCGAAACCTATCAGCAGTCGACCGAAAGCATGCAGGGCGACTATTCGATGGTCGTCCCGTTTCTCATCAAGGCTCTGCTCGACCGCCGCGCGAAGTTCGAGCGCCTGCGGGACGAACTCGGCGAAGCGACCCTGTTTGAGCGGCACCCGGAGGCCCGCGGCTACCTGCGTTCGCGCGAAGGCTACCGGCTGTTCGACCAGCGCGAAGCCCTCGTCGGCAAGCTCCGCGAGGCCGTCCGCGAGAATGCCGCCTGGCTCGAGGACACGCTCACCTATCCCCTGGCGAACCCCACCAAATGACCCAGCCGGTGCATGTCTTCTACGGCGGGGCTCATCTGTTCCGGCCCGATATCGCGGAGAAAATCGGCGGCGTGGCCCTGCGCGCGCTCGCCGGTTTCTCCTCCCCGTTCCGCGATCAGATTGCAGCGAAGCTAAAGGCCGAGCCGGTCGAAGACTACCGCATCGACTTTGAAGACGGCTACGGCGATCGCCCACCGGCCGAAGAGGACGCCGATGCCCGCCGCTGCGGCCGGATCGTCGCCGCCGGCACGGGGCTGCCCGCCGTCGGCATCCGCATCAAGCGGCACGGGCTGCGGACGCTCGAGATCTTCCTCGATAGCGCGGGCGCCGTGCCGCCCGGCTTTCGGGTCACGGTGCCGAAGGTGGAGCATCCGGATGAGGTCGCGCAAGTGGCCGCCGCCTGCCCCGGCGCGCATGTGGAGGCGCTGATTGAAACCGCGCCCGTGCTGCGCCATCTGCATGAGATTCCGGCCGATAGCCTCCATCTGGGCCCCTACGATCTGCTGGCCTCGCTCGGCATCCCGGCCGCCTTTCAGCACCTGCATCATCCGGCCTGCTCGAGCGTCCGCCTGCAGATGCTGCTGACGGGTAAGCCCGTCGTTGACGGCCCCACCAAGCTGCTGCCCGTGGGCGCGGATCCGCAAGCCGGGTGGACGCGTCATCGCGAGGACATCCTGCGTTCGTTGAGCGAGGGGTTCTACCAGAGCTGGGATATCCATCCGGCGCAGTTGGTTTCGCGCTATGCGACCTTGATGGAGTTCTACGCCGACCATCTGCCGGTGGTGCGCGAACGCCTCGCGAATTTTGAAGGCGCGGCCACGCGGCTCGGTGCGCAGTTTGACGATGCGGCGACCGTTCGCGGGCTGCGCGCCTTTGCCGCGCGGGCCGATCACTTGCTGTCGCGGTAGTTGAGCGGCGGCTTGGCGTCCTGCGGCAGGCGCGACTGGTAGGCAAAGCCGGCGCGGCGCTGGTCGAAGGCCTGGCGGACGGCGGTCAACTGCGCGGGTTCGGTAAAGAGATCCATCGCCGTCAGGGCCAGCACCTTGGCGGCGAGCACCATGCCCTTGCGGCCGATGCTCATGCCGGCGCAGGCCGTCGACTGCCAGGAGTGAAAGGGGATGCCCGGGGCGAAGGTGGCGACGCTGAGTTCGGAGGTGGGCACCACCCAGGAGACGTCCGCGGCGTCGGTGGACCCGGCGCCGGCCCCTTGCGCGATGGGTTGAATCCGCGCCTCGCTGCCCAGCGCCAGCTCCGGTTCGGCGAACAGCGTGGTGCGCAGCTTCGCGGCGAACTCCTTTTCTCCGGCGCCGTATTGGATACCGCCGAGCACCCGCAGGTGCCGGTCGTAGAGCGCGGCGAGGGCATCGTTGGGGAGCATGTTGTAGACGGCGGACTGGATGGCCATCTCCTGGCGGGTCTCGGTGGCGAGCGCGGCGCCGGCGGCGGCCTTTTCGATGCGGGACCAGACGTTGTCGAGCACCTTCATCGACGGGTGGCGGGCGTAGACATAGACTTCGGCGAAGTCGGGCACAACGTTGGGCGCCACGCCGCCCTGCGTGATGATGTAGTGCAGGCGGGTCTCCTGCGGCACGTGTTCGCGCAGCAGGTCGATGGCGTGATTGAAGAGCATGACGGCGTCGAGCGCGGAGCGGCCCTGCTCCGGGTTCACGGCCGCGTGGGCGGCCACGCCGCGGAAGCGGAACTTGGCGGTGATGTTGGCGAGGGTGGTGCGCAGGCTGGCCTGGTTGGCGTCGCCGGGGTGCCAGGCGAGTACGGCGTCGACGCCGGCGAACGCTCCAGCGCGGATCATATAGACCTTGCCGCCGCCGCCCTCTTCGGCCGGGGTGCCGAATACCTTCAAGGTGCCGCGGAAGCCCTGCTCTTTGAGGGCGATGGCGGCGAGCACGGAGCCGGCGCCGAGCAGGTTATGGCCGCAGCCGTGGCCGGGGGCGTTGGCTTGGCGCGGGGCGCGTTGCGGCGTGTCCTCCTGCGACAGGCCGGGCAGCGCGTCGTATTCGGCCATCAGACCGATCACCGGTTTGCCCGTGCCGTAGGTGGCGACGAAGGCGGTGGGGATGCCGCCGGTGCCGGACTCGACGGAGAACCCGGCCCGCCGGAGCTCCTCCTGCAGCAGGGCCGAGCTTTTCTGCTCCTTGTAGCCGACCTCGGCCAACTCCCAGATCTGCCGCGAAACGGCCCCGAGGCGCTCGGCGTGCAGATCGACCTTGGTAGTTACCTGGGCCGGAAGCAAACCTCCCGCCAGGCTGATGAGCAGCGCCGCCGCCGCTTGCGCGCCCCTGCTCCAAATAGGAAGACTCATTGTGATAGAACAACACACATGATTACCCGGCGTACAGTGCTCCAAGCCTCCGGCCTCGCGGCCGCTCCCCAGATTGCGGCGGCGCAGACCGGCCCGTTGAAAGTTCTCAGCACCGTGGAGTTCGAACCCGCCGAACTCGCCAAGCTCACTCAGGGCAAGGCCGTACCTATCCGCATTGTCGTCGCCAAAGACCGCGAAGCCTTTCGCAAAGAGCTCCGCGACGCCGACATCGTCTACGGCGGCCTCTCCGGCGCCGACCTCGATTTCGCCCCGAAAGTGAAGTGGGTCCAGTCCCCGGGCGCCGGTGTGGAAAGCGCCGACCCGAAGTTTATGGCCAGCCCCATCCTGTTCACCAACATGGCCCGCATCTTCGCCCCCGGCATCGCCGAAACCGCCATGGGCCTGCTGCTCTGCCTCACGCGCGGCATCACCAAGTACTACATGCCTCAGTTCGCCAAGCGGCAGATGAAGCCCGTCGGCACCGTCAAGAGCCCCGACCATTGGGAGCTCGGCGGCCGTACCATCGGCCTGGTCGGCTTCGGCGGCATCGGCTATGAGATCGGCCGCCGCGCGCACTTCGGCTTCGACATGAAAGTGCTCGCCACCGACGCCAAGCCCATGCACAAGCCCGAATGGGTCGAAGAGCTGCACGACCCGTCGTGGCTCATGGAGATGGTCCCGCGCGTTGACGTCCTCGTCAGCGCCGCGCCCTCCACCCCGAAAACTCGCCGCATGTTCAACGAAAGCGTCTTCCGCAAAATGCAGAAGCACGCCATCTTCCTCGGCATGAGCCGCGGCGATCTGTTCGACGACATGGCGCTCGTCAAAGCGCTCAAGGAAGGCTGGATCGGCGGCGCCGGCCTCGACGTTTTCCCGCAGGAGCCGCCCCCGGCCGACCATCCCATCTTCGATGCGCCCAATGTGGTCATGACCGCCCACACCTCCGGCTGGGGCCCCGACCGCCAGCGCCGCCTCGTCGACCTGTTCAGCGAAAACCTTCGCCGCTACTCGCTCGGCATGGAGTTAATGAACGTTGTCGATAAGGGGAAAGGCTACTGATTTCCGCGTTAGTTAGGGTATGACACTCTCTCTCGGCGCAAAGGTCCAAGTCTCCGGCTACGTCACCAAAGAAAAGTTCCTCAAAGGGCGCACTCTCGAGGAGATTGAAAAAATTCTCGGTTATCATCCCGGTCGTCTCGCCAACGGGGCGACCTTTCTGAAACTGGATCGTGTGCCCCAGCCCGGCGAGTTCAGCCTCGCCGGCTACTCCCAGGTCGCCGACCATCGGGCCACGCCTCCCACGGGCGTTGACGTCAACAAGGTAACGCAAATGGCCGCGGCTTCGTTTGCCGCCACCGGCGGCGACCGCCTGGTTAAAGTCTTCCCGGCTATCGGCCACAATGCCTCTCTCGACAACGATCACCAGTATCCCCCCGGCGCCGGCTGCCCCCAGTGGAAGCTGACCACAAAGATCGACGCCACCGTGGTCGCCATCGTTTCCCTTTATCCCAAGGGCCGGTACTTCCCGGCCGCTTAGCGCAACTCGTCGCGTACCCGCCGCAGCGCCTGCGCCAGAATGTTGGCGTCGGCCGAGTACATCAGCCGGTCCACCCCCATCTCCCGCCAGCGGTCGGCGGCCTCGCGGCTATTGGCAAACGCGCTGACGGCAATGCCCGCGGCATGGGCGGCGTCAATCACCCGCTGTCCCGCGCCCAAGACGTCGGCGTGCATCACATCGCCCGGCCGGCCCAGCGCCTGCGAAAGATCGTACGGCCCAATGAACAGCTCATCCACGCCCGCCAGCCCCGCAATCGCCTCCACCGCCGCTAGCGCCCCTACCGTCTCAATCTGAATCACCACCCGCACCGGCCGTTTGATATAGTCCTCGAGCGGCACCAGCGAATAGCCCGCTGCCCGCACAAATCCGTTCAACCCGCGCTTCCCCCGCGGATGAAACCGGCTCGCCGACACCACCGCCGCCGCCTCCTCCGCCGTATGGATCTGCGGCACCAGCACGCCGTCGGCCCCCGCGTCGAGCGCGCCCTGCAGCACATCCGCCCGCCCCGCCACCCGCACAATCGCCGGCACCCGCGCCGCCCGCAGCATGTTCGGCAACTGCGCGGTCCCCATCGCGCCGTGTTCGGTGTCGATCACGACAAAATCCCAGCCGGCCAGGCTCGCCATCTCCACCACGTCCGGGCACGGAATCGACAGAAAAATTCCCGCCAGCATTAAGTCGCCTTCCGCGCGGGCCGCTTCTTCGGGGCAAAGTGCCCGGCAATGTGGCGCTGCAATTCGAGGAAGATCTTATCGGCCGGCTTGGCCGCGTCCACGGTGACGAAGCCGTAGCGCATCGACATCCGGTCGAGTGCGCGGATCACCCGCGCCTGATAGCGCACGAAGCTGTCGTACATGTCCGGGCCAAACCGCATGTCCATGCCGCTCTCCCAGAAGTCGAACTGCCCGCGGCCCATCACGGTCCGCGTAATCAGCGTCGGCACCTCCGCCCGCAGGTAGTACACCGCGTGGGGCACGAGGGCGAAGCCGGCCACTTTTTCAAGCCACGAACTGTCCTCGCCCCGCGCAATGCCCCGCGCCATCAGCGAAAAAATGTACCGGTCGGTCAGCACGACAAATCCCGCCCGCAGCGCCGGAATTATCTCGTTCTCCAGGCGATCGGCGAAGTCGGTGGCGTAGAACAACGTCATCGTCACCGAACCCAGCGTGTGCCCCTCTTTGGCCTGCGCGATCCCTTTACCCGCCAGCGCGCTTCGCGCCATGCCCGTATCGAGCACCGCGTGCCCCTGCTGCTCCAGCCACGCTTTCAACCGCGCCACCTGCGTGCTGCGGCCCACCGCGTCCGGCCCCTCCACCACAATCAGCTTCCCCTGTAGCTCCGAGATGTCCACCCCGGGCAGCGGCTCGCTATAGAACTGGAGTGGCTGCTTCGTAGGCATGGACCGTCCCCTCCTGATTCAGAATCTGTCCGCTGGCGACGGCATCGCCCAACTGCTCCATCACAATCCGGCGCATTTGAAACTGCTGCTCCTCAATCGACCGCGAGGCGTCGATGACATGAAACCCCATCTCCTCGATCATCGCCTCATACTGCTCGAGAATCCGGCCCTGAAAGATCCGGAACGACTCCTCCACCCGCTTCGACAGATTCAAATCCATCCCCGCTTCGTAGTACTTGATCGCATCCCGACCGCCCAGAATCCGCCCCAGCGCCACTTCAAGCGGCACCCGGAAGTAGAACGCCAGATTGGGCTGAATGGCGAAACGGTAGAGATTCCGCACCCAACGCGGTGATACCCCGCGCACCACGTCGCGCGCAAAGGCCGTATAGGCAAACCGGTCGGCGCACACCACCGCCCCGGCTTTCAGCATCGGGATGATGTAGCGCTCCTGCCGGTCGGCAAAGTCCGTGGCGTGAATCAGGCTGAACGTCGTCGGGGTGAACATCATCTTCTTCTTGCCCCGCCGCGTCGTGTCGCTCACCAGCGGCGAAGAGTTCCACTCGCTGAACGCCACCGCCAAACCCTGCGCCCGCAGCCACTGGCTCAACAGCGCCAACTGCGTCGACTTGCCCGAGCCATCAATGCCTTCGACGACAATCAACTTGCCCTTGAATCGGTTCGGCGTCAGGTATTGCATGGGAATAAGCTTTGACAATTATATCCGCACGCCCCGCACCCCTTTATGATGAAGGAGACCCATGCCGCGCTACGCCGCCATCGATATTGGAAGCAACTCCACCCGCCTCGCCGTAGCCGAGGTCAACCCGGGTGAGCCCGTAAAAACTCTCGCCGCCGAACGTGAGGTCACCCGCCTCGGCACCAGCGTCTTCACCGAAGGCGTCATCTCCCGCGACGCCATGGATCTGCTGGTCCGCACCCTCACCCGCTTCGCCGCCACCTACCACCGCCTCGGCGCCACCGGCGTCCGCGCTGTCGCCACCAGCGCCGTCCGCGACGCCCGCAACCAGGACGAGTTCCTCTACCGCGCCGGCCAGGCCCTCGGCGCGCCCGTCGAAATCATCTCCGGCCTCGAAGAGTCCCGCCTTATCCACGCCGGCGTTCACGCCGCCTGGCCCCACCCGGACGAGCGCGTCCTCCTCATCGACATCGGCGGCGGCAGCGCCGAAGTCATCGTCTCCAACGACGGCAGACTCGAAAGCGCTATCTCCCGCCCCCTCGGCGCCGTCCGCCTCACCGAAATGTTCCTCGATGCCGACCCCCCGGCCCGCGAACAGCGCGAACGCCTCGCCGCCTACATCGACGAGAAACTCGCCCCCGCCCTGAAACGCACCGGCCCCGGCCCTTTCGATCGCGCCATCGCCACCTCCTCCACCGCCGCCGCCGTCATCAGCGCCCTCAACAAGGTCCCCCGTAAAGAACGCGACCGCGCCGACCACCTCTCCGCGCAAACCACCGACATCGCTGACCTTGAAAACTTCCTCGCCAAGTCCTCTCTCGCCGCCCGCCGCAAAGTCCCCGGCATCGGCCCCCGCCGCGCCGAAATCATCATCGCCGGCGTCAGTGTCCTCCACCGCATCCTGAAGGCCTACGGCCAAAGCGAGGTCTTCTACTCCGCCGCCGGCGTCCGCGACGGCATCATCGCCGACCTCGCCGACCGCCGCAGCGGCAGCGACCTCACCCGCATGAACCGCGAACAGCGGAACGCCGTCGAAGCCATGGCCCGCCGCTTTGCCGTCGATATGAAGCACGCCCGCCAAACCGCCCGCCTCGCCAACTCCCTCTTCGTCGGCCTCCAACCCCTCCACCAGCTTCCCCCCGCCGCCGGCCGCCTCCTCGAGGCCGCCGCCTACCTGCTCGACTCCGGCCACTACGTCAGCGACATGGCGCACCACAAACACAGCTATTACCTCGTCGCCAACGGCGACCTGCCCGCCTTCACCAACGAAGAGCGCCTCACCATCGCCCTCCTGTGCCGCTTCCACCGCAAGTCCATGCCCAGCGCCCGCCACGGATTCTTCCAGGACCTCACTGCCGCCGTCAAGAAAACCGTCCTCTGGCTCGTCCCCATCGTCCGCCTCGCCGATAGCCTCGCCGGCAGCCCGGACCACCACGCCGAATCCGCCCGCGTCCAGATCACCCCGAAAACCGTCACCATCCTTCTTGAAGAGGAGGGCGACATCAACCTCGAGCTCTGGGCCGGAGAGCGCGTCGCCGATCTCTTTCAGCAAATCTACGGTCGCGACTTGGCGCTGCAGCTGGCTTCGTAGTAAACTGAAGTGTCGCCTGCCACTGGGAGATCGTCTAATGGTAGGACTGCAGACTCTGACTCTGCCTATCGGGGTTCGAATCCCTGTCTCCCAGCCACCTTTCTTCTTCCCGTTTCCGCTTGCGCGGTAACGTCGGGCGCTTGAAAAACGTTATCCTGAGGGTAACGATGCGTCTTCCCGCCCTCCCGTTGAGCCTGTTCGCCGTCGCCGCCCTGGGCCAAACGCCCAGCTTTGAGCGCTCCGTGCAGCCCGTTATCAATCAATCCTGCGTCGGCTGCCACAACGACCGCTCCGCCGCCGGCGGCCTGAACATCGTCCCCTTCCAAAACCCGGCTACCCTCGCCTCCAATCGCGACGACTGGGAGCGGATCATCCAGAAAATCCGCACCGGCGAAATGCCCCCCAAAGGCATGCCCCGCCCGACGACGGCGCAGACGGAAGCGCTCCTTACCTACGTCACCGCCGAGTTCGCCCGCGCGGACAAACTCGTCAAGCCCGACCCCGGCCGCGTCACCGCCCGCCGCCTCAACCGCAACGAGTACACCAACACCATCCGCGACCTGCTCGCCGTTGAGTTCCGCGCCGATCGCGACTTCCCCACCGACGACTCCGGCCACGGCTTCGATAACATCGGCGACGTCCTCACCATATCGCCCATCCTGATGGAGAAGTACCTCAACGCCGCCGAACGCATCGCCGCCCGCGCCATCGGCGCCGACCCCCTGCCCAAGCCCGTCGAAAAGCTCTATCACAATCGCGATAAGGCCATTCGCCGCATCGACCGCAGCACCATTGAAGCCAGCCACCGCGTCGATTTCGAAGGCGAATACACCATCCGCTTCGGTCTGCCCGGTGAACGCTCGGCCGACGCCCCGCCCGTCAAGCTCGGCCTCTGGATGGACGGCAAACTCCTCCACACCATCACCGCCGAAACGAAGCCATCGAAGCTCGTCTACTTCAACCCCTACTCCGAGGAGGAGATGCGCCTCCTGCTGCCCGAAGGCGATCACGTCTTCCGCGCCGGCTTTATCGACGACCCTTTCGTCAAGGATCTCTCCGACAAGGACGCCTACAACAACAAGAAGAACAAGTGGCTCGATTCCATCCTCTTCATTGGCCCCTTCCCGGCGAAAACCGAACGCCCCAGCCGGAAAAAGCTCCTTACCTGCGACCCCAACTCCGGCGACGCCTGCATCGAAAGTATCCTGGCTAATCTCGCCCGCCGCGCCTACCGCCGTCCCGTCGCCAAGGACGAAGTGGCCAAGCTCACCCGCTTTGTCGGCCTCGCCCGCCAGGAAGGACTCTCCACCGAACAGGGCCTCCAACTCGCCATCCAGGCCGTCCTCGTCTCCCCCCACTTCCTGTTCCGCGTCGAGCGCGACTCCGACCCCGTCACTCCCCGCCCGGTCACCGATCTGGAACTCGCCTCCCGCCTGAGTTACTTCCTCTGGAGCTCCATGCCCGACGAAGAGCTGCTCCGCCTGGCCGAAACCAGCAAACTCCGCCCGGCCCTCAACGCCCAGATCCAGCGGATGCTCGCCGACCCCAAGGCCTCGGCGCTGGCCGAAAACTTCGCCGGCCAGTGGCTCGAAATTCGCAATCTCGATAGCGTGAAGCCGGACCCCGGCAAGTTCCCCGCCTGGAACCCCGAACTGCGCGACGCGATGAAGGCCGAAACCCGGCTCTTCTTTGAAGCCATGCTCACCGAAAACCGGCCGATGGCCGAGTTCCTCGACGCCCGCTTCACGTTTCTGAACGAAACTCTCGCCAAGCACTACGGCATCGACGGGGTCACCGGCCCCGCCTTCCGCCGCGTGGAGTTGGCCACCCCGCAGCGCGGCGGCATCCTCTCCCACGCCAGCGTCCTCACCGTCTCCAGCTACCCCACCCGCACCTCGCCCGTCATCCGCGGCAAGTACATTCTGCAGAACATCCTCGGCGCCCCGCCCCCGGCCCCGCCGCCCGACGTGCCCGCCCTCGACGAAGAGAAGATGGCCACCGCCGGCTCGCTCCGCCAGCAGATGGAGAAGCATCGCACCAACCCCACCTGCGCCTCCTGCCACAACCGCATGGACGTCCTCGGCTTTGGCCTTGAAAACTACGACGGCATCGGCACCTGGCGCACCAAAGACGGCAAGTTCGACCTCGACACCTCCGGCACCATGCCCAATGGCAAGTCGTTCCAGGACCCCGCGCAGATGCGCACCGTCCTGCAGGCCGAACTGCCCGACTTCGCCCGCTGCGTCACCGAAAAGATGTTGACCTACGCCCTCGGCCGCGGTCTGGAGCGATATGATCGAAGGACGGTCGAGACGATCACGAAAGCGATCGCGCCCGCCAACTACCCGTTCCAGGCGCTCGTCAAAGAAATTGTTCACAGTCTGCCATTCCAGATGCGCCGCGGCGAAACACCCCGCGAAAAATCCAGCTCCCAGGTAGCCACCCGATGATCACCCGCAAAGCTCTTCCCCGTCGCACTCTCCTCCGCGGCCTCGGCGCCGCCATCGCCCTCCCGGCCATGGACGCCATGGCCCCCGCCCTCGCCTCAAGCCAGCTGCCCGGCAAAAAGCCCGTGCGCATGGCCTTCGTCTACGTGCCCAACGGCATCGTTGACCATAAGCTCTGGAACGTGGCCGAAGGCCAGCTCGGCGAACTGCCCCGCCTGCTCAAGCCGCTCGACGGCTTCCAGGGCGACATGCTCCACCTCGGCAACCTGACCCACAACGGCGGCCGCGCCCTGCTCGACGGCGCCGGCGACCACGGCCGCTGCTGCGGCGGCTACCTCAGCGGCATTCAGCCCCGCAAAACGGCCGTCGATATCAAAGCCGGCATCACCTGCGACCAGATCGTCGCCAACAAAGTCGGCAGCCAGACGCGCTTCGCCTCGCTTGAAGTCGGCCTCGAAGACGGCCGCCAAGCCGGCGACTGCGACTCGGGCTACTCCTGCGCTTACACGAACAACCTCGCCTGGCGCAGCGAAACGCAGCCCATGCCGCCCATCCTCAACCCGCGCGCGCTCTTTGAACGCCTCTTCGGCACCGGCCAGATCCTCAGCCCCGAAGCCCGCGCCCGCCAGGGCAAGTTCCGCCGCAGCATCATCGACTTCGTCACCGACGATACCCGCAAGCTCCAGTCCAACCTCGGCCCCACCGACCGCCGCAAGCTCGACGAATATCTCTCCTCCATCCGCGCCATCGAAAAGCAGCTCGAAAAGGCGGAAAACGATACCGCGCAAATCGACCCCGGCATCGAAAAGCCCTACGGCATCCCGGCCGACTTCGCCGAGCACTTCAAGCTCATGACGGATATGATCACCGTCGCCTTCCAGGCCGACATGACCCGTGTTGTCACCTTCCTCGTCACCCGCGAAGGCACCTCGCGCTCCTACCGCGAAATCGGTATCTCCGACGGACACCACCCGCTCACCCACCATCTGTTCAACCCGGCCTCGATCGAGAAGGTCGCCCAGATCAACACCTATCACGTCAAGCAGTTCGCCGGCTGGCTCGAGAAGCTGAAGGCCGCCAAAGAAGGCGATTCGAACGTGCTCGATAACTCGATGATCGTCTACGGCGCCGGCCTGTCCGACGGTAACCGGCACAACCACGAAGACCTGCCCACCCTCATGTTCGGTAAAGCGGGCGGTGCGTTCAAAACCGGCCGCCGGATCGTCTACCGCAAAGAGACCCCCATTTCGAACATGTACCTCACCATGATGGACCGCATGGGCGTCAACGTCGAACACTTCGGCGAGTCTACCGGCCGTCTCGACGGACTGAACCTGAGCTAATCCTCCATGCAAGCCATCGGCGCGGCCAAGCCTCCCCTGGGCGTCATCTTCGACGCCGACCTCGGTAACGCCATCGACGCCGTACTCGCCTTGGCCGTCCTCTACGGAATGGATGGCAAGAACGAGTGCCGCGTCGTCGCTACTACGGTCTCGAAACACTGCCTCGCCTCGGCCGCCATGGCCGAGGTCGTCGCCCGCTTCTACGCCGGCACCGTCAGCGCCGATTTCGGCGCCGTTGGCCGCGGCTTACCCGTTGGCATGTCCATCGCCGGCAGGTCCACTGAATCTACGCCGCTGCTCGACGCCGTCCTCGGCCGCAAAAACCCGGAAGGCAAGCCCGTCTACAACCACGGCATCCTGCAGTTGAACGACACCGCCGACGTCCACGCCGTCCTCCGCAACGCCTACACCTCGCAGTACGATCAGAACTGCGTCACGGTCCTCGCCGGACCCGCCACCAACCTCGCCGGCGTCCTTGGTCTGCCGGGCGCCAAGGAGCTGATCAAACAGAAAACCCGCGCCCTCGTCTGGGCCCCGGACCGGCTGGGCACCGACCCCGCGGCGGCGCAAAAGTTGCTCGCCGAATGGCCCGCTCCCCTCTACATCGTCACCCCGGAGCTGGGCGCCTCGCTCCCGTTCCCCGCTGCGGCGCTTGAAACCAACTTCGCCTGGTCCGAGACCCATCCCATCGCCGACGCCTACCGCGCCGCGCGGCCGATGCCCTACGACGCCCCCACGGCCGCCGTCGCCGCCGTCCTCGCTGCCGTCAAGCTGGAGCCGTATTTCACGCTCTCCGCCCCCGGCTTGGCCACGCTCTCCCCCCGCCACACCCTCGTCTGGAAGGCCGGCGCCGGGCAGCACCACCTGCTGCAGATCGACCCCGCGCAGAAGACCGCCCTGCTCGAAACCATGACGACTCTTGCGAGCGCCAAGCCCGTGCCCCGCGCCCCGCGCCGCCGCCGTCCGCCGGTTGTCGACGCGGCCAAGCCAGATCCCGCCACGCCCTAACTACTTCACCCGCTCGTACACCATCCGGTTGACAAACGGCTTGCCCGTCGGCAGAGTTCCCCGCGCGATGATCGACATCCGCTTCCCGTCCGGCGAAATCGTCCGCGTTGTCCGCACCGTTACCTTCCCGTCGAGTTCGAATACCTGATCCACCCGGTTCGGGCTCCGCCAGGTCAGTGCCACGGAGTTGTATAAGGTGCCACCTGTGAACGGATACTGCTTGCCATCGTACTTGGCGCGGAACTCGGTATGGAACGGCGTGCCGTCCATGTTGGTGCCATCGTGCAGGAACCGCACCCCGTCCCCGTCCCGCACCCACTGCCGCTGGGACTCCTTCGGCCCGGGCCCGGACTCGTAACGCGAGATCTCCCGCAGATAACGCCATTTGCCAATGGCCAGGTCCACCTTATCCTGAGCCAGCAGTCCGGCTCCGCTCAAAAACAAGAGATTGCGTCGCAGCATCGCCCGACAGTCTACTGCACACTGCGCTGTAAGGGAAGCGGGGTAGCCGGCGGCGCCGGAGGGTCCAGCGGCTTCTCCACCATCGCCGGCGCCGGCAGGCCTTCGCCCTTCCGCACGCGGATATCGCCGCGGTCGGTCTCCAGCACCACTCGCGGGCCGCCCCCGGCGCTCCCCTCCAGGCTCCCGCCCCGCTCCTCATTCGTCATCCGCAGCGGCGGCCCGTAGTCGTTGGTCACCTCGCCGCGCCGCGTCCTGGCCGCGAGGGCGAACTTCGCCGTCGCCGGCAGCACCAGTTCCACGTCCCCTGCCTTGGTCATCGCCGCCACCTTTCCGAACGCGATCCCCGCCGGCCGGAGCGTGATATCTCCCCGGTCTACCTCCACCGACACCGCCTCGGTAAACCCGTTCAACTCCACGTCCTTCGATTTCGCCCGCAGCACCAGCGGACCCGTCACGTCGCTCCCGGTCAACTCGCCGCCCGAAAGCCGCAGCGTCCTCACGACCTTTTCCACCTGCAGGCTGGTCGACTGGCTTTGAAACCGCAGCTGCCGGGCGATCTTCCGGAACTCGACATCCCCCGAAAAAGTCCCGTCCACCGTCGCCGTCCCGCCAATGTTGTCCAACTCCACGTCATCGCCCCGGCCCTTTACCTCCACATTCCCCTTCACCCCTACCGCCCGCACAAGGTCACTCCGCCGCAGGTCAATCCGAACGTTTCCCCCCAGGTTCGCGAGCCGTACCCCCGCGTTCTCGCTGCTGATCTCCACATCGCCGTCTACATTTTCGAGGTCAAAATCCCCGTACCGCCCCCGCGTCTCGACGCGCGCCCCCCGCGGTACCTGAATCTCCAGGTTCGCGCGACCCTGCGGTCCGGTCCCGCTCCGGTCGAGCGTCGACCGGATGACAATCGTGTCTCCCTCGCGGACAATCTGCACCGGCGTAGCCTGGTCGTCCCGGTTGGCCGCATCCTGGTTCAGCGCCCGGATGCTCCTGGTGCCGGTCACCCGCACCTGTTCGGTGTCGCCACCGGTAATCCGCGTGTCTCCCCGCGCATTGTCAATCAGAATCCGCGGCATCTTCCCCGCTTCCATCGAACCGTTCACCGGAAACTCATAAGACTCCCCAAACAGCTCCCAGGCGCCCAGCGAGATCCGGTTGCCCAACCAACTGCTTTGCTGTCTGCCCCAATGAAGCCCCGAACCGGCCAGGCACACCAGCACCACCAGCACCCACTCTCCGCCCGAGACTCCCCGGCCATCTGCCCGGCGCCCCAGCAGCACCTCGGCCAGACGGACCACGCCCCAGGAAATCAGCCCGTAGGGCCAGTAGCGGGTCAACAGATCAAACAACTGCAGTTCGGGCAGAAAGTTCCGCAGGAGGAATAACAATCCAATCAGGATTAAGACGATAGGTCCCAGCAGAGAGGGGCGCCGCATGGTTTTAGTGCCCCCCCGGCGCCGGCGGCGCCGCCGTCAGCCGCTCGCCCAGTTTCAGCACGCCCAGCACCACCAGCAGGACCGGCCACGACTGCCGGACGCCAAAACTTCCCGCCTGATCCATCGCGAACAAAACCCCTACGGTGATCAGTACGATCGGCCCGCGGATCGCCCGGCAAAGATTATTGGTCACGGCGCACCTCCCCGTTCGGCGCCGGGGCCGCCGGCTGCATCCGTCGATACAGCAGATACGCCCCCAGGCCGATCAGGCCCACCGGCCAGAACTTGAACAGATCGGCCAATCGCACCAGCTCAAAGTTGTGCAGCAGGAAGATCGTGCCCAGGCCGATCAACACCAACGGCCCGATCGGCAATCCGGCCTGCCCGGCCGGCGCATCCACGAGCCCGGAAAACTCGTCCACCGGCTCGCCGGCCTGCCGGCGCCGCGCCGTGTGATAGGCCTCAAACGCCTGGTAGAAGACCCAGGCCGGAATCAATAGCGCAATCAGCGGCTGGAACTCGCCCAGGCTGCGCGAGTTCGCCAAACTGATCAAGGTGCCGAAAATCAACACATGCACTAAGCCCTTGGCATACTGTGCGTTGTAGATGGCGCCCACCCCGGGCAACAGACCGAGCACAAAAGCCAAACCGGGCGAACCGCTCTGGTTCACCGCGCCAGGAGGCGGTGGCGGCACCGTCGGCGCTACCGTCCAGGGTGGCACCGGCGGCGTTACCGTCCCGGATGACGCGGTCGTTGTCCAAGGAGAGCCGTTCGTTTCTGCCGCGGGCAGATGCTCGGCGCAGTAAATCGTACCGAAGGCGACCTTTTGCGCGTCGGTCTCGAGCGTTTTGCCGCAAATCCGGCAAAACGCCGTTGCCGGCGGGGGTGGTGGTGCGTTTTGTTCGCTCGTCATGGTTCTCCAACTCCTGCTACTGTTTCGCCTGCGTGTCCTTGGCGGGTGCCGCGGAGGGTACGGAAAGCCGCTCGGTCTGCCTCCGCAACTCATTCTGCCGTTCTATCTCTTCCTGCTCGGTCCACTCCTGCAGCCGGCTCTGAATCTCAAAGACGAGCCGCAGGTTTTCGTAATACTTCACCGCCCGGCTCCAGGCGCGGTGGGCTTCGTCTTCCACGCTCGCCACAATCCTCACCGGGTCCAGGTCCGCCGCGCTCAAAGGACGCAGCGGAACCTTAAAAACACTCGCCAGCATCGACAGCGACAAAACCGTCATCGCCATCCCCATCGCCAGCTTCGGCGCCAGCACCGGCCCCACCCAGCGGTTGAGAAAGCCGCGCAGCCCGCCCGCCCCGCCCGGCCGCGGCGCCGCGCCTCCGGGCAGATCGTACAAAATCTTCGTGAGTAACTCTTTGGGCGGCTCCACCACCGCCACCCGCTCGAGAAACGCGGCCGCGCCCAGCACCTCGGCCGCATACTCGCGGCACGCCGCGCAACTGTCGCGGTGGGCCGCAAAACCCTCCTGCGCCTCGCCGCGCAGTTGGCCGTCCACAGCGTCACAGAGCAGGATTTCGAATTCGGCGCAGTTCAGTTTCATACCAGTGCCACCTGATGCCGCTTGAGCAGCCGGGCCAGTTCGGCCCGCCCCCGGTTCAGCCGCGATTTCACCGTGCCCTCCGGAACGTTCAAAACCGCCGCAATTTCTTTATAGTCCAACTCCTCGAGATCCCGCAAAATCACCGTCTCCCGCAGCTCCGGCGACAGCTTCTGCAGCGCGGCCTGCAACAACTCACTCGCCTCCCGCCCCGCCAGCAAACCGTCCGCCCCTCCCCTTTGTCCCGCCGTCCGCGCCTCGATCATCGGCAACTGATCCTCAATCGAATCCGTCACCCGGTTCGCCTTCGTCCGCCGGTAATGATCAATCAGCAGGTTCCGCGTCATCCGCGCGAGCCACACCGCAAAAGAACCCTCGCCGGCGCGAAACAGCCGCAGCGTCTTGAACAGCCGGAGAAAAACCTCCTGCGTCAAATCCTGCGCTTCGCTGTCGGTTCCCGTAAACCGATAACAAATCGAATACACCCGGCGCGAGTGCGTCCTGACGAGATCCTCCCACGCCGTCTCTTCGCCGGCCAAACAGCGCTCCACCAACCGTAAATCGAAGTCGAAACTCTGGTCCAAGCGATGGTTCCCGCCGATAGGGGGCGTCAAGCCATGAGCGGCCGCCCAAATTCGTTGCTCAACTGTAGCCGCCGGTGCCATTTCGCCTTGTCCTGTACTCTGTCCCTGGCCCGTGTCCGGGCCGGCAAAAACAAATACGAGGATCTGGGATAATAAGTTCGCGCGAATTGCACTTGCTCTGATTTTGTAGCCACTGATTTGCCGGATTCTCTCTTTTCTTCTAAATATCGCCGCTGGGCCCTCGGCGCGGCCGCTTTGCTCGTGCCGGTCCTCCTCTGGTTCTCCTGGCAGCGCCTGGCGGCTTTCGATTGGGCCGCCCTCGCCCAAGTCTATAACCAAATCGACTGGCGCTGGATGCTGCCCGGCGCCGCCGTCGTCCTTGCCAGCTACCTCGCCCGCGCCCTCCGCTGGCAGGTGATGCTCCGTAGCGTCAATCCCCACTCCTCCCTCTGGCGCATTCTCAGCAATACCTTCATCGGCTTTACCGCCATCGCCCTGTTCGGCCGCCCCGGAGAACTCGTTCGCCCCTACCTCATCGCCCGCTCGGAAGAGGTAACCCTCCCCTCCCAAATGGCCGCCTGGTTGCTCGAACGCATCTACGACCTCCTCGCCGCCCTCCTGCTGTTCGGAATCGGCCTCGCCGCCTTCGACCCCACCGGCCGACCCATCGGCCCCGCCCTCCAATGGGTCCTCCAAACCGGCGGACTTCTCGTCACCCTCCTCGGCGCGGTCTGCCTCGTCATTCTGATAGCCGCCGCCCGCGGCGGTGACACCCTCACGCAACGCCTCCGCGACGCTCTCGCCTTCCTGCCCTCCGCCCTCCAGGCTAAAATCAGCGGTGCCCTCACCAACTTCGCCGCCGGCCTCGCCTCCTGCGGGCGCCCCGCCGACATCGGCCTCATCACTCTGTACACCATCTTCGAATGGGCTGCCATCCTCGGCGCCTGCGCCTTCATCCTCTGGGCCTTCCCCCAAACCAACTCCCTCTCCGCCCTCGATGTCGTCGTCTACCTTGGCTTCGTCTCCTTCGGCGGTATCGTCCAGATCCCCGGAATCGGCGGCGGTACCCAAATCGTCGCCTTCCTCGTCCTCTCGCAACTGTTCGCCATCCAGGCTGCTCCCGCCATGGGCATCGCGATTGCCTGTTGGATTGCTACATGGGTAGTAGTTGTTCCGTTCGGTCTGCTCCTCGCTGCCCGGCAGGGTCTCTCCTGGGGCTCTCTCAAAACAATCGAATCCGAAATCACGCCATGAAGTGTCCCTTTTGTGCCCATTCTGAAGACAAGGTCATCGACTCCCGCGAAAGCAAGGAGGGCGATGCCATTCGCCGTCGCCGCCAGTGTCTCGCCTGTGAACGCCGCTTTACAACCTACGAAAAAATCGACGAAATCCCCTACATGGTGGTCAAGAAAGATGGCCGGCGCGAAAAATTCGAGCGCCAGAAAGTACTGAATGGCCTCATCAAAGCCTGCGAAAAACGCCCCATCCCTATCTCGAAGCTTGCCGCCATCGTCGACCACATCGAGAGCCGTATCGCGGACAGTCCGGAACGAGAACTGCCTACTACGGAAGTAGGAGAGATTCTCATGGACGAACTCCGCCAGCTCGACAAGATTGCCTACGTCCGCTTCGCCTCCGTCTACCGGGACTTTCAGGACGAACAGGCCTTCCTCAGCGAACTGCAGAATCTGCTCCGCACCCGCCGCTCCCAACACTGAATCTCCCGGCCGCGAAATTGAGCTGAAACCGTTTTTCCCAGCCGACATCTTTATTAATGTGGGCGATCGGGCCAACGCAACTCAACTTTGTTCTTTCAAACGGGTTAACTGCAATGATACAATTCGAAATGGCACTCCTGACGGGTCCGTCTGCACTTCTGACCCATTTCCGTTCCGAAAGTTGATGGCCAGACCCTCCACGGGAGAGTGACTCTAGATGGATCACTTCGAAGACCAGTATTCTGCTGACACAGCCGAGCCCCTTGGGCTCCCATTTGACGAAGAAGCAAATTTTTTCCACCCGGAAGAAGTTCACGATGGCGATGAGTTTCCGGGACAGGTTGCTCCCGAAGAGTCGATCTACACCGACGACCCCGTTCGCGTCTACCTCCGCGAAATGGGCGCTGTGCCGCTGCTGACCCGGGAGGGTGAGGTCGAACTGGCCCGTCGCATGGAGCGCGGCAAACTCCGGATGTTGCGTGCCATCAGCCGCTCTGCTGTGGTCCAGCATCGCGTCATGGAATTCGCCGAGGCGCTGCGCAAAGAAGAGCAGGATATCGATAATTTCGTCGACCTCGGCGAAAGCGAAGACGGAACGCCCGCCGATGCCAAGATGCGCAAGGAGGCGCTCGACCGCTTCCTGAATGTTGTTACGCTCTACAAAAAGCAGCAGCAAAGCGCCGAAAAGCTGGAAGGCGTCCTCCCTCTTAAACCCGCTGAACTCAAGGATGCGGCCACCCGGAAAGCACGCCGCAAACTCGTCATGCGCCTCGCCCGTTCGAGGGTAGAAACCAGCCTCGCCATCCGGGCTATCCCGTTCTATCCCTCCCGTTGGCGTCAGTTCGCTCAGGAGATCGACAAGACAGTCGATGAAATCGTTCACCTCGAAGCGGAACTCCATCGCCTGGAAGAAAGGAAAAAGCCGGAACACGCCGGGCGTATCCGCGAGTTGAAGAAGGAGGTGAAGCGGCTCGAAACCCTCGCCGGTGCCTCCCTCACAGATCTTCGTCACACCATCGCGATCATCCGGCACGGCGAATCCGAGGCCGAGCGCGCCAAAAAAGACCTCGTAGAGGCCAACCTCCGCCTCGTCGTCTCCGTCGCCAAGAAGTATGTCAACCGCGGTCTCCATCTCCTCGATCTGATTCAGGAAGGCAATATCGGTCTCATGCGCGCCGCCGACAAGTTCGAGTACCGTCGCGGCTACAAGTTCTCCACCTACGCTACCTGGTGGATCCGTCAGGCCATCACCCGCGCCATCGCCGACCAGTCCCGTACTATTCGCATCCCCGTGCACATGAACGAGTCGATGAACAAGTTCCTGCGCGCTACCCGCGAACTGGAAAAAGAACTCGGCCGCGCTCCTACAAATGAAGAAATCAGCCGTCGCATGGACATCCCCGTCGAAAAGGTCCAAAAGCTGAAAACCATCTCTCGCGACCCGGTTTCCCTTGAAACTCCGGTTGGTCGTGATGGGGAATCGGCCCTCGGCGATCTTATCGAAGATCGGTGGGTTGGCTCCCCCGTCGATTCGGTCATCGAAGCCAACGTGCGCGATGAGACGGCGAACATCCTCAAAACCCTCTCCCCAAAAGAAGAAAAGGTGATCCGCCTCCGTTTCGGCATCGGCTGTGAGCGCGAGCACACTCTCGAAGAGATCGGGCAGGAGTTCGACGTGACCCGCGAACGCATCCGCCAAATCGAAGCCAAGGCCCTGCGCCAGCTCCGCTCGCCGGAACGCGCCCGTCACCTCCGCGCCCTGCTCGCCGCCCGCTAGCCGCTTCGGTACGATCCATCACTTGCCGGGGCTGATCTCGCATCACCCCGGCTTTTCGCTTTATGGAACTTCAATCCACGATCCTCACCCACCTCGACTACAGCCTGTGGGCCTCCTCCAAGCTCCTCGACGCTGCCTCCCGCCTCTCTCCAGAGGAACTCACCCGCGACCTCCACGTCTCCCACTCCTCCGTCCTGGCTACTCTCCAACATATCTACTACGCCGATAGAACCTGGCTCGGCCGTCTCGAAGGCCGCCAGATCGACTTTGCCGATCCCGCTCCCGGACCCACGCTCGATCAACTCAAAGAGCACTGGCCCCCCGTCCTCTACGGTCTCAAAGCCTACGCCGCTGCCGAAACCGACCTCAACCGCGAACTCACCTCCCGCCGCCTTAACGGGGATACCTTCACCCTCGCCCGGTGGAAGATTCTCCTCCACGTCGTCAACCACGCCACCCTCCACCGCGGCCAGGTCATGGCCATGCTTCGCCAACTCGGTCACGTCCCTCCCGCCACCGACCTGTTCTACTTCTATCTCCAACAAACCGTATGAGCCTCAACGAGATGCAGCTCTACGACGCGATTGGCGAAGATGGCTTCGCCCGCCTCGTCGCCGCCTTCTACGCCCAGATCCCCACCGATGACATCCTCGGCCCCATGTACCCCGCCGACGATCTCCCCGGTGCCGAACAACGTCTCCGCGATTTCCTTATCGGCCGCTTCGGCGGCCCCCCGCGTTACATCGAACAACGCGGCCACCCCCGCCTCCGCATGCGCCACGCCCCCTACGAGATCAACGCCGCCGCCCGCGACCGCTGGCTCACCCTCATGGAGAACGCCTTCACTACCGCCGCCCTCCCTCAGGAAGCCGAAGCCATCCTTCGCCCCTTCTTTCTACAAGTTGCGAATTTCATGATTAATCAACCACAATGACACCCCAACCCGACCTCCAATACCCCATCGGCCGCTTCCAATGGCCTACCCGCATCACCCCGGAAGACCGTCGCCACTGGATCAGCGCCCTCGCCGCCTTCCCCGCGCAACTCCGCGCCGCCGTCTCCCCCCTCACCCCCTCCCAACTCGACTCCCCCTACCGCCCCGGCGGCTGGACCCTCCGCCAAACCGTCCATCACGTGGCCGACAGCCACATGAACAGCTATATCCGCTTCCGCCTGGCGCTCACTGAAGACGCCCCCATCATCAAACCCTACGACGAAGCCCGCTGGGCCGAACTCGCCGACGCCGCCCACGCCGAAGTCGATCTCTCCCTCGTCCTGCTCTCTGCCCTACACCTTCGCTGGGTCATCCTGCTCGAATCGCTCTCAGACGAACAGTGGCAGCGCCCGTTCGTCCACCCCGAACTCGGACCCCGGCGCCTTGAAGAGACCCTCGCCCTCTACGCCTGGCACGGCGCCCATCACCTCGCCCACATCACCAACGCTACATCTTAACCCGCGGCGTACACACCGGCCACGGCGAAAAGCCAATCAGCAGCGTCTCCCGGTCCACGTACAGCAGCGTCTCTTTGCCTTTCACCGTCACGGTCTGGATAATGCCGCCCTCGCAGCTCTTCACGCTTCCCCGCTGCACCGGACCCGCCTGCTCGCCCCAATCCTCGAGAAACCGCGTCATGCCATAATCCCGGCATGGCGTGGCGTCCGTGCACCCCCACAACGCGTGCGCCACCTTATAATCCCTGCGTTCGAGCGCTGCGACAAACTCCTTCACGCGCGACTCTTCCTTGTAGTTCCGCAGCAGGAACCACAACAACCCGCCGGTGACCGCTACCGCCAACACCCCCGCGGCCACCCGTTTCCTCAGCCGTTCCCGCTTTGCGTCCTGAACGCCAAAATTCTCGAGATAGCCGCCCATCGGACCCCCCTCCGAACCAACAACTTACTTCACCGGATACGCTTTGTTGTACTCCTCGGTCGCCTGCTTGGTAATCTCCAGCGCCGGCTTGAAAAACACCGCGTTCGAGACGTCAATCACCACATCGTAGCCGCCCGCCTCGGAAACCTTCTTCACCACCTCTTCCATCCGCTTGGCGCTGCGGCCCAGCACATCCTGCCGCTCCCGGTCCACGTCGCCCTGCAGGTCCTCCGTCAACCGCTGCAACTCCCGCTGCCGCCGCTGTCCGCGCACCGTCAACTCCTGCTCGGCCGCCGGCGTCAGTTTGCCCTGCATCGTCTGCAGCTGCGTCTGAATCTGCTGCAGCTCCTTCTGAATCGCTTCGATCTGCTCCTGGCGCGGCTTGAACTTGGTTTCCAGATCCTTCTGCGCCTTGGTCAATTCCGCCGTCTCAAGAACCGCCCTCTGCAGGTTGATAATCGCAACCTTCATCTGCGCGGAAGCAACGGTGGCGCCGGCAAGCAGAAGGGCCGGCAAAAGCAGCGAACGGATAAACATAAATCTTGATCGAACTCCCTTTTTAAACTATCTGTTAGCCTACCACAGCCAGCTGTTTCAGTACGTTAAACACTCATCGAGCGTCCGCCCCATGTTGCCGCTCGGCATCGCCACCTCAAGCAGCGTCGCCAGCGTCGGCGCGATATCGTTCACCGCCGCCGCCCGGTGGTAACGCCCGGGCTTCACCCCGGGACCCATCAAAATTACCGGCACCTGCGCGTCGTAGTGGAACGGCGCGCCGTGCGTCGTCCCCCGTGCCGCGTACATCGCATACGGCTCGGTTATCACCACCAGATCCGGCCCCCGCCCCGCGTAGTAGCCATTATGCACCCGCCGCGCCACAAAGTCCCCGATCGCAAGCCCTTCCATCATCTGGTCTTTGGTATAGACACGCGCAATCCCGGGAAGGTTCCGCACCGCCTCCGCCGCCACCTGCCGCGCCTCCCGCGCCGCAATCCGCCGGGCCGACAGCAGCTCATAGTCAAGATACGGCACATATGGTGACTTGGCCTGCACCAGCCATTTCCCGGCTCCGTACCGCGCGCTCAGCGCCTCCTCAATCGCCGCCCCAATCGCCCGGTCCTTCAGCCGCGCCCCCGGCATCTTCCGCGCCGTATTCACCTCCGGCACCGGCGCCACGCCGTGGTCGGCCGTAAACACCACCAGCACGTTCCGCATGCCGATCTTCTTGTCGAGAAACGCAAACAGCCGCGCCAGCATCGCATCCGTCCGCCGGCACATATCGTGCGCGTGCGGAGAGTCCGGCCCCTCGGCGTGCCCCACATAGTCGTTGCACGAAAAACTCACCGCCAGCACGTCCACGCCCGCATGCTGGCCCAGTTTCTCGTTCTCAATCGCCGCTTCGGTGAACTCCTCGAGCAGCTCGTTGCCAAACGGACTCGCCTCCATGTTCGAGTAGAACATCGTGTCCGCTTTCGCCGGCATCTTCTTTAGCAGCAGGTCCCCCGCCTTCCACTCCGCGCCCAGAAACTTCTCGCCCGGCTTCCGACCGTTGAACGCCTCCACCCAGCCCGGTAGCGCCTTCTGGTACCACGTGCTCGACACAAACCGCCCCGATTCGTTATCGAACCAGTACGCCGCATCCGCCATCCGCCCCGCCGGCAGAATCGCCCCCCGGTCCTTCACCGAAATCCCAATCGTCCGGCTCTCCCCCTTGCCCGACATCTTGATCTCATCCCCAATCGTTGAAACCAGCAGCCGGTGCGGCGACGCCGCCGCCCGCTCGGGCGCCCCCAGCGTCTTCGCCTTCGGGTCAAAAACGCTCGTCACCTCCCGGTTCATCTCCCGGTCCCACCAGTCGTTGCCCACAATCCCCGACAGCGCCGGACTCGCCCCGCTCAAAATCGTCGCGTGCCCCACCGCCGTCACGGTCGGCGTGTGCTCATAAAACGCGTTCGTGAACACCGCCCCCTGCGTCAACATCCGCGCAATCCCGCCCGTGTACTCGCCCCGGAACCGTGTCAAATAGTCATACCGGAACTGGTCCACCGTAATCGCCAGCACCAGCTTACACTTCGCACGGCCCGTCGCCGCTCCCGGCGCCGCCGCCTGGCCAAACACACTCCCGGCGGCTGCTCCTGCCATCCACAACAGTTTTCTGCGCTGCATTATTCGCCCACTACCGCCCCGGTGCCCTGCACCTGATAGATCACCAAACCACCCTTCACCGACGCCGGGTCGAACTTCCGCCCCTGCTCCTCAGCCTCGTGCCGCGCCCGCGCCACCGCCTGCTCCTTACTCAGCACCAGCTTCTTTAAAACCCCTTCGGCTGTCGCCGTCTTGCCCACCGCCGTCCGCGGAAACACAATCTCCCCGTCGTTCACCTTGATCCGCATCCCGTCCTTCTGGTCCACCACCTGCATCCAGCAGCCCATCATGGTGCAAACCTCGGTCACCTTTCCGCGCACCTGTACCATCTTGCCGATGTACTGCTCCGGCGCCCCCAGAATCGTCGCCACCGGCGTCGGCTCGCTCAGTGTCAATCCCTTGCCGAACCGCTCGCCCGCCCACGCGCTCGCCCCCAGGCCCAGCGCCATCGCCCAACTCGTCCATTGTTTCCGCATAGTGTCCAGTATCTCCCTACTCCAACGCAAACGCCACCAACGCATCGGCAAACGTCGCGCTGTATTTATTCCCCCCGCCCGCCGCAATCACGACAAACTGCCGCTTCGACCGCGGCCCGCTATAAGTCATCGGATTGGCGTGCCCGCTCGCCGGCAGCCGGGTCTCCCAAAGCTGTCGCCCCGAGTCCTTATCGAACGCCCGGAACCGCCCGTCGTTGGTCGCCGCGATAAACAACAATCCCCCCGCCGTCACGAGCGACCCGCCCAGGTTCGGCGTCCCCGTCTTCGCCACCCCCCGCTTGGTCAACTCCTCGTACTCGCCCAGCACCACCCGCCACCGGAACGTCCCCGTGTCGAGGTCAATCGCCGTCAAACTCCCCCACGGCGGCTGCTGGCACGAATACAGGTTGTTGTCCCAGAATCGCGAATTCGGCGTCCGCGCCCCCCGCGCCCGGTACGGAACCACCGCTCCCTCCGGCCGCTTTTCCAACTGAAACGTCATCCCCACATCCATCGAGTTCACGTATAGCGTCCGCGTCGCCGGGTCAAACGACGCCCCGCCCCAGTTCGTCCCCCCGTTCGTGCCCGGAAACAGAATCGTCCGCTCCAGCCCAATCGGCGTGTACAACCCGCCGAACTTCGCGCCCTTTACAATCTCCTCGCAGAACTTCCGCGACTCCGGCGTCACGGTCGTCAACTCCTCCGCCTTCATCGATTGCCGCGTAAACGGCGGCGGCTTCACCGGCACCGGCTGCGTCGGCGACGCCCACTCCCCCGGCACCTCGCTCGCCGGCACCCTCCGCTCCTCCACCGGAAACAGCGGCCTGCCCGTCACCCGGTCCAGCAGAAACACAAATCCCGTCTTGGTCACCTGCGCTACCGCCGGCACCATCCGCCCCTCGTGCCGCACCGTCACCAGGTTCGGCTGCGCCGGCAGGTCGTAGTCCCAAATGTTGTGGTGAATCGTCTGGAAATGCCACACCCGCTTCCCCGTCAACGCATCGAGCGCCACCACCGCATCGCCAAACAGCCCGTCCCCCTTCCGGTCGCCGCCGTAGTAGTCATAGGCCGGCGAAGTCAGCGGCACAAACACCATCCCCCGCTCCGTATCCACGCTCAGCACGCTCCAGGCGTTCACCGCCGCCCGGTCCTGGCCCGCTCCCGCCGGCCATGTATCGTAGCCGAACTCACCCGCCCGCGGCACCGTGTGGAACGTCCAAAGCAGCTTCCCCGTCCGCGCGTCAAACCCCCGAATGTCCCCCGCCGGACCCTGCGGCTCCCCGTCCGCCGTCCAGGCCCCGCAAATCACCACGTCCTTGTAAATCGCCGGCGGCGAGGTCATCCCGTAGCCCTTGTCCGGCCACGCCTCCGCCACGCCCTTCCGCAGGTCGATCGATCCCCCCTCGCCAAACGCCGCGTCTGGCTTCCCCGTCGCCGCGTCGATCGAAAATAGCCTCCCCCCCTGCGTCCCGTAAAGAATCCGCCGCGCCCGCCCGTCGGTCCAGTACGACGCCCCCCGGCTGATGAACAGATTCAGCGGCCGCGTCCGGTCCAGCTTCGGATCAAACGCCCACTTCTCCCGGCCCGTCTCCGCCTCCAGCGCCACCAGCCGGTTGTACGGCGTCGTCACGTACAACTCCCCGTCCACATACAGCGGCGTCGTCTCAAACGCGCTCCGCGACGGCGACTCACTCCCGTCGCTGATCTCCCCCGTCCGGTACGTCCACGCTACCTTCAGCTTGCCGACGTTGCCCCGGTGAATCTGCCGCAGCGGCGAATACTTCTGCCCGCCCGCGTCCCCGCCCCAGTAGCGCCACTCCGGCCCCTGCCCCTGCGCTAGCAGAGGCAGGGCGGCCGCCAGCAGGCAAACTACTTTTCGCGCGCCACCTTGGCCTTGGCGGCTTCCAGCTTCTTCTGCACCTTCGTGATGTCTACGTTCTCCCGTTCGCTCGGTGCGCTCGCTTCCCATTCTTTGATCGACTGCTGCCATGCGGCGATGGCCTCCTTCAGCTTATTCAGCTTGAAATATACATCGCCCAGATGATCATGAATCGTCGAGTCCCTCTGCGTCAGAGCTGCCGACCGCTGCAGGCTCGCCAGCGCCTCCTCATATTTCCCGAGCCGGTACTGCGCCCAACCGAGACTGTCCAGGTACGCCCCGTTGTTCGGCTCCTGCTCGAGCGCCTTGGCGATCATCTTCTCCGCCTCGCCCACCCGCACGTTCCGGTCCGCCAGCATGTAGCCCAGATAGTTCAACGCTCCGGGATTGTTCGGGCTCACGGCCAGTACCTTCCGGAACTCCCGCTCGGCCTCGTCAAACTTCTTCTGCTTCTCGAACATCGCGCCCCGGCTGAACCAGACCGCTTCCCGCTCCTCATCGGTCTTCGACAACCCCTCGGCCGCATCCAGGCTCTTGCTCATCTCCCCGTAGTTCTTCGCTTTGTCATAAAGCTGCGCCATCTGCAGATGCGTCTCCCGGTCCCCCTTCCCACCCAGCATCTTCTTCAGGTCTTCCACCGCCTCCGTCGTCCGCCCCGACTCGGCCAGCGCGCTCGCCCGCACAATCCGGATCATCCGGTCGTCCGGATACTTCTGCAGCGCCTCATCGGCTGCCGCAATCGCCTTCGGATACTGCCGCGCCTGCCGCCACGTGTCTACCACCTGCGCCGCGCTCCGCGCCCCCAGATCCTTATCAAGCGACCCCATCTCGGTAAACTGCGCCACCGCCTCGGCCGGCTGGTCGTTGTTCCGGTACAGCAGCCCCAACCGCTCCAGCAGCATCGCCCGGTTGTTCTTCTCCGCGGCGCTCGACCCGCGCAGCGACTGCGCCAGCACGTCCTTCAACGCCGTGATCGCCTCGGCGTACTTGCCCTGGCCCTCGTAAAGGTTCACTTCGTTGTAGCGGATCTCCAGGTTGTTCGGGTCAATCCGCTTGGCCGCGTTGCTCGCCTCCCACGCCTTGTCAAACTGCCCCTTCTGCCGGTAAATCTGCGACAGCCGCAGTTGGCTCAACGCGTCCTTCGGGTCCTCCTTTACCAGCTCCTCGTAGGTGCGCAGCGCCTCGTCCACTTTATCCGCCATCACCAGCGAATTCGCAAAATCTTTCTTGATGTCCAGGTTCTCCGGCTGCATCTCGAGCGCCTTCCGCAGCGTCTCGCTCGCCATCCCGTAATCCCGCATCTGCTCGTAGGCCTGCGCCAGCGCCGTCAGCGTCCGCAGGTTCGGGCTCTTCTCGGCCACTTTCTTCAGCAACTCTGCCGCCTTCGCCGTATCGCCCACATCCGCCAGCACCAGCGCCAACCCGCTCAGCGCGTCCACGTTCTCTGCGTCCAGCGCCAGCGCCTTTTCGTAAGCAATCTTGGCGTCCACCGAGTTCTGCGCAATTTTGTGCAGCCGCCCCAGCATCATCCAGCTCTCGCCGTCCTCGGCGTCCAGCTCCGTGATCTTCCGGTACTGCTCGGTCGCCCGCTTCAGCATCTCCTCGTTCAGTCCCCGCGTCTGCGGGTCGCCCACCAGCCGCGAGAAAATCCGCCCCAGAATCCGCCGCGCCGTCAGGTCGTTCGGGTTGACCTTGATCGCCGCCTCCGACTCCGACACCGCCTCCCGCAGCCGCCCGGCCTGGATATAAAGGTCCGACATCTCCTCGGCCACAAACGCCGCCGACGGGTCATCCTTCATCGCCGCTTTGAAAAACTCAATCGCCTTGTTCAGGTACTCCGCCCGGTTGCCGTACGTCTGCGCCAGGTCTGCATAGAGATGACCCATGGCGTAGTTGTAATAGGACCCGCCGCGATTCTCGGTCCGCCGCGGCCCGGCCCCCGGCCCAGCCTGCCCATACGCCGACACGGCGACCGTTAGCCCGGCCAAGGTCATGAAATAACGCTGAATAAGACGCATCCTGCCTGCTTTCTGCCTCTTAGTATATACCTGCCAGAATGGATTCCCCGGCGGAGCAAAGGGTTTCGAACCTACACTGGAATCGTGTCCGCCCTCGCCCCCCTCCTCGCCCCTCTCCTTACGATCGTCGGTCCCACCGGCTCCGGCAAAAGCGATCTCGCCATCGCCCTCGCCCGCCGCTTCGACGGCGAAATCCTCAACGCCGACTCCCTGCAGGTCTTTACCGGCTTCGACATCGGCACCGCCAAGCTCCCCGCCGCCGACCGCCAATCCCCCCCGCACCACCTCTTTGACCTCTGCACCGCCACCGAAACCTTCACCGCCGGCGACTTCGCCCGCGCCGTCAAATCCCTCCTGCCCGCCATCACCGCCCGCGGTCGCCTCCCCATCCTCTGCGGCGGCACCGGCTTCTACCTCCGCGCCCTCCTCCGCGGCCTCTCCCCCGGGCCCACCGCCTCCCCCGCTCTCCGCGCCCGCCTCGCCCAACGCCCCCGCCTCCACCGCCTCCTCACCCGCCTCGACCCCGCCGCCGCCGCCCGCATCCACCCCCACGACCGCAATAAAACCCTCCGCGCCCTCGAAATCCGCCTCCTCACCGGCCAGCCCGCCGCCGACACCTTCGCCCAGGGCCTCGACGCCCTCACCGGTTACCGCACCCTCCAGCTTGGTCTCGATCCTCCCCGCCACTTACTCTACGCCAATCTCGACGCCCGCTGCCTCCGCATGTGGCAGTCCGGCCTGCTCGAAGAAACCGCCCACTTACTCACTCTCTATCCCCCCACGGCCAAACCCTTCGCCGCGCTCGGCTACAAACAGGCCGCCGATTGCCTCGCCGGCCGCCTCGCTCCGCCCGCCGCCCTCGCCGAAATGCAAACCAAAACCCGCCAGTACGCCAAACGCCAACTCACCTGGTTCCGCGCGGATACCGGCACCGTCTGGCTCCCCGGCTTCGGCATGCAGCCGGAAATTTTCGAAAAATCTGTCCTTGCCGCGGAACAATTCCTGCGTTCGTCCGTATAGATAGATATAACGGGCCGCGCCTTGAGTCAGGCCGGACCACCAATCTATCTCGAAAGTCAATTCAGGAGCCAGAAAACCCATGAAGTTAGTAGCTGTGTTTGCGCTGATGTTATCCTCCGCCTTCGCCGGCGTTTCCGATTTCACCGTCACCTTCTATCAGCCCGCCCGCATCGCCGGCACCCAGCTCAAGCCCGGCGCTTACCGCGTCAAAGTCGACGGCGACAAAATGATCATCCGCGACGGCAGGAAAACGATCGAGGCCTCCGTCAAGTCCGAACAGGTCAGCGACAAGTTCAAATCCACCTCCGTCCGCTACCTCACTGGGGACGGCCAACTCACCGTCGACGAAATCCGCATCGGTGGAACCAACACCAAACTCGTCCTGAACTAGCCGCCCTGCTCCCACCCCCAAGCTATACTGAGAGGGATGCCGCGCAGCCTGATCGTTTCAGCCCTCCTGCTCGCATCCCTTTCCTCCCTCTCCGCCGCCTCCTCCGTCGTCCTACCCTTCTCGAATCTCTCGCAGGACAAAAACCTCGATTGGATCGGCGAAAGCATCGCCGAAATGATCCACGACGCCGCCTCCGGCGAAGGCCTGCTCGTGCTCGACCGCAGCGACCGCACCGAAGCCTACACCCGCCTCGGCATCCGCCCCTACGCCCTCCTCACCCGTGCCTCCGTCGTCAAAATCGGCGACGAACTCGACGCCTACCACGTCGTCTACGGCAGCTTCGAAGTCACCCGCCAAACCGCCCCCGCCAAATCCACCATCATCATCCGCGCCCGCGTCCTCGACCTCCGACGCCTCCGCCAAAGCGACGAACTCACCGAATCCGGCCTTCTTGAAGACCTCGCCGCCCTCCAAAACCGCCTCTGCTACCGCACCCTCGTCGAACTCCTCCCCGACGCCCGCCTCGACGAACAGGCCTTCCTCGCCAAACGCACCCGCACCCGCATCGACGCCCTCGAATACTACGTCCGCGGCCTCCTCGCCGCCGACCCCGCCGCCAAGCACCGCTTCTTCACCCAGGCCGCCCGCCTCGACGCCAACTTCTCCCCCCCCTGTTTCCAACTCGGCCTCTACCATTGGGACCAGGACGCCTTCCGCGAAGCCGCCCTCTGGTTCCAGCGCGTTCGCCCCACCGACCCCCACTACCGCGAAGCCAACTTCTACCTCGGCATCTGCAAATACCGCGTCGCCGACTACACCGCCGCCGAACAGGCCTTTGAGCTCGTCGCCTCCACCGTCCCCCTGAACGAGGTCTACAACAACCTCGGCGCCGCCCAGATGCGCCGTAACCCCTCCCTCGCCCTCGATAGCTTCCTCAAAGCCCTCGAAGGCGACCAATCCGACCCCGATTACCAATTCAACGCCGGCTACGCCCTCTGGAAAACCGGCAGCTTCGACGTCGCCGCCGAACGCTTCCGCGCCGTTCTCGACCGCGTCCCCTCCGACGAACAGGCTATCTCCCTCCTCGGCCGCTGTCTTAAAAAGGAACCCGCCCGCCCCGGCGACGCCCGCACCGAAGGCCTCGAACGAATCAAGGAGCAGTATCAGGAAGCGGCCTTCCTCCAGCTCAAGTCCATCTTCGAAAAGAAATAATGCGTCCCGTCTGTTTTCTCCTCACCCTCTCCTTAACCCTCACCCTTCGCGCCGCCGACCCGCCCCAACCCACCCCCGCGCCCCCCAAACCCGCCCCCCGGCTGCGCACCGAAGCCATGCGCAACGAAAACGTCGCCGTCTATCTCATCGATACCAACGCCGCCAAGGAAGCCAACGTCCGCCTCGGCAATCGCGTCCAGATCCTCACCGAATCCCCCGTCGAAGTCAGCACCTTCGCCGGCGAACAGGGCAACCCCCCCAGCGCCCAACCCTTCCTCGCCCCGCCCGCCAAAATCGCCGCCTGGCACGGCGAACTCTACCATCGCCACCAGAACAGCGTCTTCAACGCCCGCGCCTTCTTCCAGGTCGGCGGCGTCAAACCCAGCCGCCAGAACTCCTTCGGCGGCCGCCTCACCGGCTCCCTCGGCCCCCTCGGCAACCTCACCGTCAACCTCGGCCAGCGCGCCGTCCGCGGCATGGTCAACGGCAACGTTCTCGTCCCCCTGCTTTCAGAACGCTCTCCCCTCACCCCCGACCCCGCCAAACGCGCCTGGATCAACCGCATCTTCGCCGCCTACCCCGCCGAACCCCCCAACCGCCTCGACTTCGACCCCCGCGCCCTCAACACCAACTCCCCCCAGCGCATCGACGCCACCGACTTCGACCTCCGCCTCGATAAACGCCTCGCCGGCAACGATCTCTCCGCCTTCTACAGCCGCGGCCACCAGCAAATCGACGCCTTCCAACTCGTCGCCGGCCAAAACCCCGACACCACCCTCCAGAACCACACCGCCCGCCTCACCTGGCGCCGCGCCCCGTCTTCCACCCTCAACCTCCAGGCCGGCATCACCGTCCAGCGCAACGTCTCCCTCCTCGTCAGCCCTCCCGGCGCCGTCGGCCCCCGCGTCCGCTTCGGCTATCAAATCGAAGAGCTCGGACCCGACAGCACCTTCCCCGTCGACCGCGCCCAGAACTCCTTCCGCTACGGCTTCGGCGGCCAGAAAATCATGGGCCGCCACACCCTCACCTTCGGCGGCGACGCCACCCGCTACCAGTTGAACGGCATCGAAGCCAACAACCTCCGCGGCTACTACCAGTTCGCCAACAACTTCGGCCGCACCGCCATCGAAAACCTTCGCTACGGCGACCCCACCAACTACGAAATCACCCTCGGCAGCGTCTCCCGCGGCTTCCGCAACTGGTCCGGCCAGGCCTATGTCGCCCTCCGCTCCCAGCTCCACCCCCGCCTCCAGCTCTATCTCGGCCTTCGCTACAGCCCCGACGGCGCCCCCTACGAAGTCAACAACCGCGAACCCATCCCCTACCCCTGCGACTGCAACAACCTCGCCCCCCGCGTCTCCCTCGCCTGGCGCGCCACCAACGCCTGGACCGCGCGCGCCATGTACGCCGTCTCCTTCTCCCCCGTTCCCCCCGTCGCCTACGGCCAGGTCCGCAACAACCCGCCCAACGCCCAATACATCTTTCTCCAGAACCCCGATCTCCTGAACCCGCTCACCACCGCCACCAACTTCAAGCCCTCCCTCCACACCCTCGACCCCGGCCTCGTCTCCGCCTACGCCCACCAGTACAGCCTCCGCCTCGAACGCCGCTGGACCAACAACACCCAGCTCCGCCTCGGCTACATCGGCAGCCGCAGCTTCAAGCTCCCCTACGCCTTTGTCGAAAATCGCGCCGTCTTCGTCCCCGGCATCGCCCCCACCACCGGCAACATCGACCAGCGCCGCCCCGACCCCTCCATCAACGAACTCCGCCGCGTCGTCAACGCCGGCACCGCCTGGTACGACGGCGCCCAGGCCGCCCTCGACCTCCCCTCCCGCCGCGGGCTCCTCGTCAGCGCCGTCTACACCTTCGGCAAAGGTCTCGACAACGGCTCGGACTACACCGCCACCGCCGCCAATAAAGACATGCTCAACGCCCGGCCCCAGTCCATGTTCAACATGCTTGCCGACCGCAAAGGCCTCAGCAACTTCGACTCCACCCACGCCTTCTCCCTCCAAACCGTCTACGACCTCCCCTACGCTTTCCAGGTCAGCGGCGTTGGCACCCTCAAAACCGGTACCCCGCTCACCCTGTTCATCGGCTCCGACGCCCCCGGCATCGGCAACGTCGACGGCTCCGGGGGCGAACGGCCCAATATCCTTGACCCCTCCATCCTCGGCCGCACCATCGGCAACCCCGATACCGCCGCCCTGATCCTTCGCCGCGACCGCTTCAGCTACATCCCCGTCGGCGAATACCGCGGCAACCTCGGCCGCGGCACCTTCCGCAAAGGCGGCATCTTCAATTGGAACGCCGCCCTCCAGCGCAACTGGAAGCTCCCCCGCGACGGATCCTTCCAGTTCCGCGCCGAAGCCTACAACGCCACCAACACCCCCCAGTTCGACGAACCCCAGCGCAACGTCACCAGCCCGGCCTTTGGCAAGATCACTAACACCCTCAACGACGGCCGCGTCTTTCAATTGGGAGTCCGCATTGTTCTTTAAAAGCGCACAGGCCGAAGCGAGTCCGTTGTGCGCGAGTTTTTCAGAAGTGTTTTTTGAGGGATTTTCGCCCCCGTTTTCGCGTTGACCCACAAGGAGCCACGTGCCAGTACGCCGAGGCTACCGCGTAAGCGTTCTGACATATAATCAAAAAGTTCATGCTGGAAGCCTTTGGCCTCTCTGACCCCGGTTGTGTCCGCAGCAACAACGAGGATTACTATCTTCTGGCGCCCGCCCTCGGGCTCTTCCTCGTTGCCGATGGCATGGGCGGAGCCGCCGCCGGCGAGTGTGCCTCCCAACTAGCCGCCGAAACCGTCGGTGAATTCGTCTGGCGCGCCGGCAAATGCGATACCGAACTGTTGCCCAGCGCCTTCGCCGAAGCCAACCGTCGGGTGCTCGAAGAGGCCAGCCGCGATAGCTCCCTCGAAGGCATGGGCACCACGCTTGTCGCCGCCCTCGACGCCGGCCGCGAAATCTTCCTCGCCAGCGTCGGCGACAGCCGCGCCTATGTCTTTCACAACAATACCCTAACTGCCTTGACCGAAGACCAGACCTGGGTCCAGGAGGTCGGCCGCAAGCTCGGCATCGAAGAGGCCCAGCTGAAAGTCCATCCCATGCGCCACGTCCTCACCATGGCCATCGGCGTCAGCGAACAGCTGCGCGTCCACTCCTACCGCGTCGAACTCGCTGCGGACATGCAACTGCTCCTCTGCAGCGACGGTCTCCACGGCGTTATCTCCGACGAAGAAATTGAGAGAGTTTTCCGGACCGAAACCGCACTAGAAGACAAAGGTAAGACTCTGATCGAAGCAGCCAAAAAAGCGGGTGCGCCGGACAACGTCACGGCTGTACTTCTCCGGGTGGTCTCCCTCGGCGAAGCTCCTCTCGCTCCGGCTGCCGCTGATCGGAACTAGGCCGAAATCAGTCTTTCACGGTAATGCGGTATCCACGGCGTCGCGCTGTGGCAGGCGTGCTGACGTCCTGCCTTGCAGCCCATACGGCCTTGTTTGGCCAGGACCCGGCTCTGTTGCAGATCCGGGTCATTGAAGGAGAAGGGGCGGTTCACACGACCGGCGCCCGGGCCTCCCAGCCCCTAGTCGTTCGCGTTACTGACGAAAGTGGCCGGCCCGTGCCGGACGCCTCGGTCAGTTTCCGTCTTCCTGATGAAGGGCCCAGCGGCCTTTTCGCAACCGGCTTGCGCACGGAACTTGCCATCTCCGGCCCGGACGGCCGGGTCGCGGTCCGGGGCATCGCCTGGAATCGTTCCCCCGGCCCCTTGCAAATCCGCATCACCGCCAACAAGGGGCAGGCCCGCTCCGGTACCGTCTCCGCGCAGTACCTCGCCGAACCTGCTGCCGCCGCAAAGCGAACCCAGGAACCGGCGCAGACCGTCCTGCCTCAGATTAAGATCGGCCCCTCCCGCCGCAAATGGGCTGCACTGGCGGCTCTGATTGGCGGCGCTGCTGCGGGCGGAGTCGCCGCTGCGGCCAACCGCGGTGCGCGCGCCCCCGCCGCCCCCGGCGCCCCGCCCCCCGCCGCGGCCACGCTCCCTTCGGTTGCTATCGGCCCCCCCAGCATCGCCATCGGAAAGCCATGAGAAACCTTCCCCTCGGCATCGCCCCCGCCGCGGCCACCCCTCCTGCCGTATCGATCGGTCGCCCCGGCATCACCATCGGCCCGCCCCCCGCCCCCGTCCCGCCCGGCGCCCCGTCCCCCGCCGCAGCCACGTTGCCTTCGGTATCTATCAGTTCCCTCAGCATCGCCATCGGAAAGCCATGAGAAACCTCCTCCTCGTCTTCTTCGCTCTCGGTTCATTCGCCATCGGCCAGATCGACGCCCCCCGGATCGGCTTCTGGCGCGACCCGCAGAACCGCGTCCGCCCGCTCTACGGCATCGCCGGCAGCTTCGTCCCCGGCGCCCCCGTGCGCGCGGGTGTCCTCGCCTTCGCCTGGTACGGCGACGGCGGCTGGCTCCGCACCGAAGCCGGAACCGAACGCCTCGACGCCGCCGGCGACACCGTCGCCCGCCTCCCCGCCGGCCCCGCCCGCTTCAGCCCCACCACCGCCTGGCTCACCGATCAGGACGCTGCCTATCAATGGGACGGCGCCTCGCTCCGCAACGTCGCCATCGACGAAGCCGAGTTCGCCCTTCCCGACCCCGATGCCGAGCCCCGCGCCCCCGGCTGGTACCACGTCCGCCTCCGCGGCCGCAGCTTCGCCGTTCGTACCACCCCCGGCCGCGAAGCCCGCTTTGTTATCCCGGAGGCCGAAGATGCTCAGAATCAGTAGCCTGCTCCTCTGCGCCGCCCTCGCCGCCAACGCGCAGATTCTCGTCGAAACCCCCGAAGGCTTCCGCCCCGCCGGCGCCAGCTACTCCCTCGGCTCGACCACGCCCGGCGACCCCCTCGACGTCCGCTTCCGTGCCCCCGCCGGCGCCAACCTCGCGGTGGCCGGCGTCGGCTTCGCCGTCCGCAATATCCAGCCCTCCGGCGACTTCACCGTTCGCTTCCTGCCCGAAGCCGAAGGCAGCTTCAGCGCCAACCTCTCCGCCGGCGCCTCCAGCGTCATCCTTCGCGGCTCCGGCCTCGCCGCCGCCGCCGTCGTCCATGAGGGCCAAACGCTGTTTCAGGGTGGCATCATCGACCTCGGCTCGGCCGAAGTCGGCTCCCCGGCCGCCACCACCGTCCTCCTCCAAAACCGCACCTCTCGCCCGCTCACCATCCCCTCCCTCTCCACCGACTTCGCCTTCGCCAACCCCGTCCCTCTCCCCGTCCTCCTCGATCCCGGCGCCGAACTCGCCCTCCGCCTCACCGCCACCCCCTCCGCCCCGGGCCTCCGCACCGGTTCGCTCTCGGTGGCCGGCCGCAGCTTTCAGCTGCGCGTCACCGGCACCCTCCCTCGCCTCTCCGAAGCCCGCATCACCACCGATACCGCTACGGTCTCGAGCGGCCAACAGGTGCGCCTCCGCATCGAGTTCGCCGAGCCCGCCGCCGCCCTCGCCTCCGGCACTCTTGAGTTGGAGTTCACCGGCGACGACCCCGCCGTGCGCCTCTCCACCGGCCGCCTCGCCCCGTTCTCGGTGCCCGCCGGTGCCCGCCTCGCCCGCTTCGGCGACAGCGACGATATCGTGCTCCAAACCGGCACCGTTGCCGGTACCATCCGCCTGATCGTCAAAACCCCGGGCCGCCAGGTCCAGCGCGAATTCGTTACCCAGTTCCAACCCGTCGTGGTCGAGGAGGCCAAGGTGAGCCGCGAGGGCTCCACCCTCGTCGTCGCGCTCAGCGGCTTCGATAACTCGCGCGGCGCCTCCTCACTCAGCTTCCAGTTCGCCGACAAAGCCGGCAATCCCCTCGGCGCCACCTTCACCGTCTCGCCTGAAAATGAGTGGAGGAACTACTACCAGACCAACCCGTTGGGCGGCCTGTTTCGCCTCCGCGCCGTCTTCCCCGTCGCCGGCGATGCCAGCCTCGTGAACTCCGTGACGGTCGCCATCGCCAACGCCGTTGGCCGCACCGAGGTTGGTAAACTAAGTCTTCCCTGACGTTGTGTCCCCATGCGCGTTGCTCTCACCATAGCCGGCTCTGACCCCAGCGGCGGAGCCGGTATCCAGGCGGATCTCAAAACCTTCCACCAACACCGCGTCTACGGCGCGGCGGCCCTGACCCTTCTCACCGTCCAAAACTCGACCGGCGTCTCCCGCGTCGATTGCCTCGACCCCGCCCTTGTCATACTCCAGATGGAAGCCGTTTACTCGGACCTGCCCGTGGCCGCGACCAAGACCGGGGCCCTCGGCAACGCCGAAATCATCCGCGCGGTCGCCCGCGCCGTGCGCGGCCCTCTCGTGGTCGACCCGGTCATGGTCTCGAAACATGGCGCCCCGCTCCTGGCTCCCGACGCCGTCAGCGCCCTCCGCGACGACCTGTTCCCGGTGGCGGCCTTAGTTACCCCGAACCTGCCCGAAGCCGAAGCCCTCACCGGCCTCGCCATCGCCGACCGCGCGGCCATGCTCGAAGCCGCCCGCCGCATTCCCGCGCGGGCGGTTCTGCTCAAAGGCGGTCACCTTGCCGGCGAAGCCGCCGACCTGCTCTGGAGCGATGGCCAAGCCCGCTGGTACCCCGGCGAGCGCTATGATACTCCCCACACGCACGGGACCGGTTGCACTTACTCGGCGGCAATTACCGCGCTGCTGGCTCATGGCCTCGACTTACCCGAGGCAGTAAGTCGGGCCAAGCAGTATATTAGCGGAGCCATCCGGACTAACCCGGGCCTCGGCCGCGGCTCAGGACCCGTGAATCACTTTCAGGTTCCGGAACTGAGCGGTATCGAAGAAGGATCCTAGCCCGATCTTGCCCGACTTGATACTGAGATCGACCCCGCGCAGCGCCCCCGTCGTCTGACCGTCCACCGTCACCGTCACCACGCCGGTCTTGCCGGACCAGACCAGTTTCACTTTATGCCAGTTCGTATCGGGTAGGCTGCCCGGCCCCTCTTCGGGACTGATGCGAACGCGGTCGCCGCCGTAGACGTGGAAGATACCGTTGTGCACCGGCTGTTTGGCCGGCGCATCGACGGACAGATGAGCGTAGTTGAAGTGCGCGTCGTCGCGCCAGGCGTAGACGAGAATGAGCGAGCCCTGGATGCGGCGGGCTTCGACCTCGATCGTGACTTTGTCGAAGGGCCCCTCTTCGAGCAGCGCGAACTGTTTGGGCCGGCGCGGGGCCGTCTGCGGCCGGCCAACCTTTAGGCTCAGGACCCCCTCGGTGAACTCCCAATCGGCCGCGATCGGGACCGACCAGGTCTTGCCGAAGGCTTCGATCGTATCGCCGGCCCACAGCGAGCCGGCCAGAAGTAAAGGAAACAGGATCCTGCGCATGGGTGTCTTCCAGCGTAGCGAAGTTGCGCGACGCCGGGCGAACCCCGGCCTCAGCCCATGGGGTTCAGCGAGTCCGCCTCGCCTTCGTAGGCGAACAGCAGCAGGTCGGTCATCCGGAAGGTCTGGCGGTTGGGCCCCAGCGTGGGACGAAATCGCCGGTCGCGCAGAATGGAGTCGGGGCTGGCCTCGATGGCCCGATGGAAGACCTCCGCCACGATCCGTCCGCCCACCCCTGTCAGCTTCCCGCCGTTGATCTCCGCTTCCCGTAGGATGTACAGCCAGAGTGGTGTGTTTGTAGTCAACTCCGTCTGTTGCGCGGACGTCAAGGTGCGGAGGTCGGGCGTCGCCCCGCCCGCTCCGTGCAGAATCTGCTCCGCGCTCAAAGCGGGGACTCTCATCATCGTCGCCATCTGCTGCCCGCTGGCGAGCTGCACCATGTTCGCGCGCCGCAAATTACGGAAAGCGAGATTCCGCTCAATGGGCAGCGGCGCGTTCGGCGGACCGAAAGAACCGGCCGGCAGGTTCCTCAGCGGGTCTACCATGCTCGCATCGATCCGCATCGCGGGGTTGAATTCGCTGTCGGCTACGGCCAGGTCGGGCCGTCCGGCGGCGCTGAAGCGGAACAGCCGGCGGAAGTCCGCCACCCAGTTGGAGGGCAGCCGGTGATGCGGCGGCGGCAGGGTACCGCTCGTGCCTGAGAAGCGGAATAGCAATGCCAGCGACCCCGGAGCCAATACATCCGGCCCCGGACTCTTGAACACCCGGTTCCACTGGTAGTTGTCGCGGATCATGCTGTGGCCCAACCGGAAGGCGGCGACGGAGAACTCAAGCGGCATTGTCGGCCGCTGCGTCCGGGTCGCCTGGGGCTCGAAGAACTTCCGGCCATGGGCAAAGACGTCTTCGATGATCGAGGTTTCCACGATCCGCGGCAGAAAGTCCGTTCGCAGCATCCACTGATAGTGCTTTACCACCTTGGCCCGAACTTTTTTGAAGGTCGCGCGCGGGCCGAACGTGTCCGCTACCCGGTTGTGGAAACGCATGAATGCCAGGTGGGTCTGCGCCACGATTAGGTTCTCGTCGTTGCGCAGGTCCGGAATCAGGGCCAACTGTTTTTCGGCCGGTGTGGCGCCGGCCGCGTTACGGGGCAGGTCAAAGCCTTCGAGATCATTGTCGGCGTTCGGTACATTGTTCGTCGGCGACGCCTGGGTAGTCCCCAGCCGCAGGCGGATGCCGTCGTAGAAGCTGCCGTGCGCCTGGCTGCCCGGGCCATCGCCATAGAGAACGTCGAGATCGAGCAGCGGAGAACGCTGGGATACCGGGTTGTCGTTGGTGCCGGTCATGCGGGTCAGGTCGTGGTCGACGAACTGCCCGACGTAGGTGTAGCCGGCGGGCAGAGAGGTGTCCTCCACCTGCTGGGGGACGCCCGTCATCGCGATGGCGACCGCCTCGGCGAGCGCGAGATCGAGGCCCGTTCCTTTCGGCCCGAGGCGGGAGAAAGGAAACTCGTTCGGCGGCGCGGTCACCGAATTGGTGACGCTGGCCGTGCCGTCCGGATTCAAGCGGAAGGTGCCCTCGCCGACGACGTAGTATTGGTCGCGCGAGTGGCGGGAGTGTGTGGTGTTTGAAGGGGGCATAGTACAGGGTTAAGCGCGTTTCGATTGGGAAAAGAGACATCGTTGCTTGGGATATACTCAGGGGCCGTGAAGCTCCTTTTTGCTTTTCTTCCTTTTCTGGCTCTGCCGCTGCTCGCCGAGCGGCAGCCTTTGGTTTTCGATATCAACTGGGTGAATCCGCCGGCGGTGAAGCCCGCGGGGGTGCAGCACCTTGTTTTGCGCAGCGCGTCGATGCAGCGCGATGTGGGGTATAACGTCTATCTGCCTCCGGATTATGAGCGCTCCGGGAAGCGCTATCCGGTGATCTATTGGCTGCACGGGGCGGGCGGTAACGAGTCCTCGACGCTCTGGGTGGCCGAGGAGTATCAGAAGGCGATCGCCGCCGGGCTGACCGAGTCGGCGATCCTCGTGTTTCCGAACGGGGGCCGCCGGACTGAGTATCGCGACTGGAAGCCGCAGAACGTGATGCCGGAGACGATGATTATCCGGGAGCTGATTCCGCATATCGATGCGACGTTCCGCACGATTGCGACGCCGGCCGGCCGGAGTCTGGAAGGGATGTCGATGGGCGCCAACGGGGCGCTGAAGCTGGCCTTCAAGTATCCGGAGCTGTTTCACTCCGTGGTCGCTTACGCGGGATCGTATAAGCGGCTTCCGCTCGATGGTTACTTCCCCGGCATCTCGGTGGAGCAGCAGGCGTGGATTGCCAAGCTGCAGCAGTGGTGGTCAGCCGATGATGATGTGTTTGAGCTGGCGCATCACAACTCGGCCCGGTTGGGCGAGCTGCGGATCCGGCTGGTGATTGGTAGCAAGGATGTCGCGTTTGAGGACTCCGAGGCGCTGCATCCTTGGCTGCGGGCGCGGGGGATTCCGCATGAGTATGAGATTCTGCTCGGCGTGAGCCACGACACGAAGGCTTATTACGCCCGGAGCGGGGCCCACGGGTTTCGCTTTCACTTCTAGAACGTCAGGCGGCCGCTGAGGATGACGATGCGGTTGCCGCTGGCGCCACCGATCTGCCCGAAGGTGGGCGAGTTGATCACAATGTCAGGGTCTTCGAAGGCGGGCGTGTTGGTGATGTTGTCGGCGGTGACGCCGAGCTGGAACTGGATGCCTTCGCGGATGGTGAAGGTCTTCAGGAGATTGAGGTCGAAGGCGAAGTAGCCGGGCCCGTAGAAGAAGCGCGGCTGCAGGGCGCCGAGCGTGCCCGGCGCGGGATTGGTGGCGATGGGGCGGCCGCTCGCATCGAAGACGGCCAGCAGGGTGCTGCGCTGCTGGACGCCCCCCGTGGTGGTGAGCTGGCGGACCTGCGGGTCCGGCCCGACGGTGTAGCCGGGGTAGAAGAAGACGCCGTTGCCGCGTTTGGTGACCTGGCCCTGCCGCGCGATGCCGGCGATGGTATCGACGCTCGTATCGTCCGAGACCTGGCTGAAGGAGGCGATCTCGCTCTCCCAGCTCATCGGGGTTCCCGAGAAGGCGTTATAGAGCGCTCCGACCTGCCAGTTTTCGAGCAGGCGGCCGGCCCAGCCGCGGGTGTTGCCGAGCAGGCGGCGCTTGGGCCCAATGGGGAGATTCCAGATCCAGTTGGAGCGGAAGACATGGGGCGCGCCGAAGGAGAGCTGGCGCTTGTCGAGGCGGCGGTTGCGGTTGGTGCGGTAGCTGTCGAGCAGGCTCTGGCCGGCGCCTTCCTCTTCGCCGAGGGCTTTGGCCCAGGTGTAGTTCATCTGCATCGAGACGCCGTTTGAAAAGCGCTTCGACAGATCGACCTGGAAGGAGTGGTAGCTTGAGTTGGCGTAGTTGCCGACGAGTTGGGCGCCGGAGAACTGAGGGTTGACGACGAAGAAGTTTTCGGGCAGTCCGGCGAGGGAGAGCAGCCCGCCGTTGCGGCCGCCGACGTTTTGCGTGTTGATGAAGTTGGCGAAGGAGCCGACGTTGTTATTGGCCAGATGCGATTGGAGCGTGGCGTTGGTGCGGGCGAAGGTGGCGCCGGAGGCGGTGCCGCGCAGGGGCTGGAAGATGCGGTCGAGCAGCGGGGATTCGCCGCCGCGCTGGGCGCTGCGGAAGGCGTCGAGCAGGCCGGTTTCAAAGACGTTCACTTCGTTCAGGTTGGTAGTGCGCATGAGGCGCGTGCCTTTGTTGCCGACGTAGCGGACGTCGAGCAGGAGGTTGGTGGGTAGCGAGCGCTGGAGGCTCACGTTGAAGTTCTGCACGTAGGGCGTGCGGAGGTTGTCTTCAAACCCGCGGACGGTTTGGGCGCGATCGGTGAAGGGGACGGTATCGAGGGGCCGGCCGTTGGGCCGGAGCGGGAGCGATAGCGCGCCGAGGGGCGTGAAGGCGCCGGGGCGTTGGACGACGAGTTCGCGCAAGCCGGGTTGGTCGCCGCTGACGACGTCGATGAGACGGAGGGCCGTGCGTTCATAGCCCATGCTGTAGCCGAGGCGAAGGATGGTCTTATTGGCGCCGAGCCAGGAGGGGGCCCAACTGAGGCCGACGTGCGGGGAGAAGTTGTTGCGGTCCGGCCGGAAGAGCTGGCGCGAGGGATTGGCCGAGCCGGGTCCGATGAGTTCGACCTGCGTGAGGGCGCCGCCGGCGGCGCCGGGGCGGAACATGGCGGAGTAGTCGCGGCCGGAGATGCCGAAGAGGGAGCCGCCGCCGCCGGCGAGTCCGGCGGTTTTGCCGTTGGGGTCGTACGGGACGCTGAAGTACTCGTAGCGGAGCCCCAGGTTGAGGGTCGTATTTTTCGACAGGCGGTAGTCGTCTTTGAAGAAAAGGAAGTACTCCTGGTTTTTCCAGGTGCGCTGTTTATACTCGCCGGGCAGGAACTGGGGGTTGGCTCCGCCGGGCGCGTTGAGGGCCTGGGAGACGGTGCTGACGGAGCCGGCGAGGTTATTGAGCAGGTTTTCAGCACCGCCGCGGTTGACGCCGATACCGGCGACGGTGCCCATGTTCTGGACGGGCTGGATGCCGTTGCCGAGGACGACGCGGGGCATGACATCGAAGGAGTTGAAACCGTTCGAGGAGACGAACCAGACGCCGCCGCCGGCGCGGATGTTGTGTTTGCCTTTGAGCCAGGAGATGGTGTCGCTCCACTGGTAGTTGGGCGAGATGCGGCCCTGGGGGTCGTTATCGACGAGGATGGGGTCGGTGACCGTGAGCAGGTCGATCAGGTACGGCTGGCCGTTGATTTTGGGCAGGGCGGCGAGGCCGCCGGGCACCTCCCAGGGCGCGAGGCTGCGGGAGCGGCTGCGCAGGGCGCCGACGGTGAACTCATTGAGGAGGTTCGGGCGCAGGATGGAGAAGAGTTTGAGGCTGTAGACGCTATCGGGGGAGTCGACGTTGCCGCCGGGCGCGTTGGGGAAGCGCTGGCTTTGGAAGCCATTGAGGCTGAGGCTGTCTTCGCGGTTCCAGCTGAAGCTGAGGCGATGGCGGTCGTTGAAGTTGTGGTCGAGTTTGAGGTTGTATTGATCGCGGCGGGAGCTGGCGGGCTGGATCCAGGCGTAGCCGGCGGTGTTGAGGCCGTCGCCCACATTGAAGACGTTGGGCAGGGGCATGAGGCCGAGCATCTGCTGGACGGCGCCGCTGGGGTCAGGGCGGCTGCGCAGGGGGTCTACCGCGTAGACGTTGACGCTGCTTAAGGGGCCGGTGGCGGTACGCGGGGCGACCGGGTTGCCCTGGAAGTCGACGACGGGGATATTGGCGGTGGCGTTGGCGTTTTGCGCGCCCGGGAAGAAGCGGTAGAGGCCGCGGCGGGCGGATTCGGTATAGACGGTGCGGGTGACGCGATTGCGCTGGGCGATGCGTTCGGCTTCCCAGAGGAAGTGGAAGAAGGTCCGGTTTTTGCCTTTGTAGAGTTTGGGGAGGACGACGGGTCCGCCGGCGCGGGCGCCGTACTGGTTGCGGATGAGGAAGTTGCGGGGCGCGATGGGCTGGCCGTTGGCGTTGCTGCCCTGGAAGTTATTGAACCAGGTGTTGGCGTTGAGGACGGTATTGCGATGGAACTCGAAGAGGCTGCCGTGGAGATCGTTGGTGCCGGAGCGGGTGATCATCTGGATTTGTCCGCTGCCGCGGCCGTATTCAGCGTCGGCGGGCGAGGTGACGACGCGGAACTCGGCGACACGGTCGGTGGAGAGAAAGAACGGGGTGGCACGGCCCTGGTTGATGCGGGAGTCCTGGATGTTGACGCCGTCGACCTGGATATTGAGGGTGCCGATGCGGGCGCCGCTGAAGTAGTCGCCGAAGGTGCCGGCTTGGGTGGTGGCGAAGAGAATCGCGTTGCGGCTGGTGAGCGGCAGGTCGAGGATTTTCTTTTCGGTGAGGACGCCGCCGACCGAGGAGGTGGCGTAGGCGAGATCGAGTTTGGCTTCGGCGACGACTTCGACGCTTTGGCCGGCGGCGGCGACTGCGAGCGTGAAGTCGAGGGCGAGGCGCGCGCCGACGTCGAGGCGGATATTTTCAAGGACGCTGGTTTGAAAGCCCGGATGGGTGGCCGTGATGCGATACTGGCCGACCGCGAGGGCAGGGAAGGAGTAGATGCCCTGGGCGTTGCTTTCCGCGCGGGTGGTGACGCCGGTGTTGGCGTTGCGGATTTCGAGCCGGGCGCCGGCGATGATGGCGCCGCTGGGATCCCGGACGGCGCCGGAGATGAGTCCATCGGTGGACTGGGCCGAAAGTAACGTGATGGCGGTGATGACCAGAAGAGTCAAACGCATATTTCCCAGTTAGATGATTTGTTGGCCTGGATTGACCAGAAACTTAGTGGCCGTAACCCGTTGGGGATGCGGCTGGCGCAACTGCGGGATTTCGCGCGCAGCGCGCCAAGCGCCGAGGGCTACGGCGATGGCTACGTCGTCGTGAGCGCGCTGCGGGCCGGACGCCTTGGCCGACAACAGCTCTTCGACGAGGGTGCGATAGCCCGGCAGGTCCTGGGCGATGCGCAGGGTGCCGGCTTCGAAAAGCATGCGGAGATTGGAAAACAGGATGGGCCGCGGGACGGACCAGATGCCGCCGGCGAGCCGATTTTCCTGCTCGCCGCCCGTGATGGAGACGGGCACCAGCGTGGCCGGCAGCCGCTGCTTTTGCAGGATTTCGAGCAGGAAGGCGCCCGCGTTGGCCGCATCGACGACGAGGTCCTGCCGGTAGGCTTGGGGCGCGTTGCCGGGCAGCAGGGGCTGCCGCGCGAGCCGGCCGAGCACATCCGCGAGAATGGGCGGCAGATCGAGGTAGGGCATGCCGAGCGGAAAGCGGTCGGCGCGAATGAGCCGGACGACGGGCCGGCGAAGGGGAACGTGCCAGGCGTGATCGAAGCCGTGGTTCTCCCATTGGAGCTCGAGAACGGCGAGGGCGGAGCGATCGACGCGCTTGCCGAGGTCGAGCCCGAGGAAGTAGTGCTGGATGCAAGCGGGAATCTGGGGTCGCAGCATGAGATTTGGGGGTTAACGAAAGGCCTGGATGATGGGATCGAGCGCCTGGTCGATGAGGCTGCGATCGAAGATTTGCTCTTCGCCCATGGTGAAGCTGCATTCGAACTCCTGGGCGTAAGAGTCGCCGAGTTCGAGCCGGGCCATGGCGAGAAATTCGGGGGTTAACCGGCCGGATTCCGAGGCCCGGACGAGGTAGCGGACGAAGTTGTTTTCCGGCTCGTGCACGGCGCGATAGAAGAAGCCGTGCTGGCCATGCGGGGTGCTGAGCAGGAGCAGTTTGCCCCGGGACGCGGCGAGAAACGGGAAGACGGCGCGATAGGTTTCGTCGCGGACGTAAGCGGCTTCGTCGATGATGACGAGGCTGACGTTCGAGAAGCCGCGGACGGTATCGCTTGCATTGGGAATGGCCACGATGCGGGAGCCGTTGGGCAGCAGCATGGAGAGCCGGTTGAGCCCGTCGGACTTGACGTTGATTTTGAGCGTGTTGAGGAAGCCGAACATGGCGCGCAACAGGGCCCCGGACTGGCGCAGCGACGGGGCGACCAGGATGATTTCCGCGCCGGGCTGCCGGAGCGCCAGATGGACCGCTTTGAGCGCGGAGCATTGCGTTTTACCCCACTGGCGGTGGCAGCACAGGGCGATATATTGCGCGGGGGACCGCAGGATTTCCAGTTGCACGGGATCGAGCGGAAAGCTGAGGAGTTGGTGAGCCAGGTCCGCCGGATCGGCCGAGATGGCAGGCTCGGGATCCGGCGCCCGGATGAGCGAGCCGAGGACGGCATCGGCCGGGTCGTCCGCGGGTTCGAAGAAGCTCCAGAGAGACATGGTTTTGGTTCCGGTTGGGTTCTGTTTGGGTTCCAGTTGGGTTCTATTTGGGTTCTAGCGGGATCGGTAAGAGAGAGAACCGAACCGGTAAGTTATTTGGGATCAACAGTTTCCTGGGTTCTTCCTTGCGCGCGCGTGACGTGCGCGCGCACGAGGGCCCACGCCTGCAAGGTGGAGAGTCGAGCGTTTTGCAGGTGGTTGATTTTGCGATCGAGGGCTTCGGCTGCTCGCGAGTTGGTATAGGCCCCGGCGACGGCCAAGCCGAGACGGGTTTGTTCTCGTACGCCGGCCGACAGGTGCTGGATGCCGGGATCGACGGCGGCTTTGCGCTGCCGCATTTCTTCGTTGAGCAGGGCGGTTTCCGCGGCCTGGGAGCGGATGAGCCGCCATTCGTTCGAGATGAAGCCGTCGAGGAACTCCTGTTCGGCGTCGCACTGGGGATCGAACAGGGCGAGCCAGCCCTGGCGGAAGAGTGCGAACTGTTCAGGATCTTCGTTGCGGAGGAGGAACGAAACGCCTTTGGCCTCCGAGCGGGCATAGCGGCCGTGCTTGCGGGGACCTTGCCGGGAGCGTTGGCGACCGGCCTCGGTGACGGGGCCTTTGGACTTGGCGCCGTTGAGACGGGCCTGTTCCGCGCGTGATTTTTTTTGACTGTTTGGTTCGTGGTTTTCCATGAGACGACTCTCATGGGAGATTGTGCGGGATGGGCGAGGGGTAACCCGGTTTAGGGCGGGGGTTCGGGGCGGTGGAGAATTGGGGTTAGGTGGTTTGGAATGAGGGGGATAGAGGGGAATGAAGATTTTTCGTAATTGGTTGTGAACGGCTAGTTGGCGGGGGGCGGGAAACGGTGGTTTTGGCGGGCGGTGGCCCGGGGCTCGAGGCCCCGGGACGCCGCGGCGGGTTTGGTGGGGTGGCGGGTGATTCCGGTGGTTGGGATGGAACTCGGGAAGGCTGGTTCGATGGTTCCTCAGGGCTGGACGCCTCCGTTGGGGGGGCGTCAAGCCGGCTCTTTTTGAAACCGCGCACAACGGACTCGCAGCGGCCTGTGCGCTCTTTGGGACCCCGCGCACAACGGACTCGCAGCGGCCTGTGCGCTCTTTGGGACCCCGCGCACAACGGACTCGCAGCGGCCTGTGCGCTTTAGGCCCGTTTCTTCGCTTCGAACTGGTGCAGACTGGGCTGTGCTCTCAACCATGCTGGTTCAGCGGGTTGGACTCTGTCAACCGCGCGAACTCGCCAGTTTCTGCGTTGACGCCTCGGCGTTGGTTGACAGCCCTGTTGTGAGAGGGAGCCCGGATTAACCGGTTTAGAACTCCCGGAATCGCGGTTTTGGCGGTGTTTCCATTGGTGTAACATTGGAATTACGGAAGGAGAGGAACCTGATGCTTAAGAAGCTCACCAAACACGGGAACAGCCTGGCGCTGGTCATCGACCGGCCAATTCTGGATCTGCTGAAAATCGACACGGAGACGCCGCTCGACATCAGCACGGATGGCACGCGACTCATCGTCGCTCCCGCCGCTGCGCCTCTCGGCCGGAGGAGCAAGTTCGACGCCGCGCAGGAGTGGGCCCACAAACGGTACGGCAAGGCTTTCGAGAAGCTGGCCAAGTAAAGGAGCCGCCGGAACTCGCGTGGACCCACTCTTCCTTTCTCTCGATGAAGTGCTGGAAATGCACCAGTAGCAGATTGACCGGTATGGCGGATCACCCGGCATTCGTGATGGCGGAGGGCTGCAGTCGGCGCTTGCGACTCCGCAGGCTACCTTCGGCGGTGAATATCTTCACCCGTCTATTCCCGCCATGGCGGCCGCCTAACTGTTTCACATTTGCCAGAACCACGCCTTTGTCGACGGCAACAAGCGAGTGGGCGCGAACGCGGCTATCACGTTCCTTCTAATGAACGATTGGGAACCGGATTTCGACCCGGACGAACTCGCCGATATGGTCTTGTCGGTGGCATCGGGCGCCGTGGACAAAACCGCATTGACGGCGGTGTTTGAATTGCACTGTCGGCCACTGGCACCGCCGTGACGGAGTAGGAAAGGCCTTCGAGTGCAGAGCCACGCTGAAGGACCAGACTTGATGCCCACGGAGAGCGAAGAGGGCTGGACGCAGTTTTTCAAGGGATGGAAAGAGCGCGGCTTAGAGGGGGTGCGACTGGTCGTTTCCGATGCGCACGGCGGTTTGAAGGCGGCGGTGCGGAAAGTGTTCCAGGCCGGGTGGCAACGCTGTAAGGTGCACTTCTACCGCAATGTGCCGGTGCACGTTGGCAGACGCAGCCAGGCCGAGGTCAGCGAGGCGATCAAAGCCGTGTTTGTGCAGCGGGA
>JADCJL010000114.1 GCA_020247055.1 Acidobacteriaceae bacterium | reverse complement strand
TGCCCCTGCTGCCCCTGCTGTTGCTGAGGCGACTGTTCGCCCCGAGCCAACTGCTCCATCTGGCGCTTCAGCTCCTCGGCTTCGCGTTTCAACTGTTCCTGCTGCCACTTCTGCTGGAAGTTCTGCTTACCCTGCTGCTGCTGCTGCGCCAACTCCTGCTGACGGCGGGCCAACTGCTCGAGGCGCTGCATCGCCTCGTCCACCTCGCGAGCACGCTGCTCGGCCGACTGCTGGCTCTGGTTGGTCTCGTACTGGTTCTTCTCGGTATCGAGTTCAAGATCGAAGAGGTTTTCAAGATCGCGCGCCGCGCCGCCCCCGCCACCCCCGCCGCCGCCGCGTTGGCCCATCGCCACCTGAATCTGTTTGAAGACGCTGTCGGCCCGCATCAGATGCTGCAGCGCCTGCTGTTCGTGCGGCAGAGCGTCCTTGAAGCCCTGCGCCTTCAGCTTCTCGGCGGCCACGCCCATGGCGGCCACGGCGGCGCTGATATCCTTTTCAAACTTCTTGAACTCTTCATTCGATCCCGAGAGTTCGCGGCGGTTCATGCGGGTGGCCAGGTTCTTGGCCTGCTCTCGCAGCTTGGCCTGGGTTTCAGCCAGAAAACGGGCGTTTTCCGCCGTTGCCTTCGGTTCGGCGAAGCGGTTGCGCAGCTGGTTCCACGTCGCGGCGATGATCTCTTTCTGCCGCTTGGTGACGTTGTTGTCCTCCTGTTCGCCGCCCCCGCCGCCGCCGCTCTGCTGGCTCTGCGAGTACTCCTTTTCAAAGGGCTGGGCTTCGAGAAAGTAGAGGTCTGACTGGGTGGTCCGCGTGGCATCCCGCGCCACGGCCCAGAGGGTCACCACATCGCCCGGCACCAGTTTGAACTCTTCGAGCGCCAGCATCGCCTTGCCGGCAACGCTCTTCGCGTTCGGCTGCGTGAGCAGGTTCACGGTCCGTTCCGCGCCGCCGTTGACCGAATAGACGAGCTTCAATTCGCGCAGGCCGAAGTCGTCCGCGGCCTCCACCTCGACGGGCACCTCTTCGAGGGGACTGACCTTGGCATCGCGGCCGGGCTTGCGGATCTTCAGGATCGCCTCTTCGTCCTTGCGGGCCTCGATGAAGTAGTCGTCGCTGAGGCGCACAATCTCGGCCGGCTCGAGCGCCGCGACGTGGTACACCCCGTCCTTTTCGATCTTCACCTTGGCCGAGGCCCAGGTGCCGGGTCCGGGCGTTAAGGGCACCTGCCTTTCGGCGTCGACATAGAGCAGCCCCTTGGCCATGGGCTTATCGAACTCCACTTCGACGTTGGCCTCGGTGCCAATCAGCGCGCGGAGGTCACCGCCGTTCTCTTCCGTGACGCTGGGCAGTCCAAGACTGCGCGGGTATTGATACGTCACGCGGATGCGCTTGACGCCGGGCAGTTCGAGCGCCGTCAGTTTGTACACCGGACTTTTCACGGGACCGGCGGCAACGTAGTACTCAACCGAATCGGGCAGACCTGCAAAAAGAAACTCATAGCCGCTGGCCTGCAGCCGGGGCAGCATGGCCGACTGCTCCCACTTGGCCGAGGCGCCAAAGCGGGCGAACAGCTGCACCTCCGACGGCGCAAAGCCCACGGTCTGCGCGGAAACCAAGACATCCGCGCGTTTGCGCACGCTCTTGTTGCCGGGTTGGACCACCAGTTCGTAGAAGGAACCGGCGCCCTTCGGCGTACCCATCCACAGCAGATTGGCGCCGTGACCAACAAAGCCCGGTCCGCCCTGAATCAGCCAGAGCAGGAGACCGACGCCCATCACGGCGACCGTGGAGAAGACAGCCAGCCGCGCCGTCGAAACCAGCGCGGCGGAACTGGCGTGCTGCGCGACGGGCAGCGCGTCGGCGGCCACAAGTTCAAGGAACGGGTCGTTCTTCTCACGCCGTTCAATGAAGGTGAGCAGGCGTTCGCGGAATTCGGGGAACTTCGATTCGGCCTGGGTGGCGGCGCGCCGCCGGTTGATGCGCAGGAGAGGAATGACGATGCCGAAGGCGAGGGCGAGGGCGAGGGAAACGAACAGCAGGAACCGGGCGGCGCCCATGACGGTATCCGCGAAGGCAAACGCATTGGCGACGAGCACGAGCGCGAGGGTAGCGCCGAGGGCGACGGCGGCCGCCACGGCGGCGCCGCGCGTCCAGGCGGCGAGCCGGAGCCGGGCCTCCATCTGGCGCAAATATTGATCGAGCAGTTCGAGAGCACTCATGCGGCCTCCTCACGGGTCAGATAACGCGTTGCGTAAATGGATTCCGCAATGGTGATTGCGGCCAGGAAGAACAGGAGATAGGGCCACAGCGGCCAGGGTTCGCGCCGCTGGCCGGCCGGAGCGCCGGCGGTTGAAGCGGCAGACTCGGCGGCGCCGGTGGCCTGCCAGAGGGCGATAGTTTCCGCGTCGATCCGGTCGAAATCGGACTCGCGGCGGTCCGCGTTGACGGCCACCAGGGTCTGGCGGCCGCTACTGCGGCGCACCTCGTAGAAGCCTTCGGCGGGGGGTTGATAGCTGGTGGCTTTGGCCGCCTGGTCC
>JADCJL010000113.1 GCA_020247055.1 Acidobacteriaceae bacterium | reverse complement strand
GCGGATCGTGGCGGGCCTGAGGTCGGGGAGTTCGACCTGCACGTTGTGCCAGGTCTCCTCGACGATTTCGGTGTAGTGGGTGATTCGGACGGTCATACTAATCCTCTCCTTGCCGCATCGCGGCCCCCTTCTCCTCGGGGATGGGGCGGCGAGTGGCCGCCCCGGTGGTACCTACTCAATCGCCTTCTTCGCCGACCTCAGCGCAGCGGCGGCAGAGGTCAGGTCGCCCGCGTGGAATAGGTCCCAGCATGCGCGGGCGTGCTGGATGGCCTCAGCGGCCTCGGGGCCAGCATCATAGCCAGCGTACCCGCCACCGGGCAGCGGAACCCACATGGACTCATCGTCCCACTGCTCACCTACGGCTGCGTTCAGATCCGGCTCGACGCTTCTGGCCCAGGTCAGGAACTTCTGCGTGACGCGCATTACCGCACCTCCTTTTCGGTCAGCGCCGCCAGCGCCGCGCAAAACTGGTTCCACGCCGCGCCACGCTCGGGCCACCCACCACGCTCGGCGTAGATCGCGCGCGCCATGTCGGCGGTCATAACATCATCCTCGGCGTGCCGGTCGCGCCGAAACTCGGGTTCGTTGCCGTCCCAGTCGGAGGGGTCGGCACCGTTGAGTAGCGCGGCCACATCCGCAGCGGCCCAGTCGGGCCGGTCGTAGGAGTGGCAGTAGTCGGGCACCGTAAGCAGGACGCCACCACCGTTATCGAAGAGCAGTTGGAGAGTAAGCATTACCGCACCGCCTTTTCGGCCAAGTGGGTCTCCTTGGCGTTGCCGGCGTCGATCAATCCATTGGCCTGGTTCCACTCCGGGCTGTAGGTCCATCCGTACTCAGCGCAGTCGTAGCTGGAGTCGGCGTAATCCATCTGCTGGGCCTGTGTGCCGCCGGTGACCTTCTCGACCACTTCGGCGGTTTCCTGTTTGAAAATGTATAGTGTCATTGTCCTAATCTCCTACTGTCTAAAATTTATACACTCTTTGGTGTTTCGGGCGGCTAACCGCCCGTGTTTTCAGTATACGCCTAAACTCACATACGTATCGGCGTTAATCGAATCTTAATCTTACGCCCTCCCTTTGGCGCGGGCGATGGCGGCGCGGGTCCGCGTAATCCAGCCCGTGGTGGCCGGGTCGCCGTCGTGGTGGTCTGCATCGGTCCATCCGTTGCTCTCAGCGTAGCGCGCCCAGATCTCCAGCGCCGCCAGCAACTCCGGGGCGGCGGCCAGCAACAGGCCGTGCTGGTGCTGCTCGACCTTCGCGACCAGGTCGTTATTCTCATCGGCAATGTCGCCGAACTCGTACTCGAATCTCATGGGTGGTCTCCTCAGGGGTGTTCTCGGCCCCGCGACGCCTCGCGGCGTTTCGGCCCGGCCTGGGCCTCGTCAGGCGGATTCGTCAGGGTTTATTCCGGCACCTCCTCGGATTCGCCGTCCTCCCGCACCCGGACCCACGCGGCAACCCACGCGCCGCCGCCGATGCAAACCGTTTCGCCGGCCTTCAGTTGGTCCACCACCGACATAAATTCTTCGTCGTCTGAATTGTCGCGGATGAGGTCGGCGAGGTCATAGAATTGCTCGTTGCCGAAGTCGGCTGGGTGGGGATTGTCGGATACTCGGATGGTCATGCGGCACCGCCTTTCTCAATCACCACCAGCCGCGTATTAACGCCCGTACCGGACGCCTCAAAGCTTCCCGCGGGCAGCTTCTCAGCTTCGCCGCCAACCGCCTCGAGCCATTCGCGAAACTCGGCCGCCTCCTGCAGGGCCAGATTAGGTCCTCTACCAAGGTTGAAGGGCGCGGCAATGGAATTCCCGGGATGTATAATGCGTGCAAGGCAGGCAGAATCCAAAACCTCTTCTTGCTATCGAATCGAAGCTCTGCGAACGTTGATCACGACAGGTACAGCGACTTCAAAAATGAATTCTCTGGGACAATTGTTTATTGGGAGATTGGGAAAGATCACGATGAAGAGCATTGAGTTGAAAATCGCTTCGGATTTTGGCGCCCTGCCGGGGCCGCGAAAGATCTCCGAAGGAGCGTACTCTGGGGAAGCGTTTCTCAACGACTTGTTGCGTCCCAGGTACCTGGAAGCCAGTCGACTAGGATCCCGACTCCGAATCGACTTTGATGGGGCGGCTGGCTATCCAACGTCATTTCTTGAGGAAGCGTTCGGCGGATTGTCGAGGGAATTTGGAGGCGACGCGATACTCCAGGTCCTCGAATTCAAATGCCTCGATGAACCCTACCTGGAGAAGGAAATCGTGAGCTATATTCAAAAGGCAAAGAAGAGTCGGGCTTGAACTTTATGAAAGGCTTCTTGGGCCTGCTAATCTTCCTTGTCGGACTTCTCGCCGGCTTTATGGGGGCGACGGTCCGGGCGATATCAGCGCGGCGTTGGCCGGACCCCTGTGCGGCGTAGCAGGCGGCGCGGAACCGGCGCCGGGCGGTGGTGACTCTGTTTCTCATATCAAATTCTCCTGTTCTCTTCTGATCTCACCTGGCAGCTTCGTTTGCCACCTGAAACCACTATACTCTAACTACTTTCACAAGTACAAGCTTTTTTTGCATATATTATTCTCATGAGCTCATCAGCCGCGCTTATCCGACAATTGAAAGAGGACACGGTTGTCCGGTATCCGAGGGATATTGATGCTGCGCTGGAAGAGCTCACTGTAAAGCAGCGTAGATTTGCAGTCATGGTTGGCGCAGGAATCGCCAAGGTTGTCGCATACCGTAGCGTTTACGATGTGGACCCTACTCGTACCGATGATGCTCTTTCAATAGAGTGCTATCACGTTCACTCTCACCCAAAGGTTTCAGTGGCAATAAAACTGATTCAGAATTGGGTGGACGCGAGAGTGTTCGCTGACACTAGCGAAGCAGCAGATTATTGCTTCCGGAAGTGGCTACAGTTTGCGGAAGGGGAGGATTCGGGGAAAGCCTTACGCGCAACAGAACTAATCGCCAAAGCAGCGGGGCTGTTCGTTAGCCGTTCTGAAATCACGCACCGCCACGTCCTAGAGCTAGACCAAGCGGACGCGCAACTCCGTTCTCTCATGGAAGACTTGGGGGTCGCTGACACCATAGATGCTATGTTCCACGTGGAACATCCCGACGAATCCGCGCAAGTTACTGAAAACAAAGCACTTCTCGCGCCTAGCATAGGCGTTTCGCGGGAATGCTGTCCGACTTGCGGCCGTCCCATAGAGGAAGACGGGCGCGCGTGACGCGCCAGGCGCGCACGCGCGCGCCCCCGGACGCGCGTTCATAAATCCGCGCCCGCGCGACCCCCACCGGCACGCCACCCCCCGCCTATACCCGCGGCCGCCCGCCCGCGTGAAGCATATGACCCCACACTCCCACTTTTCAGTTGGGGACCCTGCCGGCGCCACGGGTTTCCCGCTGGGGACCTGGTGTCGCCCCACGCCCCGAAAATCCCACAGGACCCCCACTGGCGGCAGGAATCCGCTGGGTCGGGTCACCCCGAAAATTCCCCCGGACCCCCACCCCCTTCAGAAAAATCCAGCCCCGCTGGACCCACCCCCCCCTATTTCAGGAAAACACCCCCTATTCAGATTTTTCCGGTTTAGGTCTAGGTGGATCATATTGAGCCATCCTGGACCCACCCGGCTCTGACACAGATGACACAGAGCGACACAGACGAAAAAAACCGTCTGTGTCACCCTAACCCTATGATTCTATTACTACTTATACTCTCTGACACAGATGACACAGAGAAAATATAAAAGAAGACAAAATCCTTAGTGGGGAAATAGAGAATAGGAATTCACTGTGTCGTCTGTGTCATGTGTGTCAGAAAAACAGAAGGCCCAGGAGGTCTTCCTGGGCCTAACTAATTGATTTATAAAGACTTCTACTGAAATTTGACCCCGATCACGGCTCGGTCCCTTTTGGTCCCGAAGTAAACTGGGTTTTTCGTGATCTCCAATCCCGCCGACCTGACCAGTGAGGCGAACCACTGGGGCTGCACCCGTTTCCCGTACCAGTTGGAAAACTTGTCCCGGAAGTCCGAGATGCCTACCTTGGCTTCCGGATTGATGTCGCACTGGCTTTCTATGAATTCAGTCAGCGGATTCTGGCTCGCCCGGTACTCCTCGACCTCCACCCGGCCCACGCTGGTGAACGTCCCGCCGTTGAGGTACAGCCGCTGCGCCCCGTACAGCGCCCAGTGAAGGATGCCGTTGATCTCCCCGCGTAGCTTGTCCCATATCGAGCGATCCTGCTGCGCGAGCGGTATGACGTGGTTGAACGAGACCAGAAGCAGCCGGTTGAAGGTCCCGCGGCTCCGGTCGTTGATCGTTGGCAGGACGTTCGTGACGATGACGTGCTTGGCGATGGGGACGTCGAGGACGGGCGGCAGGAATTTCTCATCAAACAAGATGGGCTCCTCAGTCGATACCAGCGTCTTGAAGCCGCCATCGGCGATCATGGCGTCGCTAGTAAGCTCGGTGAGCAGGTTGACCAGCTTCCCCCGCAGAGGCGCCCGCTTGCGTGGATCGTCCATGGACTCGACGCCCACGGCGCAGCAGTTCTGCTGGCCGGCCAGAACGCGCAGCAGGTATGGAATGGTGGACTTCCCGCAGTCGGACTCGCCCTTGCAGAGCAGGGCCTTTTTATAGGTGGCGTGCGGCATCAGGCAGTAGCCGAAAAACTCCTGTAGCGCGTCCTGCTTGGCGTCCTGGTCCGGGTCGCCTCCGAAGTAGGTATCCATGCACTCCTGCCAGACCGGGCAAGTGCTCGATGAGTCGTATTCGTGCGGAACGCACGACTGAAGGTAGTCGGTTCTGCGGTGCGAGCGCAGCGCCATCGACCGGACGTCGATCACCCCGTTGAGGAGGGGAATCTCGTACTTCTCGAGGTTGCGCCAGCGCACGTCGTCGTTCCGTGATTCATCCACGATCCGATTGGCGATCTCGGATCGGCGTTTCATGTTGGAATGCTTAGGCTCGGCCCGCAGCGCCAGGTGTTTCAGTGTCCCAGTGTCGATCTGCGCCCAGTGCGTTCCATTGTACTGGTACAGCACGCCGTTGTGGTTGAGGAAGGCGTGCTGCTGCATGATCCGGTCGGCGTGGGCGTTGGGGCTCAGTTTGGCCGGCACCTCGACTTCGCTGGCCTCGTACTCTGCCTCGACTACGTCGGTGGCTTGGGCCTGCGGCTGCGAGTACTCCGATGACATCCCCGGCGCATACCGCTTGCAGACGTCGGCGACCAGCTTGACCATGTTCCGCTCAGGCGGAACGATCTCGCACCGCTTGGACAGCGCCACAACGGCTGGTAGCATCTCCTCCTCGGTCATGCCGTACTTCGACCGCATAGAGCAGGCGTACTTGAACAGCGTTGTGTGCTGAACGCCGTGTGGAATGATGTTTGGCGCGGGGCCGAGTCGCTGCGATCCGGTCGGCATCAGCCGGTCTAGAAGCCACTGCGGGGCCTCGGCTGGGTGTCCGGTAGGGAATTCGTCCACGCAGTCCCAGGCGTATTCCTGCCGAGTGTCCGGGTGAATCGAAGGTGCCGCCACGATGTAGCCACCAGCGCCGCGGATGTCGATATGCGGGCCGATCTTCGAGGTCGAGTTGGTCACCGCGAAGTCAGGCGACCGGAACAGCAAATGCCTGCCGTTTGTGCCGGTGATGGCGGTGATGGTTTCCGGCAGGCTTACCGATTCAAGCCACTCGGCGGCGTCCTGGTGCTTGGAGTCGACGTCGAGAACGAACCACAGCACACCAGTCCGAAGGCCGATGTTGTAGTGCGGGTTTTCGGTCCACCAAGCGCGAATGGTTCGCTCGTCGGTCGTGGCGTCGTTGCAGCCGTGTTTAGTGGCCGGGACCTTTGACAGCGGCTTAAGCGGATGAACCGGCCAGCCCCGGCGGGCGTAGTGGAGGGCGGCGTCGATGAGTCGGCTCATGCGGCAAAATCCTGTTCAGCCCGATTCGGCGACGTACACCAGCCGCACGGCGGGTGGCCCATGTGGCAGGTGCAGGATTGCGGCTCCTGATTTCGCAACCAATCCAGCCACGCATCCGCATAATCCGCCATCAGTTTCGGGTTACGGTCATTCCACTCCTCCCGCCACCCGCTCTCCGGCCTCATCTTGAACATTGCTTCGTACTTCACGAACGCATACCCCCTTGAGAACGGCGAACCGTCCTTCTTCGTGCCCGTGTGCTGCTCGTGCAGCAACCGGAAATACTTCGCCTTACGCTGGCTCTCGGTGTACTCCCGCACGCGCTGCTCGGTCACCTCCTCGAGCACGCCGTTGTAGACCTTCAGCTGCTTCTGCTTCGCCCGCGCCGCGAACCGATACCCGCACGGGCACGCCTCGTCCTGGAGTTCGTGGACGGCGCCGCAGTCCGGGCACACCTTGAACGTCTCGGCATAACTGACCTGCTTGCCCCGCCGGCGTTGCGCGTCCTCCGTCAGCTGCCAGTTCTGGTCGCGCCGCACGAGGCCGTGCTCCATGGTGCAGTTGCCGTGGTCCAAGATCAGGCAGTCCTGTTTCCCCGGCGCCGTCCGCAGCCCGCGCCCCGCCATCTGGAGGTATAGGCCCTTCGACTTCGTGGGCCGCGCCAGGACGACGCAGGACACCACAGGTACGTCTACTCCCTCGGTCAGCACCATCGCGTTGCTGACGACCGTCAGACGGCCATCCGCGAGGCGTTTCAGGATTGCCTCGCGCTCCTGCTTCGGCGTCTCTCCGTCGAGATGTGCCGCGGCGATGCCCGCCGCCAGGAATGCCTCAACGAGGGTCTTGCTGTGTTTCACGCCCGCGGCGAACACCATCGTTGGGCGGCCAGCCGCCAGCCGCCGCCACTCGCTGACGACATCGCCGATCAGGTGCGGCTTGTTCATGGCGTCGTTCAGCTGTGTCGGGTCGTAGTCGGAGCCGCGCACCTCGACGCCGGCCAGGTCCACTCGCTTCCCCGCGAAGGCCCGGTCGGGCACCAGATACCCATCGCGCATAAGTTCCCCGATAGTTGGGCACTGGACCATCGCGTCGAACATGGACGCGAGCCCCTTGCCGTCGCCGCGGATGGGCGTCGCCGTCAGGCCGATCACGCGGGGCTTGCCAGCGTTTTCGATGACCGTCTGGTAGGAATTGGCGGTAGCCCGGTGCGCCTCGTCGATGATGATCAGCGAGGGCCGGATGTCCACGTCGCGGTTCACCAGCGTCTGGACCGACGCCACCTGGACCCGCTCGTGCGGCCGGTCGCGCCAATGCTGCGCCATGATGACGCCGTGATTGATGCCGAACTGGTCGAGGCGGGCGGAGGCCTGGTCAATGAGTTCCTTGCGGTGGGCCAGAAACCACACGCGCCCGCCGCGCTCGACGGCTCGACGGATGATGTCGGCGGCGATGCTGGTTTTCCCCGCACCGGTAGGGGCGACGATCAGCACGCGGTGATGAACGCGCAGGGCGTCACGGGCCTCGGCGATAGCCTGGGATTGGTAGGGGCGCAGGGTCTGTATCACTCGAACCCCTCCCCGTAATACCACGTCTCGAACGCCAGCCCGGAGTCCGCGTAACAGCACGAAATCCCCTGGTGGCGACGCTTCGCCATGTACTCCCGCTGCTTGGGGTCCGGCTTCTTCCCTGGCGCCTTGGCCTCGACCTCCAAATACTGGATCAGCTTCGCGCCGGTCGGCCGCATAGCGGACCAGTCGCACATCCCCGGCTCGCCGAGGCGGATCGGGTGACCCGCCTGCGTGCGGAAGATGCCGCTGTGTTGACGGCGCACGATCCAGTTGTTGCGAACCAGGAACCGTAGGATGTCGGCCTCGACGTCGTTTTCGGTCAGTTTACTCATTTCGGTGTCCCGTAGGCGGTGATGGTGATTGCGGCGTAATCCAATCTGGAAGCGTAGGCCCTCCAGTGGTAACGGTCTATGTCGCTGCAAATCGTAGCCAGCTTCGACCGGATGAGCCTCGTAATCGCCTGGCTAGGAAAGTTGATTTCATCAACGACCACGTCAACGAGGTCGCTTTCGTAGATCAAGAACTGATGCTTCACCAGTTCAGTAGGGTTATCGGAAAGACGCGTTCCGGCGGGGACGGTGTGCAGAGGCTGACCCGGAGACGTGACTGTTGGATCTGCGGACCATGTAGCCGGTACTGGGATTACGCCGCCGGGAGGGAAATAGGGGTCGGGAATATACATGGGCTGTGACGTTCGCATGGGAAGAATTACTGTTGGCGGGACGGACCACGCATGATCCGGCGTCTGCTGTTCGGGGTTTTTAGGGTCTTCAGGCATTGTTTTTCTCCTGGTTGCCAACCTTGCTCCAGAGCAGCTTCTGCAACTCGTCCATTTGCACCTGGTCCATAAGTTCTTCTTGCGCTTTACTGACCCTGCTCCAGGTCTCGTCCATACGTATCTCGTCCATAAGTTTTTCTTGCGCTTCTCGGTATTCCCCCTCGTTGTTGATCTTGGCAAAGAGAGCATCGGCCATAACCCTCTCTTTTTTTATATCCTCCCGCCACACATCAAAACGATGGGCAGTTGCCGCCTGCGCCAAGGAATTCGTCTGCAACGCCACGCCATCCCCGCCGTAAACGCCAACATTGGCCAACTGCGCCAAGGCGTTCACCTGCAACGCCCGTGCGATCAGCAGTAAAATCTTCTTCGTATCGTTATCCATTATTCTTCTCCTCTTTCTTCTTGCGGACGCGCTACTACCGTCCTCCTGCTCAACCACTCCGCCCATTCCCGCTCCCGCGCCTCCCGCTCATCCGCATCCGCCGCCCGGATCCGCGTCACCGGCCGCGTCGGCTGAATCGGCTCCGGCCTGGCGAACACCTCCGGCCCGACGACCAGCTCAGCCACCCCACGCCCCGGCAAAGCTGTATCCCAGCGCCGCGGCATCTGCTTCTCAACGGCCTTTGCCGCCGTCGACATCTTCGCCCGGCTGCTTGCCTTGACCTTCGCCTCCTGCCGCTGATCGTAGCAGGTCCTGCAATACTTGCCGTGCGGCGTGGCCTTCGGCTGCCGGCACCCCGGCGTCTCGCACGTCATAGACCTCGGCTGCGCCCCGGCCTTCCGCCGCCGCTCGGCCTCGTAGTTGCGGAGACACTGGCGGCACATCACCCCGTAAGGCAATCGCGGCTCGTCGCATAAGCGGCATTTCGACGTATCCACCACCTTCACCGGCGCGTCCGGGTCCATACCCCGGCTGCGACGGACCTGTTTCCTCGCGTAGATCCGGTAATGCTCCTCGCACCGGGCGATGCTCACGCCCGGCTTGCGCGGCGCTCCGCATTCCCGGCAGACCGTCGAAGGCTGGCGCGGCTGGCGCGGGCGGCCCTTCCGGCGGCGCTGGTTGTAGTGCTGGCGGCACAGCGGCGTGTTGCTGTAGTTGACCGCTGGCTGGTCGCAGTGGCGGCAGGTGCGGGTCATTTAGCGTGCCCTCCCAAGAAGGAGTGCAAGAGCGACCGCACCTTGGAGAGGTACGACGCCGTTTCCAGCGGCGCGTAGTCTGTCCACCCTGGCGGCAGCCCCATCAGCCAGTCTACGAAGTCCGGGTTCAACCGCCGGGCGGAGGTGCTCGGGGACTTGTCGCCATGCGTCGAGGTCGGCGGGGCCGGGAGGAAAGAGTGCTCGATGAAAATCGGAAGTTGGTCCAGGTGCTTGGCTCCGGTTGATCGGTCCATGTGGCTCGCAGCATTCGGGCTCCGGTAGTCGCGGGTGGCTGGTGTCGGCCAACACGCCCCGCCCACTGTCGGGTCGATCCCATTCTCGGTCTCGTAAGCCGTCATGCGCTCCCAGTACTCGTTCGATGTCTCGTTGGGCAGCCGCGTTTGGTAGCTGCGCCAGTGCATCGTCTGGCCCTCCAAGCTGATCTGTCGCTTCCCGTTGTCTGTCTTGCCCTTCGCTTGGACCTGTTCCGCGGTATTCTTGCGGCCACCCAAGGGTAGGTTTGGCGTCATCCACATCCGCGCCGCCCCCGTCAGCGAATCCACCGCCCCCGGATGGTTCCCGCAGCTTTCCGAGTCCTCGGAGCGTGCGGTAGGCCAGCACAAACGCCCGCTCTCGCTTGTGCGATCCACCAACATCGGACGCTCGAAGAGTTCCCCATTCCGCATTGAGCCCGATTTTGGCAAGTTCTCCGAGAACGGTTGTTCCTGCTGGAAAATTGAGAACTGGCGGGACGTTCTCAAGAAACAGCCACTCGACGGACTCCAACTCGCGAACGAGTCGGATGATTTCAAAGAACAGTCCGCTTCGCTCTCCCTCGATTCCTGCTTGTCTGCCTGCAACGCTGAGGTCCTGGCAGGGGAACCCGCCAACGAGTCCAGCCACGCGGCCACGGAAGAGTTCGCCCGGGAAGGTTCGGATGTCAGACCAGATAGGTGCCTCCTCCAGGCCTCCGTCCTCCATACGAGCCGCCAGGATTGCGGCCGCAGGAGCTTCCCTCTCCACGAAACAGACGCAGCGAGCCTCCGGCAAAGCGCAACGGACGGCGAGGTCGAGTCCTCCGTAGCCGCTGAACAGTGAGATGTAGGTATCCTCAGCCACATTTCCCCTCCCGCAACTCATCCATCACCTTCGTCGCCCCCTCTGGATCCCCCGCCGCCACCAAGGCCTCGGCGTAGCCGGCAAAGTACGCGGCCCGCGCTATGTGTCGCTTCTCGGGCTCGACGAATACCGCGAAAATGTTCCATTTTTCCGTAAGTGTCATCCGAAAAGCCCCCAATTCATTTGAGTTCCCATGGTCCCTCTATACGTTGTCGCGCTTGCGTGCGCTTCGATACGGTCAATTAAAATCAGCGCCCGCGTCTCCTTACTCTTAGGTTGATACGGCCCGCTCCATCGAACATCGAGTCCAATATTTCGCGCCACGTTCGTAGAGTCGGCGCTTGATAGAGGAAGATGGCTGAAGATTGTCGGGTCCAGCATTCGCAAGCCGTGCAACTTACAAAGCGGCATTCCCTGCTCGTCGCACGCGGTCATCATAACTTCGTGCATTCGGCCCCACCACTTGATCGAGCCGATCTCCCAGAACTCCCCGCTACTGCCTATGGCGACTCGCGGCCAGTCCTTCACTAGCGCTGCCATTCGTTCCACCGGCTCGTGCATGTGGTAAACCGGAACCGAAATGTGGCGCGGCAGCGTCCAGCTCTCAATCAGCGTGTCGTTCTGCGCTGCGTCCCCGTCGATCTTATCCGGAATTAGGCACCAATCAAAACCTGGGTGCAGTGCCCATTGGGCAACGAAGTCCGAGTATGCGCGAACGTCAACGTCACCCCTGCCTGCCGTGAACAGCGGGTAAGCGCCGTTGTCTAGTATGAACGACTGGCACATTTCCGCGACCAGTTCCATCTGCTCTGGATTCGCAAACGAGACACAGCCGTGGCGTCTTGCGTACGCTTGGATCGCCGCTGATCTAGGCGTAATTGGGCCTCCATGGTAATGGATCATACCTTTCTCCTCGCCGTAACGATAATCTTGTCCACGCCGGGCACCGCCCGCAACTCCCACCCATGCTCCCTCCAGTCGGGCACCTTTCCCCGAAACGCCGCGTAGACCATGTCGTGGAGCGAATCCGGGTAGTTAATGGCGTCGCAGATCAATTCGAGCGCCCTCCAGGCGTCAATCGGAACGCAAATCGTGTGCTCACTCATACGCCACTCCTCACCGCCTTCCGCCATTCCTCCGGCGTCGCGATCTTCAAATACGCCGCAGGCCACGCCCAGTCGGCCACACCCCGGTAGACGAGGTCGATGATCTCGGCCTTCACGGCGGCGTCGGCGAGGGCAGCTTCGAGGTGGAGTTGATTGATCGTCATCCCGCCACCTCCAGCAGCGAAAGCTGCCTGTTAGAATCTCCACACGCGTCGGCGAGGTTTCGCGCCGCAATCTCAAAGTAGCCTCTCTTCAGCTCGGTGCCGACAAACCGCCTTCCGCACGTCAGCGCAACGTATCCCTCGCTGCCAATGCCGGTAAAAGGTGAAAAAACTAGATCTCCCGCATTCGACCAAAGATGAATACACCGCTCGATAACGTCAAGTTGCAGCGGGCAAATGTGCCGCTCGTCGTCACTGTCCCGCGCCAGATCCTTGTTCAGAACGTCGGTCTGATTGATGTCCATCCACACTGGCGAAGCATACCGCTGCCAGACAGATATTGACCACAGCCTGTATGCCTCGCTGCCGACCGGAAACGGGTTAAAGCGCGGCCACTTGCCGTTGTTGTGCGCCGGGACGGGAACGCCTGCGTCGTAAGCGACTACAGACGCATCGGGCGGCTCCAGGCCAACGTACCGCTCGAACCGCTCCCCGCCTGCGGTGACCGGATCCGCAAACTCGGCCTCGGCGTTCCACTTGCGAAACGTGATGATGTAGTCGGCCATTCCCTGCCGCGATGCCGCCGAATCAGCGCATAGCTGTTTGTAAAGCAGTCCGTGATTCTTCGTCCGTTGCATCTCGATCACCGGATCTTTCCAGATCGTGACGCGGCTGTGAAACGTCCAGCCCTCGGCCTCAAACTCGCGGATGATCCGGCCCGGGAAGTCGCGCAAGCCAGCCGCGCCGTCGCGGCCACGATACAGCGGCAGGTCCTTGCAATGAACCGCGCAGTTACGGCCCGGTATGGTGATGCGATGCAGTTCTTTGATCAAAAACCGGAACTGAGCCATAAACTCCTCGTCGTCCTCAGTGTTGCCCATGTCGGCGATTGAATCGCTGTAAATGTACAGGTTCGAAAACGGCGGGCTAAACACGGACAGCCCAACGGAATCGCTCGGCAGTTGCCGGGCCTTCGTGACGCAGTCGGCGTTGTACAGCGTCCATCCGCTTCCCTTGCGCTCCTCGTCCGGTAGCGTTATCACCAGCGCGTCGTCGCGAAGCTGCCTGACGCTCTCTTCCGCCATAGCAGCCGTCATCTCTTTTCTCATGGATCTAAACTCCCTCTCTTTGCTTTCAATCGTTGCGATCAATGCGCCTTCCGTCTCGGCTTGCACGATGTGGCAAACGACCGGGCGCTGCTGGCCGAATCGCCACACTCGACGAATGGCCTGATAGTACGATTCGAACGAATAAGACAGCCCGACAAAGGCCACCTGATTACAGTGCTGCCAATTCATGCCAAAGCCGGATAGCTGTGGCTTGCTGATAAACACCCGCAGTCGGCCATCGGTGAAGTCGTTCAGAGTTGCCTCGCGTGCAGCCTCCGTCTGCGACCCGCGAATGTCGCGTGCCTCGGGAATCGCCTTGAGAAGCGCATCGGCCTCGTAGTCTGAATAGCACCACACCAGCCACTGCCCAGGCGCCGCAACAATCTCGGCGACTTTTGCGGCTCGATCCGTCGTGGTCCGCTTCAACTCGCGATGAATGGCGGTCGAAGACATATCTGGAACGCGAATCAGCCGCCCGTCCGTGTCACTGGTAATGTCAACGGTGACCGTATGCGACTCGACGCTCAGCCTCGGAAGAATGTAGTCGTCGTCGCTATACCCTAGGTCGGAAGGCATGGTGACCGATACCGCCCACGACGCCACCCAGCGCCAGAAGTCCTTTGCAGCGTGCTTCTTCAGCCGATACCCGCCCGCCTTCATCGTGTCGTTGAGGAACCAGCGGGAGATCATCTCGTTCGAGTCCATTACCTCAAGAAACTCGGCATGGTTGCCCAGTTCGAGATGGTCGTTAGGCGCTGGCGTTGCCGTACACGCCAACTTGAATCGATGACCAGCAAATACGTCAATGATGGCCCGCTTGGTCTTCCCCATGTAGCTCTTGAGGATGCTGGACTCGTCCAGCACGACGCCAGCGTAATTATCCGGGCTGAACCTGTGCAGCTTCTCGTAGTTCGTCACCTGAATCGGAGAGCCTGACCGCTCGGAAACGTGCTCAACGCCGTCAATGCCGAACTTCGCCGCCTCGCGCACCGTTTGCGCGGCAACGGCCAGCGGCGCAAGAATTAGCACCGGCCCAGCCTGCTCGGCAACGTGCCGCGCCCACTCCAGCTGCATGAATGTCTTACCTAGGCCGGTGTCGGCAAAGATGGCCGCCCGTCCACGCTTCAGCGCCCACCTGATGATGTCGGCTTGGAACGGCTTCGCTGACTGGTGAACCTGGCCGACGTCGAATCCGGTCCTCGGCGCGTCAACGGCTTTCGTCCGCAAAAACTCCTCATACGTCATCCCGCCACCTCCCCCCGCCGCGCCGCGAGCACCGCCGCAATCTGCCGCAGCCAGCCACCATACTCGACAATGTCCGCGTCTGTGTATTTGTTCTCTCGCCCCACGGCATGGAACGTATCCAGCCATTCGGCCAGCGGCTTGTGGAGGCAGCCGATCCGAACGTCGTCGTCGATGGCAACGATGGCGTGGCGGCTGGCGTGGATCTGGCAGACGTACTGCCTCGCGCGCAGGTCCGCCCCGCGCAGGTCCGCCCCGCGCAGGTCCGCCCCGCTCAGGTCCGCCTCGCGCAAATTCGCCCCGCGCAGGTCCGCCCCGAACAGGTCCGCCCCGCGCAGGTCCGCCCCGAACAGGTCCGCCCCGCTCAGGTCCGCCCCGCGCAGGCTCGCCCCGCTCAGGTTCGCCCCGAGCAGGTCCGCCCAGCGCAGGTTCGCCCCGCTCAGGTTCGCCCCGCGCAGGTCCGCCCAGCGCAGGTTCGCCCCGCTCAGGTCCGCCCCGCGCAGGTCCGCCCCGCGCAGGTCCGCCTCGCTCAGGTCCGCCCCGCGCAGGCTCGCCCCGCGCAGGTCCGCCCCGCGCAGGTCCGCCTCGCTCAGGTCCGCCCCGCGCAGGCTCGCCCCGCGCAGCGTATCGGCGTCCACCGTCCTCAGCACCCTGCCGTCCATGTCTTTAATCTGTAGCATTCCTCGCCTCCATTTTCCTCAACCTCTCCACCGCATCGACCCACAGCCCGCACTCCACCTCCGCCGCGCGGATCCGCTCGTGCAGGTCCTGCGGCGTCGACCCAACGCGAATCAGTGACAGCGCCGCCAACGTCGCCGTGCGCCGCGTGCCTACTAATGCCCGCTGCTGCTCCAGCGTCAGCGGCGGTTTCGTCTTTCTCATCTCTTCCTCCATCAGAAATTCCTCTGCAAACCAGTCATACAGTCCCAGGCGTGCGCCGGGGTCCGCGTATTGTTCCGCGCAGCGCAGTTGCTCGGCGCGGATGCGGGTCAGAATGTCCTCTTGATCCATAACCACGTCATAAACCCGCTTACCAGCATCCAAGCGCCGGCCACAACAGCGTACGCCTTCATGAAAAGGCCATCGTCTGTTGTGAGCGCATACCGCCCAAGCAACATGAGCACAATGCCGACAGACAGGCAATGCACAGCTTTCAGCGCCGTCTTCATGCGTCCTCCCCGCGCCGCGCCAACCGCTGACCCTTACTGCTCGACATGAACCACCTCCTCGACCCAGTCGATCCAGGCCCGCAGCGTGCAGGTCGCCAGCCGGCCAGTCATCGGGCAACGATATGTCACCGCGTCATGCCCCCGGCCCACAACCGTCCGCTCGGCCCTCCCGTTACTGGCCACGTCTCCCGGTCGCGGATGCCACCGGGCCTGGTCGGGCGGCCTCATTGGGCCTCGCGGGCGAAGATAGCCTCGGCCTTGTCGCAGTAGGCCCGCAACTCCCGCAACTC
>JADCJL010000112.1 GCA_020247055.1 Acidobacteriaceae bacterium | reverse complement strand
GGAGGCTTCCTGGCAGGAGAAAAACTGAGAACAGCGCTGTTCGAACCGTTTTCGCTGGTGCGACGCTCGAACTAGGTTAAAACTTTCAATTTCAACGACTTGGAAGCAAGAAAAGAGTCGTTTGAAAATTGGCTCCCCAGCCTGGATTCGAACCAAGATTCACGGCGTCAAAGGCCGCTGTCCTACCATTAGACGACCGGGGAGCGTTAACCCAACCTTTTTAGTTTACCACTCTGAATACTTCGTGCCTTCTAAACTGATTTTTTCTGACGAACTGCGGATGTCAAAAATTCCAGGCTCGCTCTGACTGGCCGACACCGCCGCCTCCTCCATGATCAAACGCCAGGAGGAGTTGTTGCCCACAATCGGATCGACCGGGATCTGCCGCAGATAGCCCTCCCGCGCCAGATCCTCTAAAGTCTGCGGCGCCTTCTGCTTGTCGTAGGTGTACTCATCAATCACCGCCCGCATCGTGAACAGATTCTGCCGCAGCACGCTCTCGCGCGCCCGGATCACCGACTTGTTGTAAAGCGGCACCGCCACGCTGACCACCACCAGCACGATGGCCATCACCACCATCAGCTCCACCAGCGTGAAACCACGCCTACCACTCCGCATACGGCGTTCCATCGGCTGCCTTCTCCATCGTCTTCGAATACACATCAAACACATTCTGCCCGCCCCAGGCCGACGACTTCGGATCATCCCGCGAAGAGCGCTTACCCCACTCGGTCGAGTTGGTAAAGGGATCCTTCGGCATCCGCCGGAGGAACCGCACCTTTTTCTCTCCGCTGTCGCTCAGGCTTCCGGAAGGCTGCCCGGGCGCGCCGGGAATCCCCTGCTGCTGGGGCCCCATGACGCCGCCGAATCCTCCCGCACCCGCCACAGTCGCCCCGCCGCCGGGCTGGCCGGTCACCTTCACGCCGTCCACCAGCATCTCAAGCGTCTCCGGGTACCCATCTGCATCCGCCTTCAACTGGCCCAACTGCCCTTTGTCCGCCATATCCTTATAACGGTCAATGGCCGTGCGGATCTCGCGCAACGCAAAGCGCAGCTCTTTTTCTTTGTCGCGGCGAACCTTGTTCCGCGCCAGCGGCACGGCCATCGACGTCAACAGGACAAGAATCGTGAACGCCACGATCAGTTCGATCAGCGTCATCCCCCGTTGCTGGCGCCGGCGCGTACTCATCGGATTTCGACCGGCACCCCCGGGGTCTGCGCCGGTACCGGCTGGAGCTTCGAGTTCTTGAGACTGCTGTCGAGAACGGTTACCGTGGTCTGCCCGGCCGCTAAGGCCTGGAAAGTTAACGAGAGCAGCGCCCCAGAGCCGTTCAGCCCCGGCACCCCGGGCAGGCGGTTGAGAATCACCGACACCTCGCCTGCCGCGGGCGCGTCCTGAAAAGTGAAGTTCACCCGCTGGCCGTCACCCGACAGGAACGCTCCGGCGGTAGCGGTCGCCAGCTTCAACTTCTTCGGGTCGTACTTGACCTTCATCGGCGCCGAGAACAGGTCCTGCGCCTCGGCCACCTGCAGCGTCACCACCACGGGCGAACCCGCTTTGGTGACGACCCCTTCCGGTTGCCACACCAGCTTCACGGGCGCGGCCGGCTTCACCACACTCGCTTTGGGCGCGTCGGCCGCCGGCTTCGGCGCGTCCAGGCCGCCTACGGCGGGCGCCGCTGGGGCGGTGCCGCCCGCCGGCTCCGGAATCGAGCGGATCAGCCGGATGGTCTGGTCGGCGCCCGCCGCAATCCCGCGCAGGTTCACCGGGGTGATCTCCTGGCTGCGCACGATGTGGGGCACCAGGGCGATCATCAATTCGCTTTCGGTCCGGTTGATCGATTCGTTCGAAAACAGTCGGCCCAGATAGGGGATCTGCATCAGCAACGGAATGCCGCTGTTGGTCCGGGTCTCGTTCTGCTGCACCAGACCGCCAATCAGGTTCATTTCGCCTTCCCGCAACCGCAGGTCGTGAATCACCTTGCGCTGACCGATCACCGGCTGCTGGATGCCGCCGATGTCGATGCGCTCACGGACGGTCGAGATGTCGATCTCAACGTGCAGAGAGACCTCATCGGCCCCGTGGATCTTGGGAAGAATGTCGACGTTAACACCCACATCGAGATACTGGAATTGCGTGTTGACGAGCGGGCTCACGCCTCCGCCACCCAACCCGATGCCAGGCTGAAACGACCCGGAGGCGGTCGGAACCTTCTCGCCAATCTTGAGCGAAGCCTTCATACCATCGGCCGCCCGCACCTGCGGGGTCTGCCGCACCTTCGCGTTGCTGTCCGACATGACCGCCCGTAAAATCGCGCTCGGCAGGTTAATGGCAAAATCGCCCGCCGTGAGCGAGGTGAGCTTGTCCAGCCGCACCGTGTTGCCCGTGCCGGCCGAGCCAAGCGCCGGGGTCACGCCGACGCTGATCCCGTTGCTGGTGCTCGACCCGCTCGTCGACGACAGGGCCGACGCCAGATCGCGCGTGCGCCCGCGGCTCGTCTCGATCACGATCACATCCACCAGCACCTCGGGCTTGGGCTTGTCGAGGTCCTGCAGCAGCTTTTCGACGAGCGCCACCTGATCCACCGTGCCCCGCGCCAGAATCGCGTTCTGGGCGTTATAAGTAAACAGCCGGCGGATCTCGGTCACCGACCGGATCGCCACGGAGATCTCGTTCAACTCCTGCACGCTGGTAATGTTCTGCAGGTAGAAGACCTTCACCACGTTCTCTTCGTAATCCCGCCGCTTGGTGACATTGTCGTTGGTGAGAAAGATGGTGTTGGGGTTGAGCGGCTTCCAGAACATCTTGGTCAGGGTCGACAGGTGCTCGAGCGCATCTTCAAGCGTTGTGTTCGTCAGATCGACCGAAAAGTTCTTCGACGGCTGCTGCATCTCCGGGTCAAAGACCACGTTGATGCCGGTGAGCTTGCCGAGGGTCTCGTACAGAACCCGGATGTTCTGATTGTTCATCTTGAGCGAGGTGACCTGCCGCGACAGGGGTTTCAACTCGGGGGCCGCCTGAATCCGACCGATCTTTTCTTCACTCTCGCGGCGCGCCGATTCGACCGGAGTCAGGCCGCGCTCCTCGGGAGCGAGTTTGGCGCCCCGTAGCCGCTCGGCGTCGAGCAGCGCCTTGGTCCGCTTAATCTCCTGAATGGCGATCGCGCTCGACGGATCGGTCAGAAAGGCGCGCTCAAACTCCGTCAACGCTTCTTCAAGCTTGCCCTCCGAGCGAAGCTTCTGCGCCCGCTGCGTGCGACGCGCCCCAGCCTCAAAGCGCGTCCGCCGGTGCCCGATCTGATAGTTACTCTCAGCCGGGTCCTCGCGCAGCGCATTTTCATACTCTTCAAAGGCCTTTTCCCAATCGCCGGCGTTTTCGGCCTTTTTTGCCGCCGCATAGAACCGGTCGCCCTTGCGCGTCTTGCCCACAACCGGTCCGGGCGCGAGCAAAATCAGGACGAGCAGGCAGGAGAGCGTTTGTCCCGTGGTTAACCTATTGAATCCAATCATTTTAAAAAGAGGGCATGGTATCATCAGGACTACCGCTCGCGCGGCTGGACCAATCCCTAATTAGGCAAGACGTCGGGAAGAGCCGCTGCGTGGAGAACAAAACGTGGCAACCGCAAAATCCGACTCCGGTATCAAGATCATCGCCGACAACCGGCAGGCCGGACATAACTATTTCCTGCTGGACCGCTGGGAGGCCGGCGTCGTCCTCTCGGGTACCGAGGTGAAGGCCGCCCGCGGCGGCAAGGTCCAATTAAAGGATGCCTTTGCCGAAGTGCGGGATAACGAGGCCTGGGTGGTGAACGCCCACATTGCCGAATACTCGCACGGCAACATTGCCAACCACGTCCCGATGCGCAAGCGTAAGCTGCTGCTGCACCGGCGCGAGATCGAAAAACTCCGGGGACAGACGCGCGAAAAGGGCCTGTCGCTGGTCATCACCAAAATGTACTTCAAGGGCGGCAAAATCAAGCTGGAAGTCGCTCTCGCCAAGGGCAAAAAGCTTCATGACAAGCGCGAGGCCGAACGCACGCGCGAGCAGAACGCCGAAGCGCGGGCCGCCATGAACCGCTCTCTCAAAGGGTAAGCATGAACGTAGAATTCCACAGCAGTCCTTTCTCCTCCATCGCGGCCGATGCGCTGCTGATGCTCCATTTTGAAGACGACCCATCGCCCGCCCACGAGTGGTTCAGCGAACTGGCGGCTTCGGGCGAAGCAAAGGGCAAGGTGTTTGATCTGGCCGTACTCCACCGCCCGGCGGGTTTTGCCGCCAAGCGCCTGGTGGCGGCTGGCGCGGGTCCGGCGCGTTCGTTTACCCCGGCCGTGCTGCGGAAGATCACCGGCGCGGCTGTCCGGGCGCTGAAGTCGAAGGGCGTGCACTCGATCGCGCTGTGCCTGGACCATCCCTACGCCGAGGCGGCGCTGGCCGCGGCGGCGGTCGAAGGAGCCGTACTGGGCAACTATGAGGTCGATGTCCACAAGTCCGAGGGCCGGGCGACGGACCTCGCTACCTTTCAACTCATCTCGCCAGCCGACCTCGCGCCCGCGGTGGCGCACGGGGAGACCATCGCCCGGGCGCAGAACTTCGCCAGGGCGTTGGTGAACGAACCGGGCAACCTGCTGCCGCCGCTCGAACTGGCCGCCCGCGCGGCGAAGATGGCGAACGAGAACGGTCTCGATTGCGAGATTCTGGACGAAGACCGGATGCGGCAGTTGGGCATGGGCTCGCTGCTCGGCGTCGCGATGGGTTCGGACCAGCCGCCGGCGATGATCATCCTGCGCTACACCCCGGCGACTCCCTCGCCGGACCACCTTTGCCTGATCGGCAAGGGCGTCACGTTCGATACGGGCGGGGTGTCGATCAAGCCGTCCGACGGCATGGAGAAGATGAAATACGACATGGCGGGCGGCGCGGCGGTGCTAGGTGCCATGCAGGCGATTGCACAGCTGAAGCCGCCAGTGGCGGTGACGGCGATTGTGCCGACGGTTGAGAACATGTGCGGCGGCCGCTCGCTGCGGCCGGGCGATATTGTGACCTCGCTGAGCGGCAAGACCATCGAAGTGCTCAACACGGACGCCGAAGGCCGGCTCATTCTGGTGGACGCCATTGAGTACGCCCGGCGGCTGGGGGTGACGCACATGGTCGACGCCGCCACGCTAACGGGCGCGATTGTGGTGGCCCTCGGCCATGTGCACGTGGGCGCGTTCACCAACGACGAAGAGATGCTCGGCCGGGTGCTGGCTTCGGCGCGCGCGCAGGGCGAAAACCTGTGGCACATGCCGCTCGATGACGACTACAAGGACTATCTCAAGACGCCCTTCGCCGACCTGCCAAACATTGGGGGACGCTGGGGCGGCGCCGTCACCGCGGCGTACTTTCTCAAGGAGTGGACCGGGGGCACGCCGTGGGTGCACCTCGACATCGCCGGCACGGCGTGGCTCGAAGAGACCAAGCCGTTTCTGGCCAAGGGCCCGACGGGGGTATGCGTGCGCACGTTTATCGACCTGGCGCTGAACTGGCGGTAGGCCGGTTCGCGGCGCCGGTTACTTCAATTCAATCACCAGAGTCCGATAGGGTTTGGCGCCGAGGTTCTTCAACACCGGAGCGTCTTCGCCCTTGTCGTGCCAGATGATGTCGCCGCTTTTGCGGGTCCGCACGGTGCGCTCTTTCGTCGTCGAATCGATGCGCTCGTATTGTGAGTCGTCGAGGAAGACGATCACCTGGTCCGTCGGCCGGATGTAGCGTTCGCGGGCGACGCCGGGGGCGTAGAGCACCTCTTTGACGCGCACGCGGGCGTTGTCCAACTTCACGGTTTCGGGCATGGGCGCGCCGGTGAGCGCGAGGTAGGTTACGGCGGAGGAGAGCAGAGCCGTCAGCAGGATTTTTTTCACGAGGTCACCAAACGGGGAACGTAGCGTTCCCGCACGAGAAAGACGTAGGCGCCGATGCCGAGCAGGAGCAGGCCGAAGATGAACGCCATGGGCACCTCGTAGGTGCCGGTAGTCTCCTTGAGCCACCCGGTAAGCAGGGGAGCGACGATGCCGGAGCCGTTCGAGGCGAAGTTCTGCACGCCGGCGATGCGCCCGGCGAGGGCGCCGCCGGGGATGAGGGTCTGGGTCAGCGCCCAGTAGTTGGCCGTGGCGAGGCCCAGGCCGGTCAACGAGATAACGGCGAAGATCATGGCCACATTCGTGTCGCTGCTGAGGGCGCCGACCAACTCGGTCGAGGCGAGCCCCAGGCCCGCCAGCGTAAATCCTTTGCGTACCTTGACGGCGTCCCAACCCCGGGCGATCATGCGGTCGGCCACCAGGCCGGCCAGAATCGCGGCGGTGCCCATGCCGCTGAAACTCGCCGAGGCGATGATGCCCATCTGCTCCGGCGTCATGCCCCGCTGCTCAACGAGATAGGCGGGCAGCCAGGTCATCGAGAAGAAGACGAAGTAGTTGTAACAGAACGTTCCGACGATCACGCCGTAAATCAGCGGGGTCTTGAAGACCTCGGCAAACGGCAGCGCCGGGCCGGTGTCGCGGGCCGCGGCGGCGCTCGCCAGCGCGCGGTCGTCGTTGCGCACCATCAGAATCCAGGGAATCAGCCACACCATGCCGCCGAGGCCAAGAATGAGAAACATGTTCTGCCATCCGTAGTCGCGACTCAAGAACGCCGCAATCGGAATCCCGATGCCCGGGCCGTACTTGGTGCCGGCCATGTAGATACCGACGGCGAGACCGCGCTGGCTTTCCGGCACGTTGAAGCGGATCCAGCGCATGCTGGCCGGGGTGACAATTGCCTCGCCGATGCCAAGCAGCAGGCGGAGGACCACGATCTGGCCGACCGTAGTGGCGAACGCCGTCGCGGCGCTGAACAGACTCCACAGCACGAAGCTGATCGCGTATGGCCACTTGACTCCGTACCGGTCCACCACATAGCCTGCGGGAATCTGCAGAAATGCATAGCTCCAAAAAAATGCCGAATTCAGCGCGCCGCGCTGGCTATCGGTCAACTGAAACAGCTTGCGGAATGCGGGTAAAGCCAGGGCCACGGAGATGTTCGCCCGGTCCACGTAGGCGATAATCATCCCAAGGCTCAGCAGGCAGACAACAGCCCATCGCAGGGCAGACGGCATGGGGGTTTGGGTTGACAAGCAAACCACCCTATCACAACAAGGAGACTTTGTAACGCATGGACATCAATCAAATCATCGCCACCGCCACGGCGGTAGGAACGGCGGTCGGCCTCAAAATTCTCGGCGCACTGGCCCTGTGGATTGTCGGCCGCTGGGCGATCGCGATCATCATGAGCATTTCGCGCAAGGCCATGGAGGTGCGGAAGGTGGACGCCACCCTGGTCACCTACCTGCTGGCCAGCATCTCCGTCGGGTTGAACATTGCCCTGGCGATCGCCATTCTCGGCGTGTTCGGCATCGAGACCACCTCGTTCGCCGCCCTGCTGGCCGCGGCCGGCATTGCGATTGGCGCGGCCTGGGCGGGACTGCTGGCCAACTTCGCCGCCGGCATTTTCCTGATCATTCTGCGGCCCTTTAAGGTCGGCGACTTCATCAGCGTCGGCGGCGTCACCGGCACCGTCCGCGCCATCGGCCTGTTCGGCACCACCATCGATACGCCCGACAACGTCCTCACCATCATCGGCAACAACAAGGTGTTCTCCGACAACATCCAGAACTTCAGCGCCAACGCCTACCGCCGCGTGGACCTGACGGCGCAGTTGAACGGCGCGGTGGACCACCGGGCGGCGATCGCGCTGCTCAAGCAGCGCGTGGCGGCCATCCCAAACGTGATTGCTTCCCCGGCGCCCGATATCGAAATCAGCACCTTCACCATGGCCGGCCCGGTGTTGGTCGTCCGGCCTTACACCCACACCGACCACTACTGGCAGGTCTACTTCGACACCAACCGCATCATTCGCGAATCGTTCGCGGAGGCCGGCTTCCCAGCCCCCGAAACCCACTACATCATCACCAAGCGGGACTGAGCGCGCTAGTGCGATGAGTTGATGTCAATCTGCTGGGCGAGGTAGTTCGCCGCGCCCACTTCCTGGATCAGGTGCAATTGCGCTTCGAGCCAGTCGACGTGGTGCTCCTCGTCCAGCAGAATCTTCTTGAAGAGTTCGAGCGACCCGTTGTCGCCGGCCTCGAGCGACACGGCAATCGCTTTGTTCAACCGGGCCACCGCCTCGTATTCGAGCGCGAGGTCATTCTCAAACTGCTCCTTGACGGTCTTGCCGATCCGCAGGCGGAACAGTTCGGCCATCTCGGGATCGCCCTCGAGATACAGAATCCGCTCAATGAGCGATTCGGCGTGCATCATCTCCTCGATCGATTCCTTCCGGGTGTATTTGCTCAGTTTGGTATAACCCCAGTTTTCGAGCATCTCGGCGTGGAGAAAGTACTGATTGATGGCCGTCAACTCAGCCTTCAGGACTTCGTTCAAATACGCAATTACGTTTGGATTGCCTACCATGCCACCAGTGTATCAGCCCGGTTTTGGCCCCCGGTCTGTAGCGGTTCACCGCGGCCCGGGCGGGTGCCGTTCTCGGCCACCGGCTGTTCGGCGCCCACGCCGAGCATCTGCATCCGGCGCAGCGGAATCTGGTGGTTCAGCGTGAGGTAGCAAACAACGGCCGCAGAGGCCCGGACAGAACGCCGGGACGTCAGCAAAGGAATCTGTCGGGTCATGTTTAGGGTCCGTCGCCCCTCCCGATTCTCCGTCGAGCCCGGCCGGGGACCGCCCGAGTTTCCACCCGGCTCAGGCCGATTACTCAGGACACCTGTGCGAAGGTCCGGCAGCCGCCGGCTTCGGCGAGAAATCGTTCTGCCGTCTCCTTCCCCATGTAGCGGTCGAGCAGCGCCCGTTCGCTGTCGCGGAGATCGACGAGGATCATGCCATCGAGAGCATTGGCAAACCGGGGATCGACGCTGAAGGCCAGCATCTTCGCCCCCAGACGGCAGTACTGCCGCAGCAGCACCGGCAGCCCTTTGCCATCCGGTTCCAGGTCCATGATCGGGGCGCCTAAGTCTTCGGGATTCCGGCTCAACTGGACGAGCGAATCGACTTCCCACTCCACCAACAGCTTTCGCAACGGCCGCCGCGAGCGGACGAGGCGGGCCAGCTCCGCATCGCGCTGCCGGGTTTCGAAATACCGCACGATCAGGCGCCGCGAAATCTCCGAATAGTCATTGCTGACGCTGACCGCGCCGAACAGCACGGGCGCCTCCGGGCGGCGCGCGACATACTGCCCGATGCCTTTCCACAACAGCAGCAGCGGCGCGTACTGCCGCTGATACTCCGGCCGCACGAAACTCCGGCCCAACTCAACCGCCGGGCCGATCCGCTGCAAGAAACGGCGGTCGAACCGGAAGAGCGTGCGGGAGTACAGATCGTCCAGCGGCACATCCGCGGTATGCACCAACCGGTAGCCGCCCACGATCTCGCGCCGCTCCCGGTTCCAGACAAACAACTGCTGATAGTGCCGGTCGAAGCGATCGAGGTCAATGGCCCGTCCGCATCCCTCGCCCACGGCGCGGAAGGTAGCCTCGCGCAGGCGGCCGATCTCGGAGAGGATGCCGGGGATCTGCCCGGCGGAGGCGTACCAGACCGACAGTTCCCTGCTTTCATCAAGCAGTTGACCGGCCGGCAGCGCCGCCACCTCTCCCGCGAGGAGATCGGGGGAGGCCGGCGCGGCCAACGGTTCCCCCTCGCCAAGCGCCGCGTGGGCCGCCGGCCGGCCGCGCTTAGCGAGCAGGTAGGTGCGGGAACGCAGATACTCAGCCGCCGTCCGGTCGTCGCCGAAACCGTCGAGCGTGGCCGCCGGTACGGGACGGCCGATGCGCACCTCGACGGGATGGCCGCGCTTATTGAGGAACTCGGCCGGCAATGCCGCGGTCCGCAGTTTAGCGTGCAGAAGGCCCAGTAAGTGAAAGTGCAACGAGTTACTGCCGGAGAAGTAGAAGGGAACGGTCACGGCGCCGGTCTTGCGCGCCAGCCACGCCGCCGAAGGAATCCACGCCGGGTCGACGATGCCCCGCCGCTTAACGTCAATCGTCGACACGGCCCCGGCCGGAAACAGCACCAGCAATCCCCCGCCCTGCAGCCACGCCAGGCACTCCCGCAGGCCGCGCGAGTTGAAGCGCGCCGCCCGGCTGCGGTCCGCAATCGGGTCCACCCAGATGCAGATCCGGTTCAGTTCGGTGATCTCGGCGAGCAACTGGTTGGTGACGATGCGCACGTCCGGCCGCAGCGGCGTGAGCAGTTGGGTCAGCAGAAGACCTTCGAGCATCCCGTAGGGATGGTTGCAGACAATCACGGCCGGCCCGATCTTCGGAATCCGCTCAAGGTCCGGTTCGTGCCATTCCAGCTTCACCCCCAACTCCTCCATCATCCGGCGCGTCAGCGCGCGCTCGTCGCCGCCGCGCGTCCGGGCGTAGAACTCCCGCAGCGCTTTGATTTGAAAGGCGTCCATTGAGCCCGAGATTACGCCGCCCGGATTGCAGGCCGATGAAGAATCCATTATGGTTCTGTCAACTTGGGGCGCCGCTGCTACAATGAGCTTTCATGCCTGGATCGTCCTCCCTGAAGACCACCCCGCTCCACGCCGTGCATCGCAATTCCGGCGCGAAAATGGTGGACTTCGGCGGCTGGGACATGCCCGTGCAGTACACCGGCATTCTCGATGAGCATCAGGCCGTCCGCACCGCCGTAGGCCTGTTCGACGTCTCCCACATGGGCGAAATCGAGATCCGCGGTCCCCAGGCCCTCGACCTGGTCCAATGGATCTCGTCCAACGACGCCGCCCGGCTCCAAACCGGCCAGGCCCACTACTCGGGCCTGCTCTACGACCACGGCGGCTTTGCCGACGACATCCTCGTCCACAAAGTAGCCGCCGACCACTTCTTCCTCTGCGTCAACGCCGCCAATCAGGACGCCGACTACGCCCACATCGTCGGCCAGAACCGCTTCGACGCCACCGTCGAAAACGCCGGCCCTCGCTGGGCCCAACTCGCCCTCCAAGGGCCGCTCGCCCTCGCCACGCTGCAGCCGCTCACCCCGGTCGATCTCGCCGCCATCAAGTACTACCATTTCGTCGATGGCGAGGTTGACGGTGTCCCCACGCGCATCGCCCGGACCGGCTACACCGGCGAAGACGGCTTTGAACTCTATCTGGCGCCGGACCAAGCCCCGGCCCTCTGGACCAAACTCGTCGACCGTGGCGCCAAACCCGCGGGGCTCGGCGCCCGCAATACGCTCCGCCTCGAAGCCGCCATGGCCCTCTACGGCCACGAAATCGATGCCACCATCTCGCCGCTCGAAGCCGGGCTCAGTTGGATCGTCAAGTTCGACAAGGGCGACTTCAACGGCCGCGCCAAACTCGCCGAACAGAAAGCCGCCGGCCTCACCCGCAAACTCTGCGGCTTCACCATGACCGGCCGCGGCATCGGCCGCGATGGCTACGAGGTCGCCGTCAACGGCGTCAAGGCCGGCTGGGTCACCAGCGGAGGCCCTTCCCCCACCACCGGCCAAAACATCGGCCTCTGCTACCTTCCCGTGGCGTACGCCACCCCCGGCCAAACCATCGAAATCAGCATCCGCCAGCAGCCCGTCGAGGCGGTCGTAGTCCCCATCCCCTTCTACAAGCGAGCGAAATAACCCATGTATCCAGACAACTACCGCTACACCAAAGAGCATGAATGGGTTCTGGTTGACGGCGAATCCGGCACCATCGGCATCACCGATCACGCCCAGTCCGAACTCGGCGACATTGTCTTTGTCGACCTGCCCAAAGTGGGCGCCACCATCGAACAGGGTAAGACCTTCGGTTCGGTGGAGAGCGTCAAAGCCGTCTCCGACCTCTACGCCCCCGTCTCGGGCGAGGTCGTCGCGGTCAACAGCGACCTGAACACCCAGCCCGAACTCCTCAACTCCTCCCCCCACGACAGCGCCTGGCTCATCAAAGTGAAGATTACCGCCCCCGGCGAACTCGATGGCCTCCTCTCCGCCGCCGACTATCAGGCCTATCTCGGCTAAGCCCTCCATGCGGCACGCGCTGCTGGTCATCGCCCTCGTCCTGGCCCTCCGCGTGCCGTACTTGAACCACCCCATCCAGGGCGACGACGTCTACTACCTCGTCAGCGCCCAACACGCCCAGATCGATCCCGCCCACCCCCTCCGCGCCCGCTTCGCCTTCGAGGGCCAGATGGTCTCCATGCAGGGCCACCCCCACGGCCCCTTTAACGCCTGGTACCTCGGCGCTCTCCTCGCCGTTTTTGGCGATATCAAGGAAGTCCCCTTCCACGCCGCCTACCTGCCCTTCTCCCTCATCGCCGCGCTCAGCGCCCTCTCACTCGCCCGCCGCTTCAGCCCCCATCCCCTCACCGCCACCCTCCTCTTCCTCGCCACCCCTGCTTTTGTCATCAACGGCAACAGCCTCGAAACCGACGTCCCCCTGCTCGCCTTCTGGCTCCTCTCGATCGCTCTCTACACCGCCCACCGCCCCTGGCTCGCCATCGTCCCGCTTGCGCTCGCCGCCCTCACCGCCTACCAGTCCGTCGTCCTCATCCCCATCCTCTTTCTCTACAACCGCCGATACTGGCCCGTCACCCTCACCCCCGCTCTCACCATCGCCGCCTTCCAACTCTTCGAACGGTCCAGCACCGGCACCCTCCCCGCCCAGGTCCTCACCGGCTACTTCTCCCAGTACGCGCTGCAATCCCTGATCAACAAGGCCCGCAACGCCGCCGCGCTCACCACGCACCTCGGCTGGCTCGTCTTCCCCCTCGCCACGCTCCCCGTCCACTGGCGCTACGCTATCCCGTTCGCCCTCGCCGGCGCCCTCTACGATCCCCACCCGCTCTTCTGGCTGCCCTTCGGCCTCGGCGCCAGCCTCCTGCTCTCCTTGAAGCCCAGAACCGAATGGCTCCACCAATGGATCGCCCTCTTCTTCACCGCCGCCCTCGTCATCTTCTTCGCCGGCGCGAACCGCTACCTGCTCCCCCTTGCCCTGCCCATCGCCATTCTGGCCAGCCACTACCCGCTCGCCCGCCCCGCCATCGCTCTCCAGTTCGCCCTCTCCGCCGCGCTCGCCTTCACCAACTATCAGCACTGGCAGGCCTACCGTGACTTCGTCACGCCCCCGGAAGGCCGTCTCTGGGTGAACGCCGAATGGGGCCTCCGCTTCTACGCCGAAGCCGTGGGCGGCGTCCCGCTCCTCCGTGGCGAACCCGTGCAGCCCGGCGACGCCGTCCTCACGAGCGCCCTCTCGAGCCCCGTCAACTTCACCACCGGCGGCGGCCGCGCCGCCCTCACCAAACAGGCCGACGTCCGCCCGCTCCTGCCCCTCTGCCTCATCTGTCTCGACGGTCGCAGCGCCTACTCCTCGGCCCAGCACGGCCTCCGGGCCTTTGACCTCGCCGCCGGCCCCCTCGACCGCCTCCAACTCGCCGGCATCATCGCCCAGCGCCCCACCCGCAGCTATCTCCCCATGGGCGACCCCGCCGCCACCAGCCAGATCGTCTCCGGCATCTATGACCTCGAAGGCGAGAACTGGCGCTGGATGTCCGACCGCGGCACCGTCCTGCTCGAGCGCAAGCCCGGCCCCCTCGTCGCCAAAATCTACCTGCCGGACGCCGCCCCGGGCCGGCTCATCACCCTCACCGTCGATGGCCAACTGGTCCACACCCAGACGCTCCCCGGCCCCGGCTCCTACGAGCTCCGCACCGCCGATCTTCCCGCCGGCGAAGGCGACCTCTCCGTCACCCTCTCCATCGACCGGCCGTTCCAGGCCCCCAACGACGCCCGCCGCCTCGGCCTCATCCTGTCCGGCATCGGCATCCCGTAGCCGCTCCGGCATGAGATAGAATTGCCCGAGCATGCAACGCCGCACCCTCCTTGCTTCCCTGCCCTTCTTCTCCCTCGCCTCCGCCGCCGTCGCGCGCCACAAAATCGCCAACGTCCAGACGATGACCCTCCAGGGTGGACGCACCTACATCCTCGTCAAGATCACCGCCGACAACGGCGTCTACGGCATCGCCGAGGCCTACGGCACCCCCGGCTACGGCGTCAAGGAGCAGATCCTCTCCCTCAAACCCTGGCTCATCGGCAAAGACCCCCTCGAAACCGACAAGATCTTCACCCTCCTCGGCCAGGGCGCCTCCAGCCTCTCCGGCTCCCGCACCGACGGCTCGGCTCACAACTTCCTCCGCGCCGCCTCCGCCATCGACATGGCGCTGTTCGACCTCGCCGGCAAGCTCCTCAACGTCCCCGCCTCCACCCTCCTCGGCGGCCGCTTCGCCAACCGTACCCGCATGTACGACCACGCCGCCCCCGCCAACATGCTCGATAAAGCCTCCTGTCGCGAGTGGGCCGCCAAGGTCAAGGCCGACCCCGCCGGCTTCACCTGCCACAAGTTCGGCTTCCCGCACGACAAGCACACCAACCGCATTCTCTCCACCAAAGAACTGATCAATATTCAGAAGGGCTTTGAAAACTGCCGCGAAGCCATCGGCTGGGACCACGACATCATGGTCCACTGCCACTGGGAGTACGACGTCCGCACCGCCATCCAGATCGCCGAAGCCGTCGAGGACATCAAGCCCGTCTGGCTCGAAGACCCGATGCTCGTCGATTACTCCGACTCCTGGAAACGCCTCTGCGCCAGCTCAGAAGTCCCCATCTGCATGGGCGAAAATCTCGCCCGCCGCGAAGGCTTCCTTCCCTTCATCCTCAACCAGGGCACCGATATCCTCCACCCCGATCTCCGTAACTCGGGCGGCTTTCTTGAAACCAAGCGCATCGCCGATCTCGCCGCGCCCTTCGGGATGCCCATGGGCACCCACAACACCGGCAGCCAGGTGAACACCTACGCCAACGCCCAGTGGGCCACCAGCATCCGCGACTTCATCGCCTGCGAAACCGTCACCGGCAAAGGCGACTGGATGGATAAGTTACTGCTCCTCGACGGTCCGTATATCAAGGACGGTTACATCGCCGCCACCGATAAGCCGGGCCTCGGCATCGAACTGAATCCCGATACGGCGAAGGCGCATCTCGCCCCCGGCGAGACTTATTGGAGTTAGCGGCCCGGTGATTGCCCCGGCCCGTACGGGCTGGTACCATCACCAGTAATGCGCGCTAAACAGTTAGCTCTCGTCTTGGTTTGTGCCTCGCTCGCCTTCGCCCAAACCGGTACCATCCAGGGAACCCTCGTCGACCCATCCGGCGCCGCCATCCGCGGCGCGAAAATCTCCGCCACCGACCAGCGTAAGTCCGTCCTCGTCCGCGAGGTCTCCACCATTGACGATGGCGGCTTCCAACTCGGCAACATCCAGCCCGGCCTCTATACCCTCAAGTTCACCGCCCCTGGCTTCAAATCACTAACCCGTACCGATATCCAACTCGACACCAACCAGATTCTCAACTTCGGCAGCGTCTCGCTCGAAGTCGGCGCCACCACCGAGTCGATCACGGTCGAAGCCGAAGTGCCTCTCGTTGAAACCTCCACCGCCAACAAGAGCTTCACCATCAGTAGTAAGCAGGTCACCGACCTGTCGCTGAACGGCCGCGACTTCCAGTCGCTCATGCGCACCCTGCCAGGCGTAGTCTCGAACGACCGCACGGACTTCCGCCTCGCCTTCAACAACACCGACGCCTTCAACGTCAACGGCCTCCGCGGCTCCAACAACAACGTCTTCCTCGACGGCGCCATCAACACCGACGTCGGCGCCAACGACGGCCAGTACACGCAGATCTCCCTCGACGCCGTCGGCGAGTTCCGCGTCCAAACCTCCACCTTCAACGCCGAGTTCGGCCGCAACCCCGGCATCATGATCTCGGTCAACACCAAGTCCGGCGGCAAGAACTACCACGGCACCTTCTACGAGTTCCTCCGCAACAACGCCCTCGACGCCCGCCAGCCCTTCGACCGCACCGGCACCACCCAGAAGCTGCGCTTCAACCAGTTCGGCGCCAACTTCGGCGGGCCGCTGCTGATTCCCAAATTCTCGACGCGGCAGGACCCCAAGCTCTTCTTCTTCTTTAACTACGAAAAGACGCTCGCCACGCGCCCCAGCGGCGGCTCCTTCGTCGACCTGCCCCACCCGGACCTGCTCAACGGCGACCTCTCCCGCCTCTACCGCGCCGGCAATATCCTCACGGCCCAGGGCGTCGATACCGGCTTCCGTATCGGCCAGGTCTTCCAGCCCGGCACCGTGGTCCGCGAAGCCGGCGGCCGCATCATCGGCGGCCAGCCCTACCCCGGCAACATCGTCCCCCGCACCCAATGGGCCCGCAACGCTCCGGCCTTCCTGAAGGTCCTCTCCGGCGCCAACTACGCCGGCACCGTGCCCACGCCCAACGTCCCGGAAACCGTGCGGTCGTTCTTCCAGGACACCTATCAGTTCAACAAGGAAGGCAAGGTAGCCCGCGTCGATTACACCATCTCCGACCGCGCCAACTTCTTCTTCCGCTGGGCCGACGACGCCAATCACGAAGAGCAGGGCCTCGGCATCTTCGCCTCGACTCCCTACCCGGTCTTCCCCCAGTTCCGCCGCAAGCCCGGCAGCTCCTGGAGCTATAACCTCGTCAACGTCATCTCGCCCTCCACCACCAACGAGTTCATCTTCAGCTACAACCGGCTCACCCAGCTCGTCGACGTGCAGGAGGACGCCAACAAAGCCCTCTATGATCGCTCCTCGCTCGGCTTTACCTTCCCCGAGTTCTTCCCCGATGCCAACCTCCGCAGCCGCTTCCCGCGTTTCAACTGCGGCGTCGGCAGCTGTAACTACCCCGGCTTCGCCGCCGGCTGGCTCTCGGAAGCCCGGCAGTTCACCTGGACCGACAACCTGACCAAGAACATCGGCAAACATACCCTCAAGTTCGGCGGCTTTTTCAACATGAACCTGAACGGCCAGCAGCCCAGCTGGACCGACGCCATGAGCTTCAACTTCGGCGACTCGGCCGACAATCCGATCTCCACCGGCAACACCTTCGCCAACATGCTGATCGGTAACTACACCTCGGTCACCCAGACCAACGGCCGCTTCTACGGCTCCTTCCGCTTCTACGGCATCGAAGGCTACGCGCAGGACTCCTGGCGCGTCAACCGCAAACTCACCCTCGAATACGGCGTCCGTTGGGCCTACCTCGGTCCCACCTTCACTTATGGGAAGTTCCTCCAGAACTACTTCGACCCCCGCCGCTACGACCCGGCCAAAGCCGCGCAGATCGACCTCAACCGCGGCCTCACCCTCGGCACCATCGTCCCCAACGCCGGCGACCCGTTCAACGGCATGGTCGAGGAAGGCGCGGCCAACGGCCTGCCCAAAGGCGGCGTCCAACACCGGTGGAACAACTTCGGCCCCCGGGTCGGCTTCGCCTGGGATCCGTTCGGCGACGGCAAAACCTCCATCCGCGGCGGCGGCGGCGTCTTCTATGAACGCATCCGGCAGAATGCCAACAACTTCGACGGTCTCGGCAACCCGCCGCTCACCTTCCAGCCCAGCGTTTTTGCCGGCAACGTCGATGCCATCAACACGGGCCTCATCGCCGGCGGCCGCCGCTCGCCTGTGAACATCGTCGCCATCGACGCCGCGGGCCAGATCCCCACCATCTACTCCTGGAGCTTCGGCGTACAGCGCGAAATCGGCGCCAAAACCTCGCTCGACATCAGCTATATCGGCAACCGCGGCCGCTACCTGCAGTATCGCCGCGACCTGAACCAGCTGCCGCTCGGCGCCACGCTGCAGCCCGGCGTACTCACCGCCGTCAATGGCGTCGCCAACGCGCTCCGCCCCTACCGCGGCTACGCCAGCGTGAACTTCACCGAGTTCGGCTCCACGTCCAACTACAACGGCCTCCAGGCCCGCGTCTCCCGCCGCTTTGCCAAAAGCTTCACCGGCAACTTCAACTACACCTGGGCCAAAGCACAAGGCGTCAACGAAGGCGACACCAACGCCCTCGCCTACACCTTCGACCGGCGGCGCGAGTACGGCCTGCTGAACTTCGACCGCAAGCAGATCGTCACCGTCGACTTCATCTACGAACTGCCTAAGCTCGCCAACGCCAACGGCTTCGTCAAGGGAATCGTCAACGGCTGGCAGATGAACGGCATCGTCCGCTACTGGGGTGGCACCCCGCTCACCATCACCTCGAACGGCAACCCCGGCACCCTCGGCGGCGGCCCCCGCGCCGACTACATCGGCGGCAGCGTCACCAACCCCAACCCGAGCGAGCTCGACTACTTCAACGTCTTCGCCTTCGCCCGGCCGGCCGAAGGCAGCCTGGGCAACACCGGCGAAGGCATTCTCCGCGGCCCCGGCATCCGGCAGTGGGACGTGTCGATGATCAAAACCACCACGATCTTTGAACGCGTCAACGTGCAGCTGCGCTTTGAAACGTTCAATACCTTCAACCAAACGCAGTGGGCCGGCGTCAACACCGGTCTGAGCGTGCCCAACCCCGGCACGGTCCCCACCGCCGCCACCCGCGGCACCTTCGGCCAGATCAACTCGACGCGCGATCCCCGTACCATCCAACTCGGCATCAAGGTCCTGTTCTAACCTCAGAACATGGTCTTCTTCACCTGTCTGGCCCTGCTCCTGCAGCAGGGCCAGACCACTCCGCAGCTCTTCGATTCGGCCGTCCGCGCCCTCCAAGCCAACCGGCTCACCGAGGCCGAAACGGCCTTCCGCGAAGTCCTCCGCCGCGAACCGAATAACCTGGGCGCCCTCGGCAACCTCGGCGTTCTCTACTCCCGGCAAAACAAACCCACCCTCGCCATCGATACCTACCAGCGCGCCCTCCGCCTCGCCCCCGCCGAACCCGGTCTACTCCTGAACCTCGGCCTCGCCTACCTCAAGCTCGATAATCACGCCGCCGCCAAGCCGCTCTTTGCCCGCGTGGCCACCCCGCAGGCGCGCGAACTCCACGCCATCTGCCAGCTCCAAACCGGCGAAGTCGCCGCCGCCCGCGCCGCGCTCGAGCAGCTGCCGCCGACTCCGGCCGTCTACCACTTCCTCGCGCTTGCCTACGTCCGGCAGCAGGATCTCCCCCGCGCCGAAGCCACCCTCGCCAAGCTCTACGCCATGCTTCCGGAGGCGCAGGCGCACTACCTCGAAGGCCGCGTCTGGTACGACGCCGCTCTGTTTGATAAAGCCCTTGCGGCGTTTGAAAAGTCCGGCCACGCCCTCGAAACCGGCAAAACGCTCATCAGCCTCCGCCGCAACGACGAGGCGGCCACCGCCCTGCGCCGGGCCCTGGCCGAGAATCCGAACGAGGTGGAAGCCCAATACTTCCTCGGCGCGTTGCACGTGCAGCAAAACGAACCCAAACCGGCGATCCCTCTGCTCGAAGCCGTGGCCGCGGCCCGCCCCGATCTTTGGGGGACCCCCTACTACCTCGGCAAGGCCCATCTGGCGCTGGGCCACGCCGCCGCCGCCCTGCCGCTACTCGAAACGGCGGCCCGGCGCGCCCCGCGCGAAGCCCCGGTTCACTATCAGCTGGCGCGCGCGCTGCAGGCACTCGGCCGCGCCGCCGAGGCCCGGCAGGCCTTCGCCCGGGTGGCGCAGTTACGGCGCGAGGCCAACCCGGAATCGATTGTCATGAAGTAGCTCGCCTCAGCGCAGACGCCGCACCCGGTGCGCCTCGGAGTCGCCGATGTACACCACACCCTTCTTATCGACGTACACCCCGTGCGGGCGCTTCATTTTGCAGGCCAGCGGACTGGTCTCGGGCCCATCGCCGGGGGAACCCGCACCTGCCACCGTGGCGATCATCCCGGTCTTCAGGTCGATGCGGCGGATGGTATGGCTCTCGGTATCGGCCAGATACACCCCGCCATCCCGCGACCAGGCCACGCCCTTCGGCCCGTTCAACTTCGCCGTTTTCGCCGGTTCGGGGCCGGGAGCATAACCCTTCTCGCCCGTGCCGGCCAGGTGTTCGAGCCGCTGCGTGGTGCGGTTGATCCGGAAGACCTGATTGCCTTCGCGCAGGGCGAGGTAAGCGTTGCCCTTGGCGTCGAAGTCAATCGCGCGGGGTCCCCACAGCGGGGTGCCCGTGAGCGGCGCTCCGTCCGGCGTCGGCTTCTTTTCGCCCGTCCCGGCCCAGGTGCGGATGAGGCCCGTCTTCATTTCGACCAGCCGGATCCGCTGGTTCTGGATGTCGCAGATCAGCAGGTCGCCCGCCGGATCAAACTGAATGCTGTGCGGCTGCTGCAGCAGCGCCGCCGTGGCCGGGCCGCCGTCGCCGCCGAAGCCGGGCTTGCCGGTGCCTGCCACGGTGGAGATGATCCCGGTTTTGGCGTCCACGCGCCGGACGATGTGGTTCTTCATCTCGACAAAGAACATGTGGCCTTGCTTATCGAAGCGGATCTCGTAAGGCTCGTTCAACGAAGCCGCCGTAGCGGGGCCCCCGTCGCCCGCATAGCCGCGCCGGGCGTTGCCGGCCACGGTGGTCAGGGCGCCGGTCTTCAGGTCCAGCCGGCGGATAACGTGGTTGTCGATCTCGCAGATGTAGAGGGCGCCGTCGGGGCCGATGGTCAAGCCGTAGGGGTTGTTGATCTGGTCAGCGGCGTAGCCTGGCCGCCCGTTGCCCGCTATCGTCTCAATCTTCTTTTGCGCGAGGCCCGGCAGCGCCCCAACCAGGGCCAAACAAAGGAAAGAGAGCAGAGATCTCCGTTTCATCGTTGACGAGTCTAACATGCGAGGGCCGGGGGGACCACACCGCCGCGTTGTCGTGCCGGAACAGCGCCACCACCGGCACCCCGACGGCCGCCGCCAGATGGCTGATGCCGCTGTCGTTGCCGATGTAGCCGCGGGCGCCGGCCAGCCAGCGGGCCAACTCGTACAGATCGTCAAAACGCGTGGCCTCGGCGAGCGGCTCCTCCGGCCCGGCCGTCCACTCGACCGGGCCGGGCAACGCCGCGGCCAGTTCGCGAAAACGCGCGAGCGGCCAGTTCTTCCGCGCCGAACCCGAAAAGGGATGAATCACCACGCTCTCCCGCCGCGCCACCTCACCCACGGGGAGGCGTGGGATCAATCCGTCCGGTGCCCCCACCTGCGCGGCGTAGAAGTCGACGGCGTGGCGGGCCGCATCGCGCGGCAGCGGGTCGTAAAAGGTGAAGGGCAGATGCCGCACCGCCGCCCGGAACTCTTCGTGGCGGGTGCCGTACCAGGAGATGATCCGGTCAAACTGCGCGAGGCGGTCCATGGTCCGCGCCGGCGTCTGAATGCCGACCAGGTCCAGACCGGTCGCCGTGATCGAGTCCACCCGGTCGGCGAAGCGCACGAGAGGCTGATTTGCGAAACGAACCCAAACTTCGGTGTACTCACTCCGGAGATGCTCGAGCGCCGGCAGGCTGACAATGCAGTCGCCGATCGCGCCGGGCCGGATGAGCAGGGTCTTCAACGGAGGTCGATCGGAATGCGGACGTCCACCGTCTTCGGCGGGAAGCACATGGTATCGGAGCACGCCTGATAGCGGAGCTTGCCGCCGGCCATGGCGAGGCCGCCGGGGGTGCCCGGCCGCGCTTTCAGAGTCACAGAGATCGTAAACGCGCCGGTGTAGACGTTCAGCGGCTGCTCGGAGAAGGAGTACTTTTCGTTCTTGCCGGCCGGATAGTCGATCTTCACGACGTCGAAGCCGCCCTTGTCGATGGTCAGCTTCAGGGGGATCAGCAGCTCATCGTTGGGCTTGTTGGTGTTGCAGTGCAGGCCCTCTTTGAGCTGCGCATTGAGTTTGAAGACGAAGGGTTCAGCCCTCTTCGCGGTAACCGGCGGGGCTGTGACGGTCAGCAGCTCCGTCTGCGCGCCGAGCGTAAGGGGCAGCAGGAACGCCAGTCTACTTAGCCGCGCCGAGAAGCTGCTCGATATCTTTAACATAGTCTCCCTTGCTGACCAGGCCGATGTGGACGGCGGCGATGCGGCCTTCGCGATCAATCAAAAACGTGCTCGGCAACGCCTCCACGCCCCCGTACTTCATGGCGGTCTGCTCATCGCCGATCACCATGCGGTAGTTGATGCCGCTCCGCGCCATGTGCGGTTTGACGACCGACCAGCCCTCGTCGTCCATCGAAACGCCGACGACGGCGAAGCCGCGGTCCCGGTAGGTTTTTTCAAATTCGATGAACCAGGGGATCTCGATCTTGCAGGGGCCGCACCAGGTGGCCCAGAAGTTGAGCAGCACCACTTTGCCTTTGTAGTCGGCCAGGTTGAGCGGCTTGCCGTCGGCGTCTTTCAACGCGATGGGCGGGGCGGTTTTGCGCGTGCTGACGGGTTTGACCGCCGCGCGCACTGGCTCCGGACCATCCGTGCAGCCGGTGAGAAAGGCCACGAGGGCGGCAGTCAATACGATGGACCGATACAAATATGAAAACTCCTGATTCTGATTATATAGATAACGGCCGACCGCCCAAGGTTGCTTGAAACCACGCCCGCCGCCGCGCTAGCCAACGCGGCGCCAGGGTGCATTGCACGGGGCTGGCCCAGAGCGCGGCGGCGGAGTCGCAGAAGGCTTCGCAGGCGTACTCGCGCCAGCGGCGGGTGCGGTGGCGGCGGTCGGCCTCCGACAGCGCAGCCTTGCGCCATTCGGCGGACCAGCCGGCTTCGCCGCGGGCGCGTTCAGCCAGCAGCAGCGCCTCCCAGGAGTGGCGCGCCGGGTTGCCCAGCCGCCACCAGACAAAGTGGAAGAGTTCATGGACGGTGACGCGCCGCAGTTCCCTGCCCCGCAGGTGCCGGGCGAGCACGACGCGGCGCTCGCGCAGGAAGGCGCCGGCGTCCATCTCGACGCCCCGGATGGTGAGGCGGTCCGTGAAGGAGAAGGCGATGGGCGGCCCGGCCAGCGGCGGCAGCCGGCTACTCGATAACCAGGGGGCCGAAGACCGGGGTTCCCATATCGAGTTCGTCATTGAGGTTTACGTAGGGATCGCGACCGGCGCCGTAGCGGACAGTCGCGCCCGCCGGTAGCGGCGCCAAGCCAATATGGAGCAGCACCGCGTTGCCATCGGCCGGGTCGATCTGTTGATGGAAGACGATCGGCAGCGGCTTGCCCGCCGCATCGCAAATCACAAAACCGTTCAGCCGCCCCGTGGTGATCAGCTTGCCATTCACTTCGGCAAAGAGAATGCGCACCAAGTTGCCATCGCGTTTGGCGCCGGCCGGGCGCGGGCCGCGCTTGTAGGGCTGATACTTGGCCACCTCCGGATACAGATCGTGCGTCACCATGTCGGCCAGGCGCCGGCCCAGCCGCTTCAGGTCCGGGGTGCTGACGTGGATGCCGTCGTCGAGCGTGAGGTCGACGGCCGGGACCATGCCGACGCGGGGAATGCGGCTTTCGAGCCTGCGCTCGGCCTCCTGCACCTGGTTCCATTCGTCGGCGTTGGTGTAGTTCACATGGCGGCCGATCTGCACGTAGTAGAAGGGCAGATCCGGCTGCGCAAAATCCTGCCGGAAGGCAGCGATCAGCTTCTCCATCTTGGCGCTGTACTCGGGGGCGGCCTTGGGATTGGCGTCGGACTCGCCCTGATACCAGAGCATGCCCTTCACGCGGCCGCCGGCGGCGATGACGCGGCGGAGGGTGGCGCCGTAGAGCGAGTCGCCCTGTTTGTCTTTGAGATCGGGGCTCCACTGGTCCATGCTCGTGCCGCCGTGGGCACACGGGATAAGTCCGATGGGGATGCCGGTGCGGAGCAGGATCTGTTTGGCGAAGGGGAGGCCCAGGCCGGCGCCCTTCTTCCGCTTGGCGATGTACTCTTCGAGCGCCGGGCCGGTCAGCTTGGCCACCTGGCCTTCGGCGTTTTTGCGCCAGTGGACGCGGTCGGCGGCGTCGACCAGACGGTGCAGCGGCTCAATGGCCTGGCCCCAGACGTCGGTCTGGTCGAAGCTCCGCACCCGCTCCTCGGGGCTCTCCACGTCGAGCAGGTTGCCGACCCCTTCCATGTTCGACTGGCCGGCGAGCACCCAGAGGTCGCCAATGTAGATATCCTTAATGACTTCGGGCGTTCCGGCCACAATCCGGACTTCGAGCGAGTACGGACCGCCCTGCGGGACGCCCTGCAAGAGGCCTTCCCATTTGTTCGCCTTGACGCGTTCGAGCGCCTTCCAATCGAAGCCCGGAAGCGGCCCCGCGGCGTTCAGGACGCGGGCTTCCACGATCTTGTTCGCCGCGCGCAGCGCCGTGCCGGCCAGCTTGATGGTGGCGCGGCCATCGGCATCCCGCTGCAGCACCTGACCCGGGGCGGGACCGAGCGAAATTTTGAGTTCCTGGGCAAAGAGCGCGGAAACGAGCAGACAGAGGGGGCCGAGCCGGGCGATCATTTTCCCGAGTGTATCATCCCGAAACCGCGTGTTAGATTTGAACCTACCGATGACTCGCCGCCACCTTCTGACCCTTGCGGGCAGCGCGACTGCCGCCGCGGCAGCGATGCCCGGCCTGATTCCCCTGGGCATCAATACTTACTGCCTGCGCTCGCTGCGCTGGAGCGATGCACAGCTGCTCGACTACTGCGCCGGGTTACAACTCGATGCGATTTTCCTGCAGGATTCGGCCGACCCCGGCCGCTATGACCCGGCCCACTGGCAGTGGGTCCGGGGCCGGGCCAAGGAGTTGGGGCTGCATTTAGAGACAGGCGGCGGGGTGATCCTGCCGCGCACCCCGGCCGGAATTCCGGACGAAATCGCCAAGCTGCGGCGGGAGATTCAACGGGCGCGGGCCATGGGTTCGCCGCTCGTACGGGCGCTGCTGGCGAGCGACCGGGCGCACCTGCCGCCCGGCTCGATTGCGCAGCACACCGAGACCGCTTTGCAGATCTTCCGCGCCGTCCGCGCCGAACTGCAGGATGCGCAGGTGAAGATCGGCCTCGAGTATCACAAGGATCTGCAGGCCTGGGAGATGCAGCGGTTGCTCGAAGCGGCCGGCAAGGAGACGGTGGGCTGCTATCTCGACACGGGCAACCCGGTGTTTGTGATGGAGGACCCGCTGCACACGGTGGAGGTGCTGGCGCCCTACGCGATCACCGTGCATCTGCGGGACTCGGTGGTCTACGAGCACCCGCGCGGCATCGCCGTGCAGTGGGTACCGCTCGGAGAAGGCAACGTGGACTTCCCGAAGATCATCGCCCGGGTCCGGGCGCTGGCGACGGGGGTGCATCTGTTTGTGAAGCCGATCACGGGTCGTCCGCCCGAGGTGCTGCCGATCTACGACCCGGCTTACTGGGAGCGCTTCCCGGAGGCCAGGGCGCGGGACTTTGTGCGCTTCCTCGCGCTGGCCAAGCGCGGCGGGCCGTACGAGGGGCACGTGGTGACTGAGGACCTTTATGGCAAGCCGGTGGCGCCGCAGTTCCTGAGCGCGGTGCAGTATCAGCAGCGCGACCATGTCGAGCGCGGGGTGGCCTACGCGCGGAAGACGCTGGGGCTCGGCATCCGTCACCGGGCGTCGAAGTAGGCGTAGTAGCGGGCGAGGAAGTTGGCGGCGGCGTTGGCCGGAGGCGGAATGTAGCCGGCGAAGTGTTCCTGGTCGCCAAGCGACCGGCGCAGGTCGCGCCACAGCGCCGTCCAATCGAGCCGGCCGCCGTGGCGCAGCAGGTGGGCGTTCATCGCGCGGAGAAAGGGGTCGTTGACGTCCTTGGTGCCGATGCCGCGGGTGGCGACGATGTGGGCGCGGGGGGCGGCGGCGACCACATCGGCGAGCGCCTGCGTACCGTGGCAACTGCCAAGGAAGACCACTTGCGCTGACCGGGGGATCAGCGGAATGGTGGCCGCGAGGTGATAGTCGTGGCCGCGGTGGACGAGGATCTCGGGCGGGCGCGGCAGCAGGGCTTCGACCCGTTGCTGGCGGTTCGTCGCCTCCGATTTCAGGTCCGGATACTTGACAATGTCAAGTGGGATATTCGCGAGCAGCAGGAGGCCCCCGGCGCGGAGGCGCACGACGCCATCGGCTTCCTGCCACTGCCAGGCCGGGTCGCCGGCGTAGGCGGCGCGAAAGCTGGCGAAGGACTCGACGCCGTCGTCGTCGTTCGGGAAGACGAACCGTTCGACGATCTCGGCGCCGAGCCGGAGTTGGGCCGGGGGCGGGGGGGCGAGCAGGAGGCGGGCGAAGGGGGAGTTGCCGAGGGGAGGCCGGTAGGCGGTGGCGCCAAGAATCACGGCCGCGTCGAGGGCTTCGGGCAGGGTGGTGATGTTTTGCAGGGCGCGGTCGAGCAGCGGCTGGCGGTCAAAGGGGGCGAAGCGGTTGAGTTCGGCGGCCAGGGCCAGGACGCGGCGGAGGAGGGGGACGGGCAGCGCATCGGCTTCGGGCTTGGCGAGCAGCGCCGGCACGAGGGCCAATTCGTCTTCACTGGCGGCGAGCGAAGCCAGGGTGAGGCGCTGCGGTCCGTCGAGAGCGGCGAGGGGCGCGAGGCCGGACTGGTGCAGCAGCCGGAAGAACTCGGCCGCCTCCGGGGCGAGGGCGCGGCGCCAGTAGGGGGAAGGGTCGGCGCGGTAGGCGTCGAGCAGGGCGGGCAGCACCGGTTCGCGGAAGGGCACCTTCTTGAAGGCGAAGGGAGCCGTGACGGGATTGCGATGTTCGACGAGGGCGGCCAACTCCGGCAGGCGGGCGGCGAGCGTGGCGGCTTCGGCCGGGGCTTCGGCGATGGCGGCGCCGAGCACCGCGCGGCCGTAAGGGAAACGCAGGCAGGTGGCGGCTTCGCGCAGGGCGGCCTCCGGCTGGCGGCGGGCGGCAGCTTCGAGGAGCGCCTGGCCGGGGGCGGGGGGCAGCGCGTAGGCCTGTTCGAGGGCGAGGGTGAAGGGCAGGTCGGCGAGCCAGTCGCGGTCGAGGATGGCGCCGATGCGGCGATGGGCGGCGCGCGGGTCCTTCGAGGCGAGAGTGAAGAAGGCTTCGCGCTGCACGCGCTCGCGCCAGGGGCCGGCGGCGAGTTCCGGGGCGCGGTCGAAGGCGGCGTCCGGCTGCACGGCGGCCAGGCGCAAGAGCGTATCGAGAAGTGCGGCGGCAAACAGACCCATGGCCTCCTTTGAGTGTAGTATTCTGCCTGCAATGATCGATCCCAAGCGGATGGCCAAGTTCAAGCTCAAGCCCGGCAAGAAGGTCCGGCTGAAGGAGCACGATACGGCCTGGCGCCCCGAAGGCAAAGAGGCCGAGGCCGTCACGCAGGAGGCCATGGCGCGCAACCTGGAGCTGCTCAACGAGGCGCAGGGCAAGCTCTACGCCGGCGACGAGTGGAGTATTCTGGTGGTGCTGCAGGCGATGGACGCGGCGGGCAAGGACGGCCTCGTCAAGCACGTCATGAGCGGACTGAATCCGCAGGGTTGCCATGTGCATGCCTTCAAGGCGCCTTCGGCCGAGGAGCTGGACCACTCGTTTCTATGGCGCTGCATGCGGGTGGCGCCGGCGCGGGGGACGATTACGATCTTCAACCGCTCGCATTACGAAGAGGTGCTGGTCGTGAAGGTCCACCCGGAGCTGCTCGGCAAACAGAAGCTGCCGCCGCAGCTGATCCACAAAGACATTTGGGAGGAGCGCTACGAGGACATCAACAACTTCGAGCTGCACCTGGCGCGGAACGGCACGCGGATCATCAAGATCTTCCTGCATGTTTCGAAAGACGAGCAGAAGCGGCGTTTTCTCGAACGGTTGGACAAGCCGGCCAAGAACTGGAAGTTTTCGCTCGGCGACCTCGAAGAGCGGAAGCTGTGGGACAAGTATCAGGCGGCCTACGAAGAGATGCTGGCGGCGACGACGACCAAGCATGCGCCGTGGTACGTGATTCCGGCCGACCATAAATTCGTGGCTCGGGCGGCGGTGGCCGAGATTCTGACCAACACGATTCTCGACCTCGCCGTGGACTATCCGTCGGTGAGCAAGGAGACCAAGCAGGCCTTTGCCGCGGCGCGGGAGCGGCTACTCCACGAGTGAGGCGAGGCACCGCTCGGTGTCCTGGGCGATCAGCAACTCCTCGTTGGCCGGGATGACATGGACGGGGGTGCGGCCGCGGTGGATGGTGCCTTCGCTGCCGACGGTGGCTTCGTTTCGCAGAGGATCGATTTCGATGCCGAAGGCTTCGAGGCCCGCGCAGGCTTCGGCGCGGATGGCGGGCGAATTCTCGCCGATGCCACCGGTGAAGACGAGAGCATCGGCGCCGTTGAGCACGGCCCAATAGGCTCCGATGTATTTGCGAATGCGGTAAGTGAAGACCTCGATGGCGAGGGCGGCGCGGCCGGACTGGTTGGCGCGGGCGTCGAGCAGCATGCGCATATCGGGCGAGAGGCCGGAGAGGCCGAGCAGGCCGCTCTGGCGGTTGAGCAGGTTCTCGACGCTTTGCGGGGTGGCGTCCTCCTGCGCGAGGAGAGCGAGCACGGCGCTGGGGTCGACATCGCCCGAGCGGGTGCCCATGAGCAGGCCTTCAAGGGGAGTGAAGCCCATGGAGGTATCGACGGAGACGCCGTTGGCCACCGCGCAGAGCGAGGCGCCGGCGCCGAGGTGGCAGGTGATGACTTTGGGGGCGCCGCAGCGCTGCGAGACGTAGCGGTGGGAGATGCCGTGGAAGCCGTAGCGGCGGATCTTATCGCGGGTGTAGTAGGCGTAGGGGAGCCCGTAGAGGAAGGCCTTGGGCGGCAGGGTGTGATGGAAGGCGGTGTCGAATACGGCGACGTGCCGGGCTTGGGGTAGGACGCGGCGGGCGGCGTAGTAGCCGCGGAGGTTGTGCGGGTTGTGGAGCGGGGCGAGGCTGATGAGGTCTTCGATGGCGTGCACGACCTCGGGCGTCAGGAGCGCCGCTTCGGTGAAGCGTTCGCCGCCGTGGACGATGCGGTGGCCGACGGCGTGGATGTCACAGAGATCGCCGCAGTGGGCGGTGAGGGCGGCATCGAGGCCGGCGTCGAAATCCTTGACGGGCAGGGTGTGGCGCTGGCGCCGGCCGGCCGCGTCGAAGGCCGTAAGAATGGCGTCCGGGTTGCCGATGCGTTCGATGGTGACCTTCGAGAGGACGGCGGCCGAGGCCGTGTCGATGATCTGGCTCTTGATGGACGAGCTGCCGCAGTTGAGGACGAGAACGTTCATCGCTTTCTTTGGAACCCTTCGCGGAGTTGGACGATTTCCGAGGCGGTCAGGCGGCGGAACTTGCCGGCGGCGAGACCATCGAGGGTGAGGTCGCCGATGCCGACGCGGAGCAGGCGCAGGGTGGGAAAGCCGACGGCGGCGGTCATGCGGCGCACCTGGCGGTTTTTGCCTTCGGTCATGGTGAGTTGGACCCAGGAGGTGGGGATGTTGGCGCGGAAGCGGATGGGGGGGACGCGGGGCGGGTAGACCGGGCTGACGCGCCTGGCTTTGAGCGGGCGGGAGATGTAGTCGCCGACGGCGATGCCGCGGCGGAGCCGGTCGAGCGCTTCGTCGGTGATCTCGCCTTCCACCTGCGCGTGGTAGGTGCGCGGGTGGTTGAACTCCGGGTCGAGCATGCGATGTTTCACCCAGTTGTCGTCGGTGAGAAAGAGCAGCCCTTCGCTGTCGAGATCGAGGCGGCCCACGGGGTAGATGTCGGGGATGTCGATGTAGCCGGCGAGCGTGGGCCGGGGTTCGGGGGAGCCATCGGTGAACTGCGGCAGCACGCCGTAGGGCTTATGGAAGAGCAGGTACTGATACATGAATCTAGCGCGTGGCCCGGGCGGGCGGCATGGGGAGCCCGGTGGCCCTGCTCCCCATGCTAGCGCTTATAGGTTGGGAATAATCAGCACGTCGCCCGGATGGATGACGCTCTTGTCGTCCTTGAGCTTGCCGGGGTTGGCTTTGATGATCTCCGGGTACTTGCTGCCGTTGCCGAGGTGTTGGGCGGCGATCTTCCAAAGTGAGTCGCCGGCGACGACGGTGTAGCGTTTGGGCACGGGCGGCAGGCTCGCGTCGATGGTGATTTCGGCGGCCAGGTCGCCGTAGGCGGGGTCGATCGCCTTGATCTTGTTCCACATGTCGTTGACCTGGTCCTGCGCGGGGGCGTGGGCGCGGAGGACGAGCTTATCGTTCTCGACGTGCAGGTTGTTCAGTTTGATGTGCAGTTCGGGGATGAGGTCGAGCACGGGCTTGTACTTGGCCTTGAGTTGTTCAAAACGGTCCATGGTGATTACTCCTTAGCATTCTAGAGTGCCTGGAAGCGGACAGGGTTTCAACCCGGGGGCCAACGATGACGAGTACGGTGTGGAAAAACGATGGCCGAGCGTGTAGGGTATGGGGAATGGATCTCTTACAGGTAATCATGAACGCGCAGGGCGGCGGCGCCGTGGGCCAGTTGGCGCAGCGGTTTGGCCTTGACGAGCAGCAGGCGACGGCAGCGCTGGGGCAACTGGTGCCGGCGCTGGTTGGCGGTATGCAGCAGAACACGCAACCGCAGGGGCTGGAGGGTTTGTTGGGGCTGCTGGGCGGCAGCCGGCCGGAGGCTTATCTCGAAGATAACGACGCCATTCAATCGCCCGAGACGACCGCGACGGGCAACAACATTCTGGCCCAGCTGCTGGGCAGCAAGGAGGTGAGCCGGTCGGTGGCGAGTCAGGCGGCGGCCAGCACGGGCATCGGCGCGGACATTCTGAAGCAGATGCTGCCGGTGGTGGCGACGATGGTGATGAGTGGGATGAGCCAGCAGGGGGGCGCCGGGCGCGCCGGTGGCTTGCTGGGGATGCTCGATGCGGATGGCGATGGTTCGGTGGCGGACGATGTGCTGGGTCTGGCGGCCCGCTTCCTGCAGAAGTAACCCGGGGCCCCGCCGCACCGGGCCGAGCGAGGCGCGGCGGGTTTCCTGTATTCTCGAAGGGATGCGTACCCTCCTCTCGTTCGTTCTGCTGTGCGGGACAGCCTTCGGCCAGTTTGTCGCTCCCGATTTTCAGGTTCCGGCCGGGGCCACCATGAGTACTTACAAGCTGGTCCCGCTGGGACCGGAGTTGGCAAAGCAGGACTACGATGCGTACATGTCGTCGATTGAGCACCTGCGGGCAACGTTTTCGAGCGGCAACTGGCCGCACGCTAAGCTGACGATGGCGGATGCCGTCAAGGACGTCGAAGGCGAAAAGGCCCGCTTCGATGCGCGTAAGAGCTTCACGTATGCCGTGCTGACGCCCGATGGCAAGCGGGAGTTGGGCTGCGTCTATATCTCGCCGAGCCGGCAGCCGGGCTTTGACGCGCAGGTGCGGATGTGGGTGACCAAGGCCGAATTCGATAAAGGATTCGAGCCGAAGCTGCGGGCGGATGTTAAAAAGTGGGTAGGTGCAGCATGGCCGTTCAAAAACGTAGCCTGGCCGGAGAAGGCAAAGCAGTAACGTTCACGGTAAACGGCAACCCGGTGGCGGCGGCGAGTGGCACGCTGCTCACGGTGTTGCATGACCAACTGCGTTTGCGCGGGACGCGGGGCGGGTGCGGGGAGGGCCACTGCGGCGCGTGCACGGTGCTGGTGGACGGAGCGCCGGTGAGCGCCTGCGTGACGCCGGTGAGCGAGTTGGCGGGCCACGCGGTACGCACGATTGAGGGCTTGGCGGAGGGGCGGCGGCTGCATCCGGTGCAGGAGGCGTTTCTCGCGCAGGGGGCCTATCATTGCGGCTACTGCGGGCCGGGCCTGATTATGAAGACGGTTGCGCTGCTCCGGCAGTCGCCTAACCCCGCGCCGGCGGAGGTGCAACAGTGCCTGAGCGGCCACCTGTGCCGGTGCGGGATGCAGGACAGGATTCTGGCGGCGGTGCTCGACGCCGCCGGGCGGATGCAGCCGGCCTGAGGCGGGACGGCTACTGCACGCGATCGTGCGGGAAGCCGGCGTCGAGCAGGGCCTGCATGAGGGTGGCGATGTGATCGGGGCCGCGGGTCTCCATGGTGACGTCGATCACGGTGTCGCCGAGGTTGACGCCGTAGTAGGCGCGGTCGTGCAGGGTTTCGACGATGTTGGCGTCGTGCTGGGTGATGATGTGGGTGAGGCGGTGGAGCGAGCCGGGATGGTCCGGCAGGTGGATGCGCAGGCGGACGAGGCGGCCGTCTTTAACGAGGCCGCGCTCAATGATGCGGCTGAGCAGGGTGACGTCGATGTTCCCGCCGCAGACGAGCACGCCGAGGCGGCGGCCGGTGAGTCCGGTCTTGTCATGGAGGACCGCGGCGAGAGCGGCCGCGCCCGCGCCTTCGGCCAGGGTCTTCTCGCGTTCGAGCAGCAGCAGGATGGCTTTGGCGATCTCCTCCTCTTCGACCGTGACGATGGAATCGACGTAGCGGCGGACGAGCGGGTAGGTGTGGTCACCGGCGCGGCGGACGGCAATACCGTCGGCGATGGTGGTGGCGCGGGGGATGGTGACCGGTTCGCGGTGTTCGAGGGCGGCGCGCATGGAGGGGAGGCGGGCGGTCTGCACGCCGATGACGCGGACGTCCGGACGGACCGATTTCACCGCGCAGGCGAGGCCGCCGATGAGGCCGCCGCCGCCGATGGGGCAGACAATGGCTTCGAGCGCAGGCTCCTGCGCGAGCATTTCGAGGCCCAGCGTGCCCTGGCCGGCGATGACGGCCGGGTCGTCGAAGGCGTGGAGAAAGGTAAGGTTTTCGGCGTCGGCGCGGCGCCGGGCTTCGGCGAAGGCGTCGTCGTAGTTGTTGCCGTGCAGGATCACTTCGGCGCCGTAGCGGCGCGTGGCGGTGACCTTGACGCGCGGCGTGTGGAGCGGCATGTAGATATAGGCGCCGATGCCGCGTTTGGTGGCGTGGTAGGAGACGGCCTGGGCGTGGTTACCGGCCGAGGCGCAGATGACGCCGCGGGCGGCTTCGTCCGCCGTGAGGGTGAGGATCTTGTTCAGGGCGCCGCGCTCTTTGAACGAACCCGTCATCTGCAGGTTGTCGAGCTTCAGATAGACGTCGTTGCCGGTCAACTGCGAGAGCTCTTCCGAACGCACCTGCGGCGAGACGGCCACAGCGCCGGCGATGCGCGCGGCGGCAGCTTCGATTTGCGCGAGATCGATCATGGCGGGCCCCTCAGAGGCCGAGCGACCGGCGCAGCCGGCCGGCTTCGAGTTCGTGCACGGTGCGCATGACGTTATAGGCGCTCAGTTCGACCAGGAGGCGGGTGACGGCGGCGTGCTGGGCGTCGGACAGGAGCGCTTCGACGGTGCGCATGGTTTCGACCACGACGGTCTGCTGCGCGGCGAGTTCGTGTTTCTCAATCACGCCGTCGGCGATGGCGGCGGCGAAGGAGGTGAGCTTGGCGACCTGTTCATCGATGACGGGCAGGTCGGTGGAATCGTCAAACCAACTGGTTTTGGGCATGGAGTTCTCCTTAGGCTAATTCGATCATGCGGCGGAGCTGGGTGTAGCGCTCCTGCAATTTTTCCCGGCCGCCGAAGGCGTTCATCTTTTCGAGGATTTCGGGCGGGAGGAACTGACGGTCGGTGCACTCGAGGATGGCGGCAATCTCCTGCATCTCCTTTTCGAGGCTCTGCGTCGAGGGCAGGAACTCGGCCACGGCAGCGGCGAGGGCCTCGCGGGTGATGCCGGCCGCACCGGCCAGCAAGGCCTGGCGGGCGGCGCGGCCGACGATGCCTTCAACGTCGGCGCCCGAGAGCTGGCCGAGGTGCGGGATGGGCGGAATATCCTCCTCGGCCAGCGGCGTATGCGCCTTGCGCGCCATGGCGAGGAACATGGCGCGGACCTGGGCGGCGTCGGCCGGGTAGAAGAGGGGAATGTGGACTTCGGCGCGGCCCTGGCGTTTGAGGTCGATCGGCAGCAGGTCGGGGCGGGCGGTGAGCAGCATCCAGAGGATCTTGCCGCGGTAGCGGGTGTCGCCCATCTGCGTGGCGATCATTGAAAAAACGCGGCTGCCGGTGCCGGAGTCGCCTTCCTGGTCGCGGTCGCCGAGGGCGGCGTCGGCTTCGTCGACGACGACGATGACCGGGCCGAGGGCGCGGAGCAGATTCAGCAGGCGCTCGAGGTTTCCTTCGGTCTCGCCGACGTACTTCGACCGGAAGTTGCGGAGCGTGACGCAGGGGATGCCGATCTCACCGGCGAGGCACTGGGCGAGGAAACTCTTGCCGGTGCCCACGGGGCCGCAGACGAGATAGCCCATGGGCAGGGCGTTGAGGTTGCCTTGGCGCAGGAGCGTGGCGTCGTCCTGCAGGCGTTGTTTGATGGGCGGATGGCCGATCCAGTTGCTGAAGTTCCAGCGCGGTTCGATGAACTCGAGCAGGCCTTGCGACTGCCGCTCGATGAGCATCTTTTTGAGTTCCCGGAGGCGCTTCGGGTCGAGCGGCTCTTTGGACTCTTTGAGGGCGCGGAGGTCGAGCAGGGTGAGGCCGGCGGTTTGCGCGGCGAGCTCCGGGGCAAAGCGGGCGCGGGTCGCTTCATCGGGCAGGGGAATTTCGATGGCGGCGGTATGGGGGCTGGTGGTGAGCCGTTCGTTGAGGGCCGAGAGCTTTTCGTCGATGACGAGGAAGGCCATGTTGAGCCGTTTGAGGTGCGGACTGGCGGCCCAGTTGAGGAGCGTGACCACTTGCGTGGCGGCGGGCACGGAGAGGCGGCCCGGCTCGCCGGCGGGCAGCAGGAAGCTGGCGTGATCGATGACGACGGCGGCGGAGATACGGTCGGCATCGGCGGCCATGATGTTGTTCTGCACGAAGCGATCGAGCAGGGCGAAGGCCATGGCGGGGTCGCGGCGGGCGGTGGCGAGGTCGCCGACTTTGCGGTTGGCGAGCACGACCATCTCTTTGAGGCGGGCGGCGTCGGCGCCGGCAAAGGCGCGCAGACCGCGGGCGAGGTCGTAGTAGAGGACGAGATCCCAGCGGCCGAAGATCTGCTGGGCGAGGAAGTCGGGCAGGGGCGAGAAGCCGTCGCCGTTGGGAACGAGGTCCTGCGTGTTGCCGTGCAGGGCAAACAGGACGGTGGAGCCGGAGTAGAAGAGTTCGGTGAGTTGATTGGCCCAGGCGGGGGGCGGCGGAGCGGGGCTCAACGGCGCACCTGGCTGAGATCGGCTTCGAGAATCAGGGGCGGGGTGTGCATCTCTTCGACAATGCCGGTGAGCTGCTGCAGCTCGTCGATCGCCTTTTCGGTGGACTCCATGCTCTGGCTGACCGAGTCGATTTGGCTCGTGAGGAAGTCGGGGTCCTGCCGGTTGACGGCGGCTTCGGTGATGGCTTGAATCTTGGCTTCGATGCGGTCGAGTTCGACGCGGACGTAGTCGAGGTTTTGCCGGGCTTTCTCGTGATTTTCAAGGCGCTGCTGCTGGACGAGGAGCGAATCTTCGAGGGAGCGCTTAATGCGTTCGTCGGGGGAGTTCAGCGCGGCGAGGCGGTCTTCGGCCTCGCGGATGCGGTTGCGGATTTCGACTTCGCTGGCTTTTTCGAGGAACCGCTGGAGATAGAGCTGCGTGGTCTGCAAGCGGAGGAAGACCCAGAGCATGCGGTCGAGCGCCTGGGTGTGGGAGTCTTCGCCGGCGGGCGCCTGCTGACGGCCGCGGACGCCGTGGGCGATGTCGCGCATTTCGAGGCACCGGTTGCGGAGCTGTTCAAAGCGCTGGCGGAACTCAAAGGGGAAGGTGCCGACGATCTGCTCGAGGGAACGCTGCGCGGTGGCCGTGGTTTGCTCGGTGGCGGCCTGGTGGTGTTCGGCGTCGATGGCCTGGCGGAAGCGGGGGTTGGCGACGAGGCCGGCGAGGTAGGTGAGTTCGCCGGCGGCGATGAGGGGCAGCAGCACGTCGGGAATCGGACTCATCACCGCGGCCGCCGTGGCGCCGAGAAACACAAGCAGGTTCCAGCGGTAGAGAAACGCTCGCTGGAGGTAAGCACCGAGACCGGCGGAGAGATGGGCCATGGGCTAGGAGTCAGAAACCTTTCCTTCCAGTTTCTCAATAATGTCGGCGATTTCGCGGGAGACGGCGGCGAAGGCGGGGTCGCGCTGCATTTCGCGGGCCGGGCGGTCGGGCGGCGGCACGGGGAGGTTATGGAGGATGGTGCCGGGCGCGGGCGAGAAGATCAGGACCCGGTCGCCGAGATAGACCGCTTCATCGACATCGTGGGTGACGAAGAAGACGGTGGCTTCGAGTTCCCGCCAGAGGGTGACGAGGAGGTCCTGCATATTGAGCCGCGTGGCGGGGTCGAGGGCGCCGAAGGGTTCATCCATCAGGATGATTTTCGGGCGGAGGATGAGGGTCCGCGCGATGGCGACGCGCTGGCGCATGCCGCCCGAGAGCTGATGGGGAAACTTGTCACCGTCGCGTTTCACGCTCAGGCCGACCTTTTCGATCCAGAGGCGCGCCTGATCGTATCGCTCCTGGCGGCCAACCCCGGCGCATTCAAGGCCAAAGGCGATGTTGTCGAGCACGGTGCGGTTATCAAACGACGTGTAGTCCTGGAAGACCATGCCGCGGTCGGCGCCCGGTCCCTGCACGGGCCCGCCGAGGACCTCAACGGTACCGGCGGTGGCGGGGTGGTGGGGCCGAAGGCCGGCGATGAGGCGGAGGATGGTCGATTTGCCGCAGCCGCTCGGGCCGAGGATGCCGATGAACTCGCCGTGGCCGGGGCGGTCTTCGACCGTGAAGGAGACATCTTTGATGACAGTGTGGCCGTGTTCGGTAGCGTCGGGAAAGGTTTTCGAAACCTTATCGAAGTGGACGATTTTCAATCGGCCTCCGTGCGGTGGGGGAACAGGCCGCGCTGCAGGAACAGAAGAAAGCGGTCGATGCCGAAGGCGATCAGCCCGATGATGACGAGGATCAGAATGATGTGGTCGGACATGCCGCGCCGCTGGCTGGTAGAGAGGAGATAGCCGAGGCCGTGTTCGGCGTTGATGAGTTCGGCGAGCATGATGTAGCCGAAGGCCATGCCGAACAGGCTGCGGAGGCTCTTGTAGATATCAGGCAGGGCGAGGGCGACGAGCACTTTGGTGACAATCTGCCAGGAGGTGGCGCCCAGCGTCTGCGCCGTTTCAACGTAGCGGTCCGGCACGGCGATGATGGCGCGGACGGCGTCGGAGAAGACGAACGGGACGCAGGCGAGGAACAGGAACATCACCTTCTGCGTCTCTTCGATGCCGAACCAGAGGATGGTGAGCGGGATCAGCGCGGCCACCGGAATATTGCGGCCGAAGAGCGCGAGCGGCGCGGAGGCCGAATCGAAGACGCGCCAGGCGCCGGCCACGATGCCGAGCGGCACGCCGAGCAGCGCGGCAAGGCCAAAGCCGACGAGCACACGGCGCAGTGTGGCGACGATGGAGGCGAGCAGCCCCCGATCGTTCCAAAGCGCGGGGAAACTGCCGGCGACTTCGGCGGGCGACGGGAGAATGACGGGCGAGATCCAGCGCGCCTCCGGCGTTGCGCCCTGCGTGGCCAGCCACCAGAAACCGACGACGGCGGCCAGCGTCAACCCGCCGAGCAGTTTGCCGGCGTAGCCAGGCGGCGGGACGCGCAGATCCCAGAGCGACATGGCTACTTCGTGGCCTCGAGCGGATAGACCTTGATTTCGACGCGCCGGTTCTTGGCGTGATTCAGGGGATCGGCCGGGTCGGCCGGGCGGTCCCAGCCAAGGCCGTTGGCGGAGAACTGGTTGGCGGGCAGCGTGGGGAACTTCTTGACGAGCGAGGTTTTCACGGCGTTGGCGCGATTCATGGCCAGCTCTTTGACCGAGGAATCGGGCACCTGGCCCTTCATCGACGAATCGGTGTGGCCTTCGATGACGATACGCGCCGCGCCGTACTGGCCGGCCAGTTTGCCGACCTCTTCGACGACGAAGTTCACGTTCGGGTCGTAGAGCTCTTCGAGCGTTTTGCCGTTGACGTTCTTGACGACGACCTTGGCCAGGTCAAAGGAGTTCGGGTAGAAGTGGATGACGACGGTTTTGGTGAGAATCTCGTCCGATTCGGCCTGAATCGAAGTGGCCGTGGTGGGGACGAACTGCACGTTGTACTCGTTGGTCTGCTGGGCGTACTTCGGCTCCTTGCTCAGCTTTTCGATGAGGCTGAAGTCCATCACCTGATCGAAGTCGACTTTGTCGGAGACGGCGCCGATGCGCTTATAGAGGTAGTAGGCGGTGTTCCAGGTGCGCTCGAAGTTGGTCGGGTTGTTCTGGTTCAGGAAGAACTCGCGGTTTTCGGCATGGTTGGTGCTGTGGGCGTCGCCGAGCATGCCGAGCGCGTCGCTTTCGGGGATGGAGTAGGCGGTGGCCATCAGCTTGGCGACAGCCTGTTTATTGGTCTGCTCTTTGAGCAGCTCCATGTGGTCGAAGATGCCGCGCACGAGGCCTTCGATGATGTCCGGATGATCCTTGGCAAAGTCGGCGCGGGCGAACCAGACATCGGCGATGAGTTTGTTGGCCGTGGCGGTGGTGACGAGCAGACGGTTGCCCTTCACCTTCGACAGGTTGTAGATATCCGGGGCCCAGGAAACAGCGCCGGCGAGCGACTTATCGGCGTTGAAGGCCGCGGCAGCTTGAAAAGCGTCCTGTGTGAATTTGAAATTGACCTCGGCGGGCTGCACGCCGCCGTTGATGAGGGCGTTGAGTGCGAAGAAGTGCGAGGGCGAGTTCTGCGCGAGCACGATGGTTTTGCCGCGGAGGTCGGCCACGGATTTGATGCTGTCGCGGACGACGATGCCATCGCCGCCGTTCGAGAAATCGACCTGCTGATAGATGCGCGGCATGACGCGCGAATCCTTCTTCAAACTGTCGAGCAGGAGGGGGACCATGTCGAGGGTGCCCCAGCCGATGTGGACGTTGCCGGCGGCGTAGGCGTCGCGCATGGCCACGGGGTCGTCGATGAGCACGAGTTCGACTTTGAAGTCCTTGCCGGAGGGGGTCTTCCAGACCTTGCCCGGCTTCAGGCCCTGGTTGGCGAGAATGATGGGCGCCCAGCCGGCCCAGACATTGAGAGCGAAGCGGACGGTGCGGTCCGCCATGGGCTTATAGCTGGAGATGCCCTGCACGGCGGGCAACTTCTGCGCCGGGACGTAGTTGTAGTCCTTGGCGGTGGTGATACCGGCCGTATCGGGGGCTTCGGCACCGCCACCGAGATCCTCTTTCGAGATGACGCCGCCGGCTTTCTGCGGCAGCGCGCTGAAGCGCCAGAGGCCGTAGCCGACCAGTCCGGCGACAACAAGGAAGACAGCGACGTAGAAGGCGGGTTTGGGTTGAGCCATGGCGGTACCTGGAAGCGGTGGATTAGTTGTGTTCGGTTAGTTTCGGGTCGGCCACGGCCGGGCCCAAATCTTTTTGTGTTTCGGCGAGGCGAGTCGTTTCGGGAGAGCGCAGGCCGAGTTCACTTTCGAACTGCAACAGGGCGTCTTCGGCCATGGACTTTTGCAGTTGCTCCTGGGCTTCGATCTCGGCGATCCCTTCGCGCGACAGGTCGGCCGCGACGCGGGCCTTGCCGCGGTTGCGGTCGATGCGGTCCTGGATGACGCGTTCGATCTGGCCGAAATCCGTGGTGACGCTCATGTTGAAGGACTCCGAGAGGGCGGCGATTTCGGCTTCGGCGGCGCTCATTTTGAGTTCGGCGTCGTACTTCTGGATCCGGTTTTTCACTTCGGCCAATTGATGGCTGGCGTGTTGGATCTTCTTGAGGTTGTTCTCGTAGGCCGTTTCGTGCATCTCGAGTTGTTCGAGATGGCCGGCGAGTTCCTGCTTGGCCTTTTGTAATTCGAGGGCGAACTTCGCAGCGGTTTCGCGGTTACCGATCTTGAGATAGGCCTTGGTTTCGGCCTCCAGCTTTTGCACGTGGGCACGGGCGGTGGCCACCTGGCGGGTGACGCGTTCGACGAGACCGCGGTAGGTTTCGAGGCCACGCCGCCCCTCCTTCATCTGCTCGAGGGCGCGATCGTGTTCGAGTTGCATCTGCGCGATGGGATCGGCCTCCCAGAACAGGTTGGCGATCTTATTGAGCTGGGCGCTGATGGCGCCCCAGAATTTTCCAAGAATCAAAGCAGCCTCTCCCGTGCGGGTCGTCCCGCACAACCACAATCCTAGCGAACGCAAAGAGGCGGCGGAAAGTTCCCGCTAAATGCGACCGGTGCGTTCGAGCCAGCCGCGGTACATGCGGGTGAAGTCGTGCACGCGCGAGTCGGTGGATAACTCTTCGAGGGTGTAGCGCATCTTACGCTGCCAGTTGGGATACTGCCAGGTGGCGCCGGGGAGGTTCTGTTGCTCGGTTTCCTTGGTGAGGTCCTCCTGGTTGAGGACGAGTAACTGAGCAGGGGTGGCGGCGAGGAAGCCAATGATGGCGTTGTGGAGTTCTCCGCTCAGCTCGGGGACGTGGCGGATGTCATCGGGGTAGCCGGGGGGGAGGAGGCGCAGATGGTGGAGGGCATCGAGCAGGTGCTGTTTGTCCAGCTCACGGCTGGTCCATTGGGCGCGGTAGCCGGCTTCGTCGATGAGAGCGGCGGCGTGGCGGGCTTCGATATCACGGCCGGTCCAGAAGCCGGCGAGGGTGGGCAGGTCGTGGGTGGTGGAACTGACGATGGCGAGGGGCGGGTAGTCGGCGGGGAGCTTGAAGGCGCCGCCGGGGTGGCGTTCGAAGTAGAGGAGGCGGTAGCTGAGAACGTGAAACTCGCTGAGCGCCTGGCGGACGTAGTCTTCGACGGTGCCGAGGTCTTCGCCGATGATGATCACGCCGGCGCGGTGGGCTTCGAGGGCAATGATGCGGAGCAGGGGCTGCCAGTCCTCTTTGACGTAGGTGCCGCCGGTGGCGTCGCGATCGGCGGGGATCCAGTAGAGGCGGAAGAAGCGCATGACGTGGTCCATGCGCAGGGCGCCGCCGTGGCGGCAGTTATTACGGATGGCGGCGGCGAAGAGGCGGAAGCCGTCCTGCTGGTGGCGGAGGGCGTTGGGAGGGGGGAAGCCCCAGTCCTGACCTTGCGGGGCGAAGCCATCGGGCGGGGCGCCGACGCGGCAGCCCTGCATGTAAAAAGGGCGGTGGGCCCAGAGGTCGGAGCCGCAGCGGTCGGTGGCGAGGGCGAGGTCGTGGTAGAGACCGATGGGCATGCCGATGGTTTTGGCGTGGCGCTGGACGCGGGCGAGTTGCTCGTCGACGGTCCAGGCGAGCCAGGAGTAGAACTCGAGGAGCCGGGGGTGGGCGGCGGCGAAGGCGGCGACGGCGGGGGAGTCAGGGTCCTGGAGATCGGCGGGCCACTGGGGCCAGATCCAGACTTGGGGGTTTTGTTTGTGGAGGGTTTCGTCGAGGGCGCAGTAGAGGGCGAAGCGGCGGAGGAGTTCGCCTTCGGCGGCGATGTATTGGTGGAACGCGGATTGGTCGGGCTGGAGGCGGAACTCGCGGTAGAGCTGTTTGAGAAAGCGGAGTTTGAGGCGGGCGACGGCTTCGTACTGGACGAGGGGGGCTTGGCGGAGGGATTCGATCTGCGGGGCGTAGCGGGCGAGTAGGCGCCGGCAGACGGGGCTGGCGGCGAAGCCAGGGACGGCCTCGACGTCGATGTAGAGAAAGTTGCGGTAGAAGGTGCAGTTGGGCAGGTAGGGGCTGGCGTTATAGGGCAGGCGGTTGCCGATGGCGTGGAGGGGGTTGAGGGCGACGAAGGCGGCGCCGGCTTCGGCGTGGGCCCACGAGACGAAGGCGGCGAGGTCAGTGGTATCGCCGACGCCCCAGTTGCGTTGGGAGCGCAGGCCGTAGAGGGAGACAGCGATGCCGGACAGCCGCTGGTGGGGGGCGAGGGCCGGCGCGGCGGGGGGGCAGTGGATGAGGTGGGTGGTGGCCTGACGGCCGGCGCTGTTGACGGTGAGGCGGTGGTAGCCGTAGGGCAGGCTGTCGGGGAGGTGGAGCGGTACGAGGTCGTAGGCGGCGCCTTCGAAGTGGATGGTTTCGGAAGGGTTGGCGGGGCAAAGGCCGGTAAGGCGGGAGCCGTCTTCGAGGGTGAGCTGCCAGGCGGCGGGTTCGGACGGGTGGGGGAGGCAGAGGGGGACGACGGGGTCGGCGGGGGTGGTGACGGTGGCGGGAGGGAGGATGGCGAGATGGGAGGTGTGGATGCGGCGCCGGATGGCATTGTCGAGGGCGGCGGCGGATTCGATGGGGAGCGCGTGGGCGGCGAGGATGGCGCGTTGGATGGCCGGGTCGGGGCGATGTTCGCGGCCCCAGATATCCCAATAGGCGGACTGGACGCCGAGCAGTTCGCCGGCTTGCGCGGTAGCGTGGTCGAGGTCCTGGGAGGGGAGAGCGGGAAGGGGGAAGGCCATGCGGGGCAATCTTCAGTGTATCCGGGATGGGCGGCATGGCCGGGTGGAGGCGGTGCGTGGCATACTGAATCAAGCGGCTTGATTATGGAACAGCGAATACTGCCACCGGCTCCCGAAGACCTGTTTGCGCGGATTGATGCGGATGGGGCGGGCGATCTGTCGGATAGTCTGGTGTTGACGACTCTCGATAAGGCCATTAACTGGGGGCGTAAGAATTCGATTTGGCCGATGACATTTGGTTTGGCGTGCTGCGCGATTGAGATGATGGCGATGAGCGCCTCGCGGTTTGACATCTCCCGGTTTGGGGCGGAGGTTTTCCGCGGGTCACCACGGCAGTCGGATCTGATGATTATTGCTGGGCGCGTGTCGAACAAGATGGCGCCGGTAATCCGGCAACTGTACAATCAGATGCCGGAGCCGAAGTGGGTGATTTCGATGGGGGCGTGTGCGACGTCGACCGGGGTGTTCAGTAACTATGCGCTGGTGCCGGTGAATCAAGTGATTCCGGTGGATGTTTACGTGCCTGGGTGTCCTCCGCGTCCGGAGCAGTTGATTTACGCCATCATGATGCTCCAGAAGAAGATTGACGCGGAACGGGGAACGACGCGCAAGGTTCTTAATTTAGACTAAAGCTTTTCCCGGTGGTTCCGATACGCACGATAGAGCCTGAAAATCTGGAGATCTATCGTTATGGAACCGAAATCCATTCAATCGTCCCCTCGCGTTCCTGCTCCGGCACCCCCTGATCTGGAGCGGCAACAACTGGAGGAGAGAAAGGAGTTGGTCCGCGCCGTCAAAGCGATCAATGAGTCGGCGGCGTTTGGGGAAAACTACGAGCTGACATTTGTGTTTGACCGGCCGAATCAGCGGACGCTCGTGCGGATTATTGATCGCGAGACGAAGGAAGTGATTCGGCAGCTTCCGGCTGAGTATGCCTTGCGAGTGGCATCACAGCTGGGGAAGGATTAGGGTGAGTTTGGCTCAAGATTCTCGGGAGCGGTGCGATATGCCCCTCAGGATTAGTTATGTCTCTTGCAGCCTATCAAAACAGCCAGGATTTGAACGTGTTGTCGGCCTCGCCGGTAGAACTGGTTCGATTGCTGTACCGGGGAGCGATTGGGGCGGTACGCACCGCTCGCGAGAATCTGGAACAGGGCGACATTCGGGGCCGTTCGCGACAGATCACGAAAGCTTGTTCGATTATTGAGGAGCTTACCGTCTCACTCGATAAAGGGCGGGGCGGTAAAGTGGCGGCGGATCTCGCCGAGCTGTACGTGTACATGCACCGGCGTCTCATCGAGGCGAATATCGAGCAGATCGGTGGGCCTCTAGTGGAAGTAGAGAAACTGTTACAGACGCTGCTCGAAGCGTGGCAGCAGATCCCGGATGAACAGCCTCAAGCTGTTCGCGAGGAGCGCCCGTCGGTTCCTACTCCTGGGAACAGGGGTGAAGATGACTATGTGGCGTTTCGCCCCTCGGTGCACTTAAGCGCCTAGGGGTTTTCTTCCGGAAGACGGACCGTGGCGCCGGCGCCTCCCTTGGCCCTCGGTCACGCAAGAGGTTGTGAGGGCACACTGCGTTGCGCAGGAACACGGCGAACTGCTGCTACTGCTTAACGACGGCGTTTTTGCAGGAAGCCCGAAACGCTGGTGCACTATCGGCTCGACGACGGTGGCCAGGTGTCCCTTGCGCTTTCGGTTTACGCGGGCGCCGGGTGTTTCGCTGATCACTCGTAGCCGCGCTCGCAGATCTTGTGGATCGCAAAATGGCGGCTGAAGATGAAATTGGCCCAGGTCTCGATCCGGGCAATGGCGTAGAAGCGCGACAGGCTGATCTGCTCGCTTTCGCGGGCCGAAAACCTGGGGCCGAGGTGAAAGGGAGAGTAATCGAGCCGTTCCCGAATCAGTTTCGGAGTCAGACCGTTGGCGGCATGGAACGGATGGTCCTGATTCTAAAACCCGGCGCAGTTCCCACTTCATAGCGGGTCCGTCGCGGAGCCGGAATACTGTGATTTGGATCGGCGGCTAGTGCCGAAGTGTCGGCGATTACCGCGTCCGCTTCACCGGGGAACACCCCCATTCCTGACGCATCCATACCGTCCGCAACCGCAAAGACGCCTGGAGATGAACCACCGCCCCCCAAGGCCGGAAAAAGCGGGCGTCCCAAGTTGTTCCCGGAAGCTCGGAGAAGTTCGCGTGCCGTCTCGCTCTCCCCGCGTTGGGGATACGAAGCCGCCCATTCTTTGGCCGGAGCTTGCGGGTGATCGAAGACCAATAGGCGGGTGAATAAACGGGAGAGGGGCGGGAGGGGAGGTGCGCAGAGGCGGAATGCCGTCGGCAGCGAACCGTCATGGCCGGGTTCTACACCGAATGCTTCCACCAGCAATCTAAGTGGATATGTCACAGCTCGTCGATGTCGTCGCCCAGTCCGTGTCCGTGATTCTTTTTGCCGGATACGGATTGCACGCTCTGCGATCGGACCGCATGGTGACAGAGTTCAAACGCTACGGCCTGGCCCGTTTCCGGGTGCTCACGGGGGTTCTTCAGGTTCTGGGCAGCCTCGGAATCGTAGTAGGCCACTGGTATCACCCAGTTCTGCTGCTCGCCGCGGCTGGCTTGACGGCGCTGATGACGCTGGGGGTCATCACCCGCCTCCGCATCAACGACCCGCTGATCGCCGCGCTCCCCGCATTCAGCCTTGGGGTGTTGAACGCCTACATCTTCGTTTCAGCGCTCTGATTCGTTTCAGCGCTCTGAGGTTTCAGCTCGTTGCGCCCACTCAGCGCACCATGCCGAGGCCGATGAAGAGGCAAAGCGAGAGCATCAAGCCCGCCGGCAGAGATTTCTTCCAGGGGTCGGCGATCCTCACATGCATCGCCAGAGCCCCCACCATCAGAACGCCAACGACCGCTGCGGCCGGCATTACCAGGGAAGAAAACCAGAGCCCCAGAAGCAAGCACAGGGCAGAGCCGACCTTGAGAGCGCCCACGACGTAGAGGAGCCAAGCCGGCAGTCCATAGGCGGCAAACTCCTCCGGCATCGAACGTGCCTGGCCTCCGCGGTAGGGAGTGCTTTGGGAGAAACGAATCAGCCAGACGTTCAAGAGCCCTAAGGCGACGATGATCTGCAGCACGGCTCTCAAATTGTCCATGTTCTATCCTCACGGGTGGGAAATGCCACCTAATCCCGCAGGCCTAAATGTACCACTCCCTTGCGGCCTTCGGTGCAAACTCGCAGGACGGGGGAAGGTTGCAAAACGTCTCGCTTTGCTCCGAAGCTCCGGATCCTGTACCGGCGCGCGATTTCTTCTCTTGCCGTTTGCCGAGTGGTCGGTGAAGATTGGCGGGGCAGCCGTTCGACGCCGTGATGGGAACGGCCAGATTGATCTGGTAAATGGCGGAGAGGGGGGGGCGGCGGGCGCAAGGGCGCCGGTGGGGACGCTGGGGCTGGTGGCGTCCATGCCGACCAGATAGAAGATAAGCGATTCGCCCCGCGAGCCTGGGTTGCCGGCGGCAACCTGCTGGCAGACGGCCCGGGGCTTGCTGCTAGATCTTGCTGCTCGAGAAGAACGACGCCAGGACGCCGCTGACGAGGAGTTTCGCCCCCAGGCAGAGCAGGATGCCCCGGCGGCGGCACGGCGCTCTCCAAGCGCAAGCCTGGCGCCGTCAATCGGGGCCACGCCGCCGGGAGCCAGGGGTGCGCCAACGATGGGGTTGCGATTGTCGGGAATGCCGCCACGAGTCAGAGCGGCCTGGGGGCCTAGTCGAGCCAGGCGCGCACGGTTCTCCGGTCGACGCCGAGCTTTCGCGCTGTTTCCACATAGCTTCCACTTTGTGCGTACACCCGCCGGGCGTACTCGCGGAGCACTTCTTCGGCGGTCGCTTCGCCCTTTTCGATCCGGGCGCCCAAGTCGGGTCCGCGGCGCAGCGGGCGATAGGTTCGGCGAATTAGAATATTGCGCACACACTGCTCCAGTTCGCGGTAGTTGCCCGGCCAACTGTAGTCGGGCGGCAGCTTCTGCTCTATCCATTCGCGCACCAGGGGCACTGCGTTTTCAGCCTCTTCGCCCACCGCCCTCCTCGTCATGAACAACAGCAGCTCGCTCAACACCCCGGGCGAGGCCTGCAACTGCTCCCGGAGCGTGGGCGTCTCAATCAGGTCGGCGCAAAGGCGGTAGTAGAGGTCCTCCCGAAAACGCCCGGCGGCAATCTCCGCCGCCAGATCCCGATTCGTGGCCGCAATCAGCTTGCCGTCGAACCGCTTGGCCGCAGTGTCGCCCACGGCCGCGTACTCCCTCGTTTCGAGCACGCGCAGCAACTTCACCTGAATCGGCAGTTCCATCTCGCCCAGCTCATCGAGGAAAACCGAACCCTGCCGCGGGCAAGCCTCAAACCAGCCCAAGCGGTCGGCCACCGCGCCGGTAAAAGCGCCCTTGCGGTGCCCAAACAACTCACTCTCAATCAAGGTTGGCGACAGCGCCGCGAGGTTCACCGCGAAAAAATTCCCGTTCCTGTCGTCTTCAAACGACCTCCGGCCAGGGACAAACGCCAGATAGCGCGCCCCGGCGATGGCTCGGGCCACCAACTCCTTACCGGTTCCCGATGGACCAGTGATGAGGGTGGGGAAGTCAGCCATCCGGCGATAAAGAACCTGCCGGTACCGACGCAGATCGCAGGTAAAAATGGACTCCCAGACGTTGGCCCGCAAACGCGCCGCCGGCAACGAGGACCCCATGATGTGGTCGTAGATCCGGTGGAAGGCGCGCAGCAGCTGCCAGCAGCAGGCAAAAAAATGATCGACCGGTAACGCCGTTTGATAGCGCTTGCCCGCAATGGAAAAGCAGCGCTCCCAGTCGTGGACGAACTCGGTGTAGAAGCGGAAGTCCCCTTCCGCCGCCAGCATCCGTTCGTAATACCGCTGGTATAGCCAGAAGTGCACGCTGTCTTCATAAACCGGCCACTCGGCCTCGCTGCGCTGCAATCTCGCCCGCGCCCTCTCGAGCGCCGGCCCCAGCTTGTCCTGGATTCGCCAGACGTTCGGCCGTGCGCGGGTAGGATCCGCTGCGGAGGCGGTCCAGATCTCCTCGCCCTCCACCATTTCGTCGCCGAGGGCTCGACGCTCCCACTCTACGCGCTGCGGCAGAAACGGGTTGGCGTAGCCCAGCCCCGCCACGGCTTCCAGAAATCGAAGGTCAGACATTTTTTGATCATACCCCGTACAGGAAATGTACTGGCGAATCTCGCCCAAGCAGCCGGAAAGCCATTGCTGACAATCACTTAGCTTTTGGTACGCCAGTTGCCAATTCTGTCCTCATGCAAAACTCCAGTTATTCCGGCCTCCTGCGTGATCGCGGCTTCCAGTGTTTCCTCTGGACCCAGTTTCTCGCGGCCTTCAACGACAACCTGTTCAAGATGATCGTCTCCGTTGCCGCGGTAGCATATACCGTCGGGAACCCGGAGGCAGGGAGCCGCTACCTGGCCCTTACCGGCGCCGTATTCGTGCTTCCCTTTCTGCTGCTGGCCGGTTGGGCCGGACAGTTGGCCGACCGCTTTTCGAAGTCGCAGGTGTTGATGGTAACCAAGGCCAGCGAGATCCTGACCATGATCCTGGCCCTGTTCGCGCTACACGCCGCGAACATGCCGGCTCTGCTCGCCATCCTCTTCCTGCTGGCGACGCAGGCTAACTTCTTCAGTCCGGCCAAATACGGCATTCTTCCCGAGATGCTGCCGGAGCGTGACCTGTTGCGCGCCAATGCCCTGCTCGAACTTTCTACGTTCGTCGCCATCGTCCTCGGTGGGGGCGTCGGCACGGTGCTGTTCGAGCATTGGAAGCAGGAAGCCTGGAAGATGGGCCTTTTGCTCGTTGGCCTTTCGGTGCTCGGTTCGCTCGCGAGTCTTGGCATCCGCCGGGTTCCCGCCTCGCCCTCTCGCGAGGCCTTTCATCGCAATCCCTTTTCCGAGGTCGGGAGCGGTCTCCGGATCCTGGCGGGCAACCGGCCCATGGCCCTGACGGTGCTTGCCATCTCCGCGTTTTGGATGATCGGCGGGCTGCTCCAGTTGGCCCTCGTGGTCTTCGTGAAGGAGACGCTCCATGGCTCCGAGAGTCAGATCGGCTTGCTGGTCGCGGCTCTGGCGTTCGGTATTGGCCTTGGATCCCTGGCCGCCGGCCGACTGTCCGGCGATGCGATCGATCTTGGCTTCGTTGCTCCGGCGGGCTTTCTGATGGGTCTGTCCACGCTGGCCCTTGCGGCGACCGGTACGCAGGGCGCGGCCGGCGTCTGCCTGGTTCTGATCGGCTTCTTTGGTGGTCTCTTCATCGTGCCGCTCAACGCCTTTCTCCAGGAGGAGGCCCCGGCGGCCGAAAAGGGGCGCCTTCTGGCGACGAACAACTTCGTGAACATGCTGGGGGTGATCCTGGCTTCCGCCGCTCTTTATGTCGGGCACGACCTGCTCGGCGGCGGGGCGACCATCCTCTTTCGCGCGGCGGGCGTTTTCTCGATCGTCGCTTCGCTTTTCATCTTTTTTCGCTACCTGCCGGCCCACTCGGTCCGGTTTCTCCTGCAGGTGCTCCTGCGTCTGTGCTTCCGTCTGGAGATGCGCGGACAACTCCCCGCGCGCGGCGGCGCCGTGCTCGTCGCCAACCACGTTTCCTACGCCGATGCCCTGCTGATCAGTTGCGCCACGCCTCGACTGATCCGCTGGATCACCTGGAAGGCGGTTTTCGATCAGGCGCCTGCGCTCTTCCGGCTCTTCCGCGCCATTCCCATCGATCTGGCGCGCAGCCGCGATGCCGTCCAAAGCCTGCTGGCCTGCCGCCGCGAAGTCGAGGCGGGGGAGCTGGTTGGGATCTTCCCGGAAGGCCAGATTAGCCGCACCGGCGATCTGCTGCCGTTCAAGCGCGGCTATGAGCGGATCGCGGAATCGAAGACGGGTTCTGCCGCGCCCATCATCCCGGTCTCCATCGATGGGATGTGGGGCCACCCCTTGAGTCTTCATCCCGAACGCAGCTGGCTGGGCTGGTTCCGCCCGCGTGTGACCATCACGATCGGCGAGCCGATTCAGGGGCCGATCTCACCCGAGGCTCTCCAGGCTCAAGTGCTGGCTCTTTCCGATCCGGGTCGCGACACCATTGCCACGCGCTTCATCGCCGCCGCCCGGGCGCGTTGGAACTCGCTCGCCCTGGCCGATTCCATGGGCAAGCAACTCACATTCGGGGAAGCGCTCACCGCGGCGCAGCTGCTGCGATCGTGGATCGACCGGCACGGCAAGGGCCAGACCCACATCGGCCTGCTGCTGCCGAACTCGGTGGGCGCGGCCCTCGCCAATCTGGCGACCCTGCTGAGCGGCCGCACCGCCGTCAACCTCAATTTCACTGCGGGGCCGTCCTCGCTCGGGAGCGCGATTTCCCAGTGCTCCATCGGGACGATCTTCAGCTCGCGCGCCTTCCTGACGCGGCAGAAGATGGAAGCGCCAGAGGGGGTCGTCTACCTCGAAGACCTGCTGCCTTCTTTCTCGAAGCTGGCCAAGATTCGCGCGTACCTGGCGGCGCGCTTTTCTCTCGGCAGTCCCGGGCGCGGTAGCGACGTTGCCGCCATCATCTTCTCTTCCGGCAGCACCGGCGACCCCAAAGGCGTCGAACTGACTCACCGGAACCTGCTCTCCAACATGGATGCCGTCGCCCGGCTTTATCCGGTCTCCCCCGCTGACGTGATGCTGGGGGTGTTGCCCTTCTTCCATTCCTTCGGCTTCGCCTATAACCTCTGCTTCCCGCTGCTCTATCGCTTCCCGGTAGTGCTCCATCCGAATCCCGCCGATGCGAAGGGCATCGGTGAGCTGGCGGCTCGCTACGCGGCCACCTTCCTGCTTTCGACGCCCACTTTCGCCGCGACCTACGCTCGCAAGTGCACCCGGGAGCAGTTTGCCCACATCCGTTATGTGCTCGTCGGCGCCGAAAAGCTCCGCCCCTCGATTGCCGCGGAGTTCCTCGAAAAGTTCGGTCTGGCGATGCACGAAGGCTATGGCTGCACGGAGATGTCCCCCGTGGTCGCCGTCAACAGCCCCGGCGCTTCCCGCCCGCTGAGCGTGGGCCGCCCGCTGCCCAACGTTCAGGTCCGCATTGTTGATCCAGCCACCATGGAGCCGCTGCCGGCGAACAGAGAAGGCATGCTGCTGGTCAACGGGCCGAACCGCATGCGCGGCTACCGGAGTCAGCCCGCCCTCACCGCCAAGGTCCTTCACGAGGGTTTCTACATAACCGGAGACATGGCTCGCCTGGACGAAGACGGCTTTTTGTACATCACGGGCCGTCTGTCCCGGTTCTCGAAGATTGCCGGGGAGATGGTGCCGCATCTGAAGGTTGAAGAGTCTTTACAAACGCTGCTCCGCGATGCTCTCTGCCTGACGTTGGGGATTCCGGACGCACAGCGCGGGGAACGTCTTGTGGTGCTCCACACCGCGACGGGGCATACTCCGGCGCAGATGGTGGAACATCTGGCCCTGGCCGGACTGCCGGCGCTGTGGATTCCCAAGCCGGCGTCTATCTTTCAGGTCGAATCGATCCCCACGCTGGGAAGCGGGAAGACGGATCTGCGGCAGGCCCTGGCGCTGGCGCAGGCGCTGGCGTCCGGGCACGCGGTTGGCTAGCCCGGACGCGGGGTGACCGCCGGCGGCCGCACAGGACACACGGCCCGCTTGCCCCAGCGGGGCGCCGCCGAATCTCAGCGCTTACCGCGGCATCTCCGAAACCAGTTTGCCGCCGATCAACACTCCCGTGCAGTGCGAGGTGTATTCGAGCGGGTCGCCGTCATAGAGCGCGATATCGGCGTCCTTGCCCGGGGCCAGGGATCCGATCCGGCCGTCGAGGCCGAGCAGCTTCGCGGGCTCGATGGTGATCGCGGCCAGCGCCTCGTCCGGCGTCAGCCCATTGGCCGCCGCCAAGGCGGCTTCGAACAGGATCACGCGCGTCTTGGGAACATACCCCTCGAAGCCGGACTGGATGGCAAAAGGCACCCCGGCGGCCCGCAGCTTCGACGCGGTTTCAAGCGAGAGCGCTTCGGCGTCACCGTTCGGGCGCGCCATGCTCGGATGGACGAACACCGGGTAGCCGGAAGCCTTAATCTCCTCGAGCACAGACGGCGCTTCGGCCACGCCGTCGAGCACGAGCCGGAGTTGGAACTCTTTGCCCAGGCGGATAGCCGAGAGGATATCGTGAGCACGGTGGACCGTGACCAGCAAGGGCAGTTCGCCCTTGAGCACCTGGACCAACGCCTCCAAATGGAGATCGCGCGGCGGCACCTTGTCCTTTTCAGCGCCTCTTTCAACTTTGGCGAGCTTGCCGGCGTGCTCCTGCGCTTTCAGAAACTCGGTACGCAGCATGGCGATCATCTTCGCGCGCGAGCCGGGCGACTTTCCGCCCTCGGCGCGGCCGGCGTCGCCAAGGCTCGCCGCCACCATGGCGGCCGGCTTGAGGGTGTCGGCCTCGACGGTAGTCCCGGTGGTCTTGGCGACCATCGTCTGCCCGCTGATCAACGCACCGGGGCCGTGGCCGGTGTGGATCGTCGTGATGCCGAACGAGCGCAGCCACGGCACGAGCGGGTCCCGGGCGTTGTAGGCGTCAATCGCGCGCAACTCCGGCTGCACGGGCGCGGAGCGTTCCAGCTGATCCTGGTCGTGCGGCTGGTTGAGAGCGCCGGATAGGCCTACGGTCGAGTGCGCGTCGACGAGACCGGGGGTGACGACTTTTGCGCGGAGAATGCGAGCGCCGGCGGGAACCGGAGTGGACGCCGCGGGGCCGACGCGCTCAATTCTGCCGCCGTTGACGATGACCACGCCGTCACGGATGGGCGGGCCGGCCATGGTGTGAACGAGTTCGCCGCGCACGGCGATGGGCTGCGCGAGGGCCAAAGCCGGGATCAGAGAGAGAAAGAGACCGATTTTCATTGGAAACGCGCCCCCAGCAGGGAAAAACCACCACATTCGTCGAGGCTCATCAGGCCGCCCTCGGCAGCGGCGCCGGGGCCTCCCGTGGCGAAGATACGGTCAGCCGCCACGGAACGATCCCAGACTTTCCGGCCTTCCACCCAGGTCTGTTCGATGTGCGTGTACACCGACAGCGGGTCGCCGGAGAGGATGATCAGATCCGCATCCTTGCCAGGGGTCAGCGAGCCGACGCGATGGTCGAGCGCGAGCAGGCGTGCATTGGCGATGGTGACGGCTTCGAGCGCTTTGCGGCGATCCATGCCGGTGCGAACGCCGAGCGCGGCGGAGCGCAGGAACCAGCGCGAATCGGTCACGCCATCGTCGGTGTGAAACCCGACCAGCACGCCGGCGCGGTCCATGACTCCGGCGGTGTCGAGCGCGGCGTCCTTGGCTTCGAGCTTGCCGCCCGGGGAGTCGATGACGATGACCGAGGCTCCGAGAATCTGCGGGGAGGCGGCCACTTCCCGGGCGACCATCCAGCCATCGGAGACGTGATGCAGGACCACCTTCAGCTTGAACTCGTCGGCGAGGCGCAGCACGGTGAGGATGTCATCGTGGCGGTGGGTGTGATGCTGGACGATCCGTTTGCCGGCCAGGGCTTCGCCCAGGGCCTCCATCCGCAAATCGCGCGGAGGAAGCTTGGCGGCGTCGCCGTTGGCCACCTTCACTTTGGCGGCGTATTCCTGGGCCCTGATGTACTGCTCCCGCACGATCGCCGCGGCTTTGCCGCGCGTACCGGGGAAAGGGGCCGGGCGCCGGGGATTGGTGCCATTGGCCATCTTGATGCCGCCCGCGATGGTGCCGTCCGAGAGGCGGATCAGGAGATCGTCAATGATCCGCGACTCCCGTAGCTTGAGGTAGAGCGTCTGGCCGGAGAGCAGGTGGCCGGAGCCGGGCATGACGTTGACCGTGGTGATGCCGCCGGCGCGAGCCCGTTTGATGGACGCGGCGCGGGGATTGAGCGAGTCGAGGACCCGAACATCGGGCTGGAAGGGGGAAGAGGAGTCGGCTCCCTCGGGCTGGCCGATGTGGGAGTGGGAATCGACGAGCCCCGGCATGAGCACTTTGCCCCGCAGATCAACGCGCTGGGCGCCGTTCGGGATGGCCGAGTTGGCCGGGCCGACGGAAAGAATGCGGCCATTCTGCACCACCACAACGCCGTTTTCTATCTCCGGACCGGCGATGGGGATGACGCGGGCGCCCGTGAAAGCGATGGGCGATGGCTGACCCCAGAGGAGTAAGTGAGAGAAGAGTAGCCCGGTGTAAATCCGGATCAGGACTGACCGCATGACTGAGTGTAACTGATCCCTTGTTTTCCGCGTTCGAGGGGGCAAGCGCAGGGGTTGGACGGGGGACGCCCACGCCGGAAGAGCTGACGAACCGGAGTTTGCCGTCCAACCGCGCGTGGGCGGCGGGGCGGTGCAGGGCGCTGGGGGACTCTCCGGCGAAACAAACGCGGTGCTCGGACAAGCGCCGGGGCGCCGGGAGGATGTTGCCGGCGCTGCGGATTCTGTCCGTGGTGCAGTCCGGATCGACGAGGATCGGCTCGATGGCCCCCCTCCTGGGGCTGGAACCACTGCTTGGAGCGGGCGACGGCGGCTTACCAATTCCTCATCCGAATTCAGCAAGCGCACGATGACTTTCTGATCCCCCAGGCAGCGGGCAGCAGAACTGTCTTCGACCGGAACGCCTTTGGTTGGCTTTCCGCCGAGCAACTCATTGGTTGAGGCGCTGATTGGGTTTGTCCAAGTCCATTTTCGGAATCCGTTCCGCCGGTCGTGGATTGGACCTCTTCGTTCCGCATCCTCTCGGCGGCGGTACTGCGCGGTCAATTGGGTTCCGAAAAACGGAGGAAACGCAACGCAATTGACCTGCCGCACCGCGTGGTTTATCCTACTTTGGTCCTTCGCTCCATTACGAAAGTACTATTCCTCCCGTCGAGAGCCTGAGGACCTAAGAACGATCTCTGGAGAACCATGAAATCACTACTGCTGACCCTTGCCCTCGGCGTGTTCGGGACCCTTGGAGCCGCTGCGGCTACCGTCACTTATGGCACGGCAACGTCTGAGCTTTGTGTGGGCGCTGCCGGTTGCGGCGTGTTGCAGCAGGACATCGGCAAGTTGCGAGTCATCTATAACCCGGTCCCTTCCAGTACCGTGACAGCCAATCCATCCACGCCAGCCAGCTTCGGGGACCTGGAGATTCAGTGCGTCGACGGCACCGCCATCTGCGCCATGCAGTCGTTGATTGGCCTGAATCTTTACATCGTCCTGAACCAGTCCTCTCCCCAGAATCTCAACGGTTCCATCGCCAGCGGACAAATCACCGGTTCCGTGGGCAGCTTTACCAGCAACGCTTCCATCGCCTGGTCCTCCCCGAGTATCACCCTCGGTTCTGGCCCCAACGCGATCACCTACGAGGTGTCCAACGGCCCAATTTCGCTGAATCCGCCTGATATTGACTTCGGCTTCTCCGTCATTCAGGCCCGCATCACCAGCAATAGCAACGCGATTCCCGAACCCTCCACCTACGCCATGCTGGCCACTGGTCTCGCCGCCCTCGGTCTCGTCAGCCGTCGACGGTCCCGGCCATAGCTCGGACTCCGCCTCGCCGTCCCCGCTGGCGGCCCTCCCGTCGGAAACGTCCCCGGTACGGGGCCGATCCTACGCTGGCAGGTCCGCGCCAACGCCGGTGCGGACAGGCTGCCCCTCTTCGCCGCGATGCGGGCACCTGATTCGGCTTGGTCGATTGCACCGGGGCCAGGGCTTCGACATGAGGCACCGGCCATCTCAAAACGGCGCTCGGTTGCCCATCCATCCAGCCCGCCGATAACCAGACCCACAGGAATCGATCAGCGGTCGCCAGCCTCGCACCGCTCACCACCCCATTCGCACCGCTTACCATGGTTTCTATCGCGCCGCCGCCCGAATAGCCGCACGATGGGCCCATGCCAGCCATAGCCACTATCGCCAATGCCGCCTTCGCCCTTGCCTGCCTCACCATGGCCGCGGCCTTCGCCACCCGTGTCCGCCTCCGCGGACGGGCGATCCTCCTTCTGCTCATCCTGCTCACGCTCACGGCCTTCTACACCCTCGCCGCCCTCGGCCCCGCTTGGGCCCTCACGGCCTTCTACGCCCAACTCATCGTCGCCATCCTCTGCGTCCACTACTTTTCGGCCTGTGCCGTGTCCATGCTCGACTCGGTCGGCGAAGCCAGACACTTGGCCCACCTCCCCGTCGCTTTCGCCTACGCCGACCTGGCCATCCCCTTCATCAGGGGCCACCATACGGTTCTCCTCACCTGCGGCGAAGCGATCTTCTCCCTGAACTCCGCCGGAATCTTCGTTCTGACGCTCGGCGCCCTGTTCCGCAACCTGCCCAAGTCTGAAAACGTCAGCCCCCGCTGGTGGGGCGGCGCCCCCGCGGCCCCGATCTCGCTCCACCTCACCCCCCACCGCGAACCGGAACCGCTCACCATCCCTGCCACGGCCGCGGATATCCGCACACTGGCCACGGCATTCCTTCCGCTCCTCCTGGTTAATCTCACCGTCTGGACCCACCCCAACCAACTCCTGCCCCAACTCGCCATGCTCCCCAGCCTCGCCGGTCTGATCTATTTCCAAACCCGCGCGACCTTCTTCGATGTCCTCATCAAACGCGGCGCCGTCCTCGGCGCGCTCCTCCTCATTGCCCTCCTGGCCGCCCCCTCCCTCGGGGCGGCTTTCGCCGTTTCCAGCCTCACCGCCGCCTACGCCTTCTTCCTCGCCGCCGGCCCCATCGATTCCGCCCTCGACCGCCTCGTCTTCCGCCGCCCGGACTACCGCCAAACCCTCGCCCAGATCACCAGCGGCATCGC
>JADCJL010000111.1 GCA_020247055.1 Acidobacteriaceae bacterium | reverse complement strand
GGGGGTAGGGGGGCGGAGGAGGGCGAGGGGGAAGAGTTTGGCGAGGGGGTCGGCGGGGGACTCCTGGCGGGCGCGGGCGGCGAGGTGTTGGGCGGCCTCCATGAAGGTGGGGTCGTTCATGACGGTGAGGGCCTGCAGGGGGGTGTTGGTGCGGATGCGTTTGATGGTGCAGACTTCGCCGGTGGGAGCGTCGAAGTTCATCATCGAGGGGTAGGCGCTGGTGCGGCGCATGAAGGTGTAGAGGGCGCGGCGGTAGCGGTCTTCGCCGGGGGAGGTGACCCAGCTGTCGCCGTTGTAGACGACGAGCCAGACGCCTTCGGGCTGCCAGGGCATGACGGGGGGGCCGTAGAGCTTGCGGCTGAGGAGGCCGGCGGCGGCGAGGGCCTGGTCGCGGACCATTTCGGCGTCGAGGCGGAAGCGGCCGGCGCGGGCGTAGTACTTGTTCTGCGGGTCCTTTTCGCGTAACTCGGGGGTAAGGTCGGAGGCTTGTTTGTAGGTGGCGCTGGTGACGATGGTTTTGAGTAACTTCTTGACGTTCCAATCCTTTTGGAACTCGAGGGCGAGATGGTCGAGGAGTTCGGGATGGGTGGGAGGGACGCCCTGGGTGCCGAAGTCCTCTTCGCTGTCGACCAGGCCGCGACCCATGAGGCGGCTCCAGAAGCGGTTGACGGTGACACGGGCGGTGAGCGGGTTTTCGGGGCTGACGAGCCACTGGGCGAAGCCGAGGCGGTTGCGGGGAGCTTTCGCGGGCAGGGGCGGGAAGGCGGCCGGGAGGGCGGCTTCGACGGTTTCGCCGGGGGTGAGGAAGTTGCCGCGTTCGTAGATGCGGGTTTTGCGTTGTTTGTCGGTTGGCAGTTCCTTGAGGATGAGGGTGGAGGCTTTGTCGGTAAGTTTGAGGGTGGGGCGGTCGGAGGGGTGGTCGTCGTCGGCGGTTTGGTTAAAGAAGGCGTAGAGCTGGTAGAACTCTTTGTGGGTGAGGGGGTCGTACTTATGGGTGTGGCACTGGGCGCAGCCCCAGGTTTGGCCCATCCAGACCTGGCCGGTGGTCGCGAGGCGGTCGCGGATGGCGAGGTCGCGGTACTCTTCGTCGTCGGTGCCGCCTTCGGTGTTGGTCATGGTGTTGCGGTGGAAGCCGGTGGCGATTAAGTCGTCGATGGAGGGGTCGGGGAGGAGATCGCCGGCAAGCTGGCGAATGGTGAATTCGTTGAAAGGGAGGTTGTCGTTGAAGGCGCGGATGACCCAGTCGCGGTAGGGCCAGATGGTGCGTTTGCTGTCCTTTTCGTAGCCCTGGGTGTCGGCGTAGCGGGCGAGGTCGAGCCAGATTTTGGCCCAGCGTTCGCCGAACTGGGGGTTGGCAAGGAGGGCGTCGACGTATTTCGAGTAGTCGCCGGTGCGGAGAAATTCGGCGGCGAGGGCGGGGTCTGGGGGAACGCCGAGGAGGTCGAGAGCAAGCCGGCGGGCGAGGGTGGGGCGGTCGGCTTCTTTCGCGGGGGTGAGCTTCTTTTCGGTGAGTTTCTGGAGGACGAAGAAGTCGATGGCGTGGCCGGGAGCGGGGGTGGGTTTGGGTTTCTGGTAGGCCCAGTGGGCGGTGTAGGGGGCGCCGGCGGCGACCCAATCTTCGAGGGTTTTGATTTCGGCCGGGGTGAGGCGGGGGCCGGAGGGGGGCATGGGGCGGGTGGGGTGGGAGACGCGGGCAAGGATGCGGGCGCCTTTGGCATGGGGTTGGTCGAGGCGGAGGCCGGCTTGCCGCGAGTGCTCGTCGGGGCCATGGCAGGCGATGCATTTCTTGCTGAGCAGGGGGCGGACGTCCCGCTGGAAGTCGGGGGCTTCGGCCCGAAGGGTGAGGGCCAGCAAAGTAAGGGGCAGCCAACGCAGCATGGTGTCCCTATTGTATCGCCGCAATCGAGTTAGGCTAGAGGTACGGTATGCGCCACATTCTATTCCCTGTCGATTTTTCCGCGCCCTGCGAGAACCTGGTTCCGGCCGTTGTGGCGTGGGCCCAGCGCTACGAGGCTGACCTGACGCTGCTGCATGTGCATGAGTTGCCGGTCGTAGCGATTGAGCAGCCGAACGTGGCAGCCGAACTGGAGTTCCTGCGGGAGGCGGCGCAGCAGCGGCTGGATGCGTTTCTGCCGGCTGCGTTTGGCGGATTGCCGGTGCGGCGGGTGCAGGTGGACGGGCGGGCCGGTTCGGCCATTGTCGAGTATGCGGCGGCCAACGGGATGGACCTGATTATGATGCCGACGCACGGGTACACGCGGTTCCGGCAGATGCTGCTGGGATCGGTGGTGGCGAGCGTGCTGCACGATAGCGAAGTGCCGGTGTGGACGAGCGCGCATGCCGATACGGCGTTGGCGGCGCCGGCGCCGAAGCATGTGTTGTGCGCGATCGATTGTGGCCCGCAGACGCGGCACGTGCTCGAGGCGGCGGTGGCGGTGGCCAAGCGGTTCGGAGCGCCGCTGCGGATTGTGTATTCGCATCCGGCGCTGGACACGCGGTTTCCGAGCGCGACGGCCGAGCGGGCGCACCGGTTGGTGCACGAGGAGGCGTTAGCGGCGTATCAGGCGGTGGCGGCCGAGTTGGATCTGCCGGAGTACCTGGAGGTGCTTGAGGAGCCGACGCTGGTGGCGGGGGTGTTGGGGGCGATTGCGACGCACCAGGCGGACTTGCTGGTGATTGGGCGGGGCCGGATTCAGGGAGTGATGGGCCGGTTGCGGACCAATGCGCATGATCTGATCCGGATGTCGCCGTGTCCGGTGTTGAGCGTTTAGCGGGGCCAGGCGAAGAGAAAGCCAGCGGTAGCGCTGGCGAGCAGGAGAGCGAAACCGACCGCAGCGGCAGGGCGGAAGTTGCCACGTCCAACGAGCAGGACGATGGATAGCTTGACGAGGGTGTTGGCGAGGCAGCCGACGCTGACGGCCATGGCGGCCTGCGTGGGGGCGGCGGCGGATTTCGCCATCGCGATAGTGAGGGCGTCGACGTCGGTGAGGCCGAGTAGCGCACCGGAGAGGAGAAGGCCGGCGCCGCCCCAGAGATCTTTGACGGCCTCGAGGCCGAACAGGACGGCCTGGAAGAGAACGGCCATTTGGAGGGCGGCGCCGACTTGCAGGGGGTTGGCGGCTTCCGTGAAGGCTTCGGCGCCGGCGGTGTTGCGGGTGAGTCCCCAGAGGGCGAATGCCGCGCCGATGGCGGCGGGCGGGCCGACGTAAGGGAGAAGGGCGAGGGCAAGCGTGGGGTTGAGCAGGGCGGTAGCGACGCCGACGCGGACGAACATCACCGTACAGGCGGTGATGACACCGAGGGCGAGGGGGTAGCCAGACTGGGGTTGCGTGGCGCTGGTGCGGGCGAACGAGAGGGTGACGTTGGTTGACGAGATGAGGCCGCCGAGCAGGCCCGAGAGCACGGAGCCTTTGCCGGGGCCGACGATGGCGCGGGCGGCGTAGCCGAGAAAGCTTAAGCCGGAGATGAGGAGCACCACCACCCAGAGTTCGCGGGGCCGGACGCCGCCCCAGGGGCCGAAGGGGCCTTCGGGCACCAGGGGAAGCACAACGAGGGCCATGAGGGCGAAGTGGAAGCCCGAGCGGACGCCTTTTTCCGGGACGCGTTCGACCCAGCCGTGCAGTTGGGATTTTTCGGCCAGGAGTACGGCGGTTATGGCGATGATGCCGCTGGCGATGCGCCAATGGCCGCTGCCGGCGAAGACGCCCGCGGCGAGGACAACGAAGGCGGCCATCTCCGTGGTGCTGCCGATGTCCTTGCGGCTGGCGAGGATGTAGGCGGCGACGATGAGGGCGGCCGGGCCGGCGAGCAGGACGGTGGCGAGGGGGGCAAAACCGAGGGCCCAGAGGAGGCCGGCGGCGCCGCCGAGGCCGCCGAGGAGGGTGAAGGTGCGGACGCCCGCAAACAGGGCGTGGTCGTTGCCGGGGCGGCTCGAGCGTTCGCGTTCGACCCCAATCGCGGCGCCGCCAACGGCGGCGACGAGTAAACTGGCGATTTGTTCCCAACTGATGGCCGGAGTCACTGGTTCTTCAGTCTACATCGGCTATATTGAAAGCATGACTCGATCTGGCGCAATTACGATGCGCGGCAACCCCAAAGATTTGTCCGGACCGGAGTTGAAAGCTGGCGATGCGGCGCCGGATTTTTCGGCGGTCGATGCGACGATGAAGGCGATTACGCTGGCGGATACGGCTGGTTCGGTGCGCATCTTTTCCGTTGTGCCATCGCTCGACACGCCGGTGTGCGATATGCAGACCAAGCGGTTCAATGACGCGGCGTCGACGCTGCCAAACGTCAAATTTTACACGATTTCGATGGATTTGCCGTTTGCGATGAAGCGGTGGTGCGGCGCGATGGGCGTCGATAACCTGGTGATGATCTCCGACCACCGGAACGCTTCGTTCGGGGAGGCGTACGGAACGCTGATTCCTGACTTACGGATTGAGTGCCGGGCCATATTCGTGATTGACGCGGGGAATACGATCCGGTACGCGGAGTATGTCCGGGAGGTAGCGGATCATCCCGACTACGAGGCGACGCTGGCGGTGGCCCGGGAACTGGCGGGGCAATAGCCAATCCGCTGGGTGGTAGCGCTCTCCAGTTTCTGGAATATTCCGGCGGCTTTTTACCGGTTTGGGCGATTGGCGGAACGATTAATTTTCTGATAGATTAAGCGCTTCCTGGTTTTGGGGAAACGGTTTCGCTTTCGGCCCAGCAATTGCAAGGAATTTCTTCGGCGTAGTGTATTCTTTCGAGCAGATACCCGTCCGTGACTGACCTCAAACGACAACTGATTGGAGCGTTCATCGTCATTCTGACGGTGACGGCGGTTGTTGCGGCGGCGATCAACTTCCAGCAGCAGAACAAGTTTGAGCTGCCGGAGGACGGGGTGACCTGGGTGGACCGGTCGACTCCATTGCATCCGCAGGCCGTAGTGGCTCTGCGGGTGGCGCCGGGCCGGGCGGGGGACAAGTTTGGGATCCACGAGGGCGATGTGCTGCGGCGCATTGGAACGCTGCCGGTAGAGCGGGCGACGGATGTCGCGCAGATTCTGGCGGGGGCCGGGGCGTGGAAAAAGCTCGATTATTACGTCGAACGGCTGGTGACGCGTCAGGGTGTTTCGGTGGCGCTCGATACGAAACTGGCCGTGGTGGTGGAGGCGCGGACGGCGGGATCGGCGGTGCTGTACCAGTATGTAGTGGGCGCGGCGTATCTTTTTATCGGGCTTTTTGTGTTTTTCCGGCGCGGCTCGGCGCATCGGGCGGTGCATTTCTACCTTCTTTGCCTGGCCAGCTTTGTGCTGAACACGTTCCACTACACCGGGAAGCTGAATAACTTCGATAAGGTGGTGTATTACGCGAATGTAATTGCCGGGTTTTACCTGCCGACGCTGTTTTTCCATTTTGCGGTGGCGTTTCCCGAGCCGGCGCGGCCGTTCCGGGTGCGCTCGATGCGGGCGCTGTTGTATGTTCCAGCGACGGTGCTTTCGCTCGCGTGGGTGCTGATCACCTCCGGGACCCTGCGTTTGGGGGTTCCGCTGACGGAGTTGCGCTGGATGATGGACCGGTTCTGGCTGCTGTTTGTCGTGGCGGGCCAGATGGCGGGCGCGGCGGTGCTGGCGGTGCGGTATCCGCGGGCGGAGGACCCGATTGTGCGGCAGCAGTTGAAGTGGCTGCGGAACGGGGCGATGTTGGGGGTGTTGCCGTTTGCGTTGCTCTACGCGGTGCCCTACGCCCTGGGGGTGGTGCCGACGGCGCGGATGGAGATGGCGGTTTTGGCGCTGGTGCTGGTGCCGGTGACGTGGGCATACGCGATTTTCCGCTACCGGCTGATGGATGTCGACGTGATCTTCCAGCAGGGTTACGTTTACACGGCCGCGACGCTGGGCGTGCTGGCGGTGTTCTACGGCCTGTTGGTTTCGATCACCACCGGGCGGACGGCGGGGCCCGATGGCGGGGAGCAGCCGTCCCGGTTTGACGATCTGTCGCCGGCGGCGCTGGTGGTGCTGATTCTGGTGGCGGCGTTTGTGTTTCAGCCGATCCGGAACTGGCTGCAGGAGGTGCTGGACCGGTATGTGTTTTACCGGGACCGGTACGACTACCGGCGGACGCTGATTGAGTTTGCGCGGGAGTTGAGCGCGGAGACGGACCTGAACCGGATGTTGAGTTCGGTGTCGGACCGGTTGTTGCGCACGCTGTCGATTCAGCACCTTGCGTTTTTCCTGTCCGATGAGCAGAAGCAGGATGGCTTCCGGCTGTATATGACGGCGGGGTTGACGCGTCCGGTGCCGGAGGTGATGGATCTGTCGTTTCTGTCGTCGGCGGAGGCGGGGCAGACGCCGTATCTCTTTTTTGAGCGGACGCGGAACTTCGTGGACGTGCTGGCGCGGGAGTGGCCTGGGAGCGTCAAGCAGACGATTGCCGAGTTAGGGCTAACCTATTACATTCCTTGCACGGCGCGGGGCCGGGTGATCGCCTGGCTGGGGGTGTCGCGGACGGATAAGGGCGATTTTCTGTCGTCCGACGATGTGGAACTGCTGGTGACGCTGTGCGGCTACGTGGGGATTGCGATTGAGAACGCGCGGCTGTACCGGTCGCTCGAACGGAAGGCCGAAGAGGTGGAGCGGCTGAAGGAGTTCAGCGAAAACATTGTCGAGTCGATCAATGTCGGCATTCTGGCGGTTGATCTCGAGGATCGCGTCGAGAGCTGGAATTCGCAGATGGAGCAGTTGACCGGGATCCGGCGGCAGGATGCCGTGGACCGGCGGCTGCGGGAGCTGCTGCCGGGCGCCTTGAGCGAGCAACTGACGCGGACGCGGGGCGAGCAGGGCATTCAACATATCTACAAGGCGCAGTTGACGGACCGGATGGTGAACATTGCCGTGGCGCCGCTGATTTCAAAAGAGCAGGAGCAGATCGGGCGGCTGATCATCTTCGACGATATTACCGAGCGGGCGGAACTGGAGACGCGGCTCGTGCAGGCGGATAAGCTGAGCTCGATCGGGTTGCTCGCGGCGGGGGTGGCGCACGAGGTGAATACGCCGCTCGCCGTGATCTCCACCTATGCGCAGATGCTGGCCAAGCAGGTGAACGGGGACGAGGCCAAGAGCCGCCTGCTTGAGAAGATCGCCAAGCAGACGTTTCGCGCTAGCGAGATCGTCAACAGCCTGTTGAACTTTTCGCGCACCGGGTCGACCGAGTTTGACGAGGTGGATTTGAACCGGGTGTTGCGGGAGACGCTATCGCTGATTGAGCCGCAGTTGCAGAAGGCGCAAGTGCGGGTGATTCACCGGCTCGACGGGCAGCTGCCGGTGATCCGGGGAAACAGCAGCAAGCTGCAGCAGGTGTTTCTGAATCTGTTTTTGAACGCGCGGGACGCGATGGAGGCGGGTGGGGTGTTGGAGGTGCGGACGGCGACCGAGGGCGACAATGCGCGGGTGGAGGTGGTCGATTCCGGGCAGGGGATTCCTGCCGAGTTGCTGCACCGGATTTATGATCCCTTTTTCACGACCAAGGGGGCCAAGAAGGGAACCGGACTCGGATTGTCGATTACCTACGGTATTGTGAAAGAGCACGGCGGATCGATTGTGGCGGATTCTACTCCGGGTGAAGGCACCCGGTTTACGCTCGCCTTTCCGCTGGTGTTGAAACCCGTTGAGGAAACCGTGAATGCCCACCGCCCCTAAGGGCCGTATTTTAATCATCGACGACGAAGAAGATATTCGGGAGTCGCTTGAAACGCTGCTGACGCTCGAAGGTTACACGGTGGAGCTGGCGCCGCTGGCCAACGCCGGGCTGCGCCGCATGGAGCAAGCCACCTACGACCTGGTGCTGCTCGACCTGATGATGCCGGATAAGTCGGGCATGGAGGTGCTGGCCGAGGTGCGGCAGCGCGACCGGGCGACGCCGATCTTTCTGATTACCGCCTACGGCTCGATTGACGTGGCGGTGCAGGCGCTCAAATCGGGGGCGAACGACTACTTTTCAAAGCCCTGGGATAACGAAAAGCTGCTGCTCGAAATTGAACGGCAGATTGCCAAGAACCAACTGGAGCGCGAGAACACGGAGCTCAAGCGGGCGCTGAAGCAGCGGTACTCGTTCCCGAATATCGTCGGCAAAAGCGAGCGGATGCTGAAGGTGCTCGACCTGGTAGCGCAGGTGGCGCCGTCGCGGGCGACGATTCTAATAACCGGGGAGACGGGCACGGGTAAGGAGCTGATCGCCAAGTCGATCCACACGAACTCGACGCGGTCCGAGCAGCCGTTTGTGGCGGTGAACTCAGGCGGACTACCGCCGGATCTGCTCGAATCGACGCTGTTCGGCCACGTGAAGGGAGCGTTCACGGGGGCGATTGCCTCGCACAAGGGCATGTTTGAGATTGCCAACCGGGGCACGATTTTCTTTGACGAGATCGGTAATATCTCGCTCGAAACGCAGGCGAAGCTGTTGCGAGTGATTCAGGAGCGGGAGTTCATGCCGCTCGGGTCGACGGACGTCATGCAGGTGGATGTGCGGCTGGTGGCGGCGACCAATGAAGACCTGAAGAAGCTGGTGGAGGAGAAGCGGTTTCGCGAGGACCTTTACTACCGGCTGAACGTGATCAACATTCCGCTGCCTCCGCTGCGGGAGCGGAAGGAAGATATTCCTGCGCTGATTCAGCACTTTTTCGACCGGTTCTGCCAGGAGAACGGGAAGTTTCTGAACGACGAAGGGAAGTCGATGCTGCGGTTTGAACCCGATGCGCTGCAGTTGTTGATGGAGCACAACTGGCCAGGGAACGTGCGGGAGTTGGAGAACGCCGTCGAGCGGGCCGTCGTGCTGGCGAACGAGACGGTGGTGCCGGTGACGGTGCTGCCGGATACGCTGCTGCACTCGGGCGGGATCAAGATACGCACCGATGATACGGGGAACGTGCCGGCGGACGCTTCGCTATATGAAATCGTGGCGGCGTTTGAGCGGCAGAGGATTCTTCAGGTGCTCGAGACGGTGAACTTCTCGCAGACCGAGGCGGCGGAGATGCTGCGGATCCCCTTGTCGACGTTGAACCAGAAGATTAAGCGGCTGGCGATTGACGTGAAGAAGGCGGCGCGCGGGGCGAGCTAACGGCTCCAGAGCAGCCAGACGAAGAACGGCCCGCCGAGCAGGGCGGTGGTGACGCCGACGGGGATCTCGACGGGGGCGAGGACGGTGCGGGAGAGCGTATCGCAGAGGACGAGGAAGGCGCCGCCGGCGAGCAGGGAGAGGGGCAGGAGCAGGCGGTAGTCGGGGCCGCAGAGGCGGCGGAGCAGATGGGGTACGATTAGGCCGACAAAGCCGATGGGCCCCGTTATGGCGGTGACGGTGCCGACCAGCCAGGCGCCGACGGCAAAGCTGTGCCAGTTGAGGCGGCGATGGTCGATGCCGCGGCCGGCGGCCCAGGCTTCGCCGAGCATCAGCACGTTGAGCAGGCGGGCCTGGCGGAAGCTCCAGACGGCGCCGAGGGCGACGGCGGCGGCGAGGGCGGCGAGAACGGGGTAGGAGACGGCGTCGATGCCGCCCATGAGCCAGTGGGCGATCTGGAACGAGCGCGTGATGCCCGCGAGGCTGTGCAGGAGCAGGATGAGGGCGGTCGAGATGCCGCTGAGGGCGATGCCGGTGAGCAGGAGGGTGAACGAGGAGAAGCGCTGGATGCGGCCGAGGGCGGCGACGAGCGCGATGACCAGGCCCGCGCCGGCGAGCGCCGCGATCCAGACGAGGGGGAAACCGGTCTCTTCGCCGCTGCCGAGGGCGATGGCGGCCACGGCGCCGAGGGCGGCGGCGGAGGTGACGCCAAGGCTGGACGGAGTGGCGAGGGCTTCGCGGAGGACGGCCTGGTAGAGCGCGCCGGCGAGCGAGAGCGCGGCGCCGGCGAGGAAGGCGAGCAGGGTGCGAGGGACGCGGAGGTTGAGGAAGATCTCCCAGTCCGGGGACTCGCCGCGCCAGAGTTTGCCGTAGTCCATGCCGGAGCCGCCGAGGAAGGGGGTCAGCACGGTGACGGCGAGGGCAGCCGCGGCGGCGACGGCGAGGCGGGCGGTGATGGGGCGGCGGGGGTCAGTGGCCATAGGTGAGGAAGACCCGTCCTTCCGGGTTCTGGTGCCAGTGGAAAGGGACGCGGAAAACCTGTTCGAGGCGAGCCGGTTCGAGCGCTTCACAGGGGCTGCCGTCGGCAGCGAGGCGGCCGTGGTTGAGTAGCCAGATGCGGTCACAGTGCTGGGCGGCGAGGGCGAGGTGGTGGGTGACGACGAGGACGAGATGGCCGGTCTGCTTGAGTTCGCCGAACAGTTCCCACATGGCGGCTTCGTTTTCGGGGTCGAGGTGCGCGCTCGGTTCGTCGAGCAGGAGGATGGGCGCGGCCTGGCAGACAGCGGCGGCGAGGAGCACGCGCTGCTTTTCGCCGCCGCTGAGGGCGGCGAAGGGCCGGCCGCGGAAGGCGGTGAGGCGGGTGCGGAGCAGGGCCTGTTCCATGGCGGCGTAGTCGGCTTCGCTTTCAAAGAGGCCGGAGCCGTGGGGGAGGCGGCCGGTGAGCACGACCTGTTCGACGGTGAGCGGGACGTCGGCGGGGACGAGTTGGGGGACGTGCGCGATCTGGCGGCAGAGGAGTTCGCGGGGCATCCGGTGGACGGGTTGGCTGCCGAGGGTACACTGGCCGGCGGTGGGGGAGCGCTGGCCGGCGATCAGATCGAGCAGGGTAGATTTGCCGGCGCCGTTGGGGCCGACGATGCCGATGACGGCCGGGGCGGCGGCGGCGGCGTCGATGCCATGGAGGACGGGCGGCTGGCCGGGGTAGGCGAACTGGAGGGCTTCGAGGGCGAGGGGGGTCATTGGAGCATGGTGCGGAAGGCGGCGGCGGCGTCGAGGACGCGCGGGCCGGGGACGACGTAGATGTCGGAGGCGACGGCGAAGACCTTCCGGTTCCGGGCGGCGCGGAGGCCGGGGACGGTGTTCCAGAGGCGAACGACGGCGGCGGTGTGGGAGGGGGAGACGCCCTGCGTGTCGGTCATGTCGCCCATGTCGACGATGACGTCGGGATTGAGGCGGAGGACGCCTTCGACGGAGATTCTGGGATAGGCGACGGGGGAATCGGCGAGCACGTTGCGGCCTCCGGCGGCGGCGATGAGGTCGTTCAGATAGGAGCCTTTGCCCACGGCCAGCATGCCGTCGAGGCGGCCGGGGGTGCGGCCGACGATGAACAGGAGCGTGGGGGGCGTGGGGCGGACGGCTTGGCGGCGCATGACGTCGAGGCCCTGCCGCAGCCTGGTTTCGAGGGCGCTGCCTTCGCGGGGGCGGCCGACGGCTTGCCCGATGGCCGTGGCGGAGCGGAGGGTTTCCTCGAGCGTCGTGTTCCGGAGGGCGAGCGTTGCGATGCCGGCGGCGCGGAGTTGGCGAACGATTTGGGGGTGCTCGGCGTGGACGAGAACGAGGTCCGGGCGGAGGCGGAGGATCGCCTCCACATTGGGTTCGAGGTAGGTGCCGATGCGGGGGAGGCGGTCGACGGTGGCGGGGTAGTGGCAGTAGGTCGAGACGGCGACGACGCGTTCTCCGGCGCCGACGGCGTAGAGCATCTCCGTGAAGCTGGGCGCCGTCGAGACGATGCGTTCCGGGATGGCGGCGGCGAGCAGGAGGAGCCAGATCATCGGAAGAGTACCTGGAGGCCGAGCAGGCCGGTGGCGCCGGCGGCGCGGAAGCCATTTTCGTAATAAGTACGGTTGAGGATCTGGTCGCCTTTGCCGTAGAGGCGTAGCGAGTAGGCGTCGGTGCGGCGGAGTTCGTGGCTTAGGACGATGTCGATTTTGGTGGCGCCGGGGAAGAGAAAGGCCCGGCTGGCGGTACCGGCGAAGAAGGCGTTGTAGTAGCTGGAGGAGCGGAACAGGTCGACGGTGAGTTCGGTGCGGCGGCCGAGTTGCTGGGTGGCGAGGGCCGTCCAGGAGTGGCGGGGGATACCGAGGGCGTCCCAGAGGCCGCGGACGGTGATGTCGCGGTCGGTGTCGGAGTTGATGAACCAGTAGGAGGATCGGAGCATGGTACCGCGGAGGGGGCGGAGTTCGACCGTGGTTTCGAGGCCGCGGGAGATGCCGCCCGGGCCGTTGTAGTAGCCGGAGGTGCGGCGGAAGGGGTCCGTGGCGGGGCGGACGATGCTGGCCGAGGAGTCGAATTGCGTGTTGGACACGGTCCGGGTGTAGAAGAGAGTGCCGCTGAGGCGGAGTTTATCGCGGAACAGGTATTGGTCGAGGCCGCCGTCGAGGGAGTTGTAGCGATCCGGGGCGAGGCGGGGGTCGCCGTAGGGGCTATAGACAACGCCGCCAAGGGCGGAGCTGAAGAAGAAGCCGGAGCCGTAGCGTTCGTAGAGGCCGGGGGCGCGGTAGGCGTTGCCGGCGTGGGCGCGGAGCTTGGTGCCGGAGCGGGGGAAGAAGTAGGCCAGGGCGGCGTCGGCGGTCCAGGCGCGGGGAGCGGTGGCGACGGCGGCGTTCTGGTAGTTGTTGGCGTTGCCGGTGTAGACGAAGACGGGGCGGGAGAGACGGAAGTCCTGGGTGCGGCCGGAGAGGGAGAGTTGCAGCCGCCGGTTGGCGAAGGCCATCTGGCTGGCGAAATAGAGGGCGTTCGAACGTTGGGCGGCGCTCGTTTCGACGGCGACGCGGGTGGCATTGGGGACGCGGTTATCGTCGGCGTTGCGGTAGGTTTCGCGCTCGAACTCGTAGCCGCCCGAGAGGGTCCACCAGGGGGCGGGTCGCCAGTTGAGGCGGGCGTCGGCGGTGTCGATGTTGCCGTCGAAGTCGCTGCGATTGGAGACGGTGGGTTGAAAGCCGGGGCCGGCGGGGCCGTTTTGGAAGTTCCGGGTGGTGTGGAGGCGTTGGAAGCTGGCCTGGAGATCGAGGGTGGGAGCGAGTACGTGGCGGAAGATGAGGGCGGTGCTTGAGAAGCGGCCGGAGCGGCGGCTGTCCGGATCGTCGCGGCCGGGGAGGTAGGTGCGGCTGGGAATGGCCGGGATGATGCCGGCGGCGGGCCAGTTGGCGGTGGGGATGCCGCTGGTGGTGGGGCTCGCGTTGGTGAGGACGAAGTCGTCGGAGAGCCAGAGGCGGCCGGAGAGGGAGGTGGCCGAGGAGAGGGCGTAGCGGACAAAGCCTTGCGCGCCGGAGCTGCGCGAGGGGTCGTTGCCGTCGATGCCGTGGCGGACGTTGAGATGGAGCAGGCCGGCGCTGTAGGCGAGTTTCTTCCAGGCGCCGGCGGCGTTCGCGCGGGCACGCAGGAGACCGAGGCCGCCGCCTTCGACGAGCATGCCGCCGTGGGCGGGCCCGCCGCCGGAGTCGGAGACGAGGTTGATGGTGCTGCCGGCCGCGTTGGTGCCGTAGAGCGAGGAGCCGGAACCGCGGAGGACTTCGACGCGGCTGAGGTTGATGAGATTGAGATTGCCGATGAAGCCGCTGGCGTCGGCCTGGATGGCGGCGACGTCGCGGAAGCGGAGGCCGTCGATGAGAACGGCGGTGGCTTCGGCGCGAAGGCCGCGGGAGCGGATAGTGGTGAGCTGGCCGGGGCCGCCGAGGTTGCGGATGAGCAGGCCGGGGACATCGCGGAGAGCTTCGGCGACGTTGTTTTCGTTACGGCGGGCGAGGCCGTCGGCGTCGAGGAGGCTCGAAGACTTGGCGGCTTCGTCGAGGGTTTGGGCCACGCCTTCGGCGGTGACGACGATGCTTTGGTCGACGCCGGCGACTTCGAGGCGGATGACCTGATTGGTTTCCACCTCCCGCGAGACGCGGCGGAAGCCCGCGGCGGTGACCTCGATGAGGGCGCGGCCGGAGGTATTGGGGAAGGTGAAGCGACCGGCCCGTGTCCGGGTTCGGTCGACGGTGTTACCGCGGTAGAGCAGCACTTGCGCACCATCTACCGGCTGGCCCTGGGGATCTTCGACGATCCCGTCGAGGGCAGCAAAACACAATAAAAAAAGGGATATCATTACGCTCCTGCCCTCCCGCGAGGGCATCGTGAATTCAGCCAGGGTTGGCTGATCCGGGCAGGTCTTCGGACTTCAGGGCGATGTTGCCTACCGGCGGCTACTTCCCAACCCGAGTTCGTGAGTCAGTGTGTCGATGCCGCTTTCGTTCCCTGTTACCGCTGCGGGGCAGTCCTGGAGTTACACCAGGTTCCCTTTTAATCTCCCGCTCGGGAGCGGGAGAACCTCGGACTTAGTGAGAATAGCACGGCGGCCAGGGAGGCGAGGGCGAGCAGGGCGGCGCCGGCGAGCACGGAGCGAGGGCGGTAGACGAACTCAATGGTGTGCCCGCCGGCGGGGGCGACGACGCCGCGGACGAGCGTGTAGGCTTCGTAGATGGTAGCCGGCTGGCCGTCGACGGTTGCCGACCAGCCGGGGGCGTAGGTATCGGCGAGGATGACCATGCCGCGGCAGGCCATGTTCACGTCGAGGACGACGCGGCCGGGCGTGTGGCTGCGGACGGTAACCTGGTCGGGATTGGCGCAGGCCTCGAGCGCGGGCGGATCGACGTCGAGAAAGGTTTTGCGGGCCATTTCGGGTTCGAGCTGGCTGAGATGGTCCGAGGCGCCGCGGCGGTCGGCGATGCGAAACGCTTCGTGGACGGAGAAGGCGCGGGGGAAGACGTCGGGGTTGGCGTAGACCTTGAGGCCGGAGCCGCCGGTGAAGACCTCCTGCTTGTGAAGCTCCGTGGGCTGGGAACCGATGGCGAAGGCGACGCCAAGAAGGCGCCGGGCGGCCGCGGTGTGGAGGGCGTGCTGGCGCACGTTGAGCGGCATGCTGGCCAGGTAGCCGCCGTCCTGGGGTACGCCGTGCCAGTCGCCGAAGTTGTAGGGGATGAGTTTATCGTCCACGAACACGCGGCGAAGGCCGGGCTGTTGGCGGAGGAATTGGGCGATGTCGTCGTGGGAGCGGAGGGCGTTGAGCAGGCCCAGGGTAGAGGCGCCGGAGCGGTGGGAGAAGAAGGAGGTGCCGCCGTTGCTGATTTCGACGAGGGCGAGCAGAAGGACCCCGGTGCAGAGCCCGGGCCAGGTGACGTTGCGGGATTGCCAGGCGTAGAGGAGGAGGCCGAGGAGCAGGGCCGTGAGGGCGATCATGAGGTCGCCGTCGTCGGCGCGCTGTTCGAAGGTTTTTGCTTTGGCGAGGCCGAGCCGGAGCAGGAAGACGAGGGCGCCGAAGCCAAGGGCGGCGTGGCGGAGGCGGGGCGTCCACGGGCTGTCGGGATGGTCGCGGAGGCGGTCGAGCCCGAGGGCGGCGAGCATGGCGGCGCCGCAGGAGAACAGGACGATGGCCATGGAGGGGCTGCGGGCCTTGTCGACTTCGGGCAGAAGGCTATAGAGGATGCCGTGGAGGGCGGTGTAGCCGGAGAGGGAGTAGAACAGGCCGCCGAGGGCGACGGCGGCCATGGCGCGGGCGGGCCAGTGGGGCCAGGCGAGGGCGAGGCCCGCGAGGGCCAGGGTGAAGATCGTGATGCCCAGAAAGGGATCGGAGTGGACAAACAGGCCGGGAAAAAGGATGCCGAGCAGGGAAGAGGGCTGGAGGCCGTACTCGCTCAGGACGTTATAGGGGACTTTCTGGCTCCAGGTGAGGGGCTCAGGGGCGCCCACCCAGCGAATGGCCTGGCGGCCGTACTCCATGGCGGGAAGGATCTGCAGGGCGCCGGCGGCTCCGGCCATGATCCAGAAGACGCCGCAGGGAACGGCGAGACGGCGGTTCCGCGCGAGCATCCAGGCCCAGAGGCCGGCGGCGGCGAGGGAGAGAAAGATGGGAATCTGATGATGGCCGCTGAGCCAGGCGAGGCCGAGGGCGAAGCCGCCGAGGGCGGCCGGGCGGAGGGGCCGGGCGGCGCGGGCGGCGCGGAGCAGGCTGAGCAGGACAAGGGGAATCCAGGTGGCGCCGTTGAACATCTGCGGCCAGTCCAGGCGGCCGAGCAGGCCGGTGACCGGGAAGGCGACGCCGCCGAGAAGGGCGGCCCAGCGCCGGCAGCCGAGTTCACGGGCGAGGCGGTAAGCGAACACCGCCATCAGCAGGTGCGTGAGGACGTAATACCAGTGGAGGACCTTCGTGCTGAGGTAGCCGTCGCGGAGCGGCATCAGGAATAAGAGCCAGTTGAGCGGGTAGGCGGCGCCGGGCTGGGCTTGGCCGATGAGCGACTGGCCGCCGTAGTGGTACGGGTCCCAGAGAGCGATGCGGCCGGCTTGCCATTCGCGGGCCTGGAACTGCAGCCAGGGGAGAACCTGGTTGACGTTATCCTGGCCGCCGAGCCAGGTGAACTGATCGGTGAGGACGAGTTTCCAGTAAACGCCAAAGAGGATAGCGACCAGAAGCAGGGCCGCGGCGCGGCGGCTGAGGTCCGGCTGATCGAGGGGGGCGGGCTTCTCGCTCATCAAAACAGTCCAGGAGATGGATTACCGGAAGGTCTCGAGAAAGCCGATTTGGAAGCGGAGGGCGGTAAGGACCTGGTCGCATTCGACGTACTCGGCGGCGGTGTGGGCGCGGTCGATGCTGCCGGGGCCGAAGATGAGGCTGGGTACGCCGGCGCGGGCGAGTTTACTGGCGTCGCTGCCGTAGGGGACACCGGTGGGTGCGGGGTCGAGGCCGAGGCTCGTGAGCACCTGTTGGGCGGCGAGGACGGCGGGGGCGGTGGGATCGGTTTCGAGGGGGCCGTCGGCGAGGTAGGGCGGGTCGAATTCGAGGGTGAGGCCGGGGAGTTCGGCGAGGCGGGCGTTGGTGGCGGCCCAGACGGCGTGGGGGTCTTCGCCGGGCAGGAGGCGGCGGTCTATCGCAATCTCGCAGAGCTCCGGGACGAAGTTGATCTGTTCGCCGCCGCGGATGAGGCCAACGTTGCGGGTGGCCGGGCCGAGAAGGGGGTGGGCGGGGGTGGCGATGGGCTCTTCAAGGGCGGCGAGGACGCGGCCCATGTCGAGAATGGCGTTGCGGCCGAGGTGGGGTTTGGCGCTGTGGGCGGCGATGCCGCGGGTGCGCAGGCGCCAGCGCAGGACGCCCTTGGCGGCGGTGACGGCGCGAAGTTCGGTGGGTTCGGCGACGATGGCGGCCTGGGCGTGGAGCGGCTCTTCGCACAGCTTGCGTACGCCGAGGAAGGTGTACTCTTCGTCGACAACGGCGGCGAGCCAGACCTCGCAGGCGGGCGTGATGCCGTTCTGCTTCAGGTGGCCGAGGGCGTGCATCATGGTGGCGAGGCCGGCCTTGGTGTCGCACGAGCCGCGGCCGTAGAGTTTGCCGTCGGCGATGACGGGGTCGAAGGGGTCGATGGTCATGCCCGCGGTGGAGACGGTATCCATGTGGGCTTCGAGGAGGATGCGGCGGCCGGGTTGAGCGCCGGGGATGCGGGCGATGACGTTATCGCGGCCAGGAACGACGGTTTGGCGCCAGGTTTCGATGCCGTGGCGGGCGAAAAAGGCTTCGACGTAGCGGGCCACCTCCTCTTCGCCGACGCCGCCTTCGTAGGAGGGATTGATGCTGTTGATTCTCACCAGGTCGGCGAGCGTGTGGAGAACGTCGTTCATGGAATTTACTGTCCAGTATACTGGCGGATGCCATGGCACGATTTATTGACGCGCATGTCCATATCTGGACGGATGATGTGGCGCGGTATCCGCGGGCTAACGGGGAGCGCGACTACTCGCCGCGGCGGTTTACGCCCGAGGATCTGTTTGTGCACTCCAAGCCCGTGGGCGTCGAGCGGATCGTGCTGATCCAGATGAGCTTTTACCGCTTCGATAACTCGTACCTGCTGGATGCGATGCGGGCGCATCCGGGGGTGTTCGGGGGGGTGGGGATTGTGGATCACCGGGGGGCGGATCCGGCCGGGGAGATGAAGAAATTGGCCGCGCAGGGGGTGCGCGGGTTTCGGCTGGTGGGCGGCAAGGAGTTTGCGGTGCCGGGCATGGAGGCGATGTGGCGCGCCGGCGCCGAGCAGAACCTGGCGATGTGCATGCTCTTGGGGCCGGAGGCGCTGCCGGCGCTGGACCAGATGTGTCAACGGTTTCCTCGCACGCCGGTGGTGATTGATCACTTTGCGCGGATCGGGGCCGACGGGACGATTCGGGATGCGGACATCCGGGCGCTGTCGGCGTTGGCGCGGCATCCGCTCGTGAAGGTGAAGGCTTCGGCGTTCTACGCGCTGGG